>DJXI01000092.1:393-43582 GCA_002449695.1 Verrucomicrobia bacterium UBA7008 | reverse complement strand
ATCGCGGGCGATTGAGGACAATCGCCCCCACCAGCTCTGCGTCCGCTGCGGCTCTGCGCCTCTGCGTGAAACAACCCCCACCCAAACAACGCGGGGACAGACCCCAACTCGGTTGTATTTTAACGCAGAGACGCAGAGTCGCAGAGTTTCGAGGGGAGGAAAAGTTGTGGTCGCTCTCCGCGTCTCCGCGCCTCTGCGTGAGACTTTTCACTCCATGCCTATGGGATGGTAGTGAATTTTCTTCATACAAATCTGAATTTTTTTCGTCGCGTCAGTTCGCATCCGTCATGCCCCGCCAGTGCGAGACGCGCTGCACGAGGCGGCGCAGCGGCGCCGACGGAATCTCCTTCCAGTCGGCGGGCCGCCGCGCGAGGTACGCCCAGTCGCGCAGCGTCTCGCGCGCGGCGCCGGCGAGTTCGCGCGGCAGGGAGGGTCTGTCCCCGAAAATCGTCCGGTCCGCGCGGCCCTCGCCGCGGAACCGCGTCGCGAGCTGGCGCAGCGTGTAGTTGTGCGAGTGCTCGACATGCGACGCCGGGCAGTAGACGATCCGGACGGGATCGTTCCCGCCGCGCGAGTTGCGCCAGGCCCACTCGACATCCTCGGAATACTGGATCGCCTCGTCGAACGGCGTCTCGACCAGGTTCTGCCGCCAGGTCGCGGAACTCGCGAGCGAGAAGAAGAAGCGCCACGTCGCCTGGACCTTCCCGTCGCCGAACGCGCGCGCGCCGTCCTTGCGCACAAGCGCCTGCGCGTCGGCGCGGGGCAGCTGGTTCGCAAACGTGAAGACGCGCCGCGGGCCGGCCAGGAGCGGCTTCACCAGTTCGGCGAGCCACTGCGCGTCCACGGGCACGGCGTCGGAATTGTTGAACACGACGATATCGCCCTTCGCCGCGCGCACGAGCGCGTTCAGCGTGCGCCCGGGCTTGTAGGCGCCGGACGGCCGCGCGACGAACCGGACCGGGAACTGCGCCGCGACGTCGCGTGTCCGGTCCGTGGAGTTGTCGTCGCACACGATCACTTCGAACGGCGACGGCCATTGCGCGAAGATGCCGGCGAGCGTGCGGCCGATGAGCGCCTCGTCGTTGCGGGCCCTCACGATCACGCTGACGCGGGGCCAATCCTCCGGCGGCGCGTTCCGCAGCCGCGCGACCAGCTCGCCGCGCGCGGTCTCGAGCCGGGCGGCCAGCGCCGCATACGCCTCGTCGCGCGCCGCGCGCCACGCGCCGCAGGAGCCGAGCGCGGCGAGAACATGCGCCGTCACCCGGTCCCAGTCGCAGTCGGACACGCTGCCCTCGACGGTGCGCCCGAAGTTGGCGAGCCAGTTGGCGAGCTTCGAACCGCGCGCGATGCCGAGCCCGGGCGTGCCGACGTTGGCCGCGAGAATCAGCAGATGGAGGCGACTGGACAGCACGACGTCGCACCGGGCGGCCGCCGCCATGACCGCCGCGGGCGTCGCCCCCGCGATGCAGTCCACGCCGAGGCGTTCAAGGAGCGCGCGGTCGGTCCTGGGGTTCATGGGGATGCCGAGCACGCGCGCGCCGGACGCGCGGACGTCGGCGATCAGGCGGCGGACGCCGGAGAGGTCGGCGACCGGACGCTGGGTGGAGATGCAGAGGCCGAGCGTCCGCGGCCCGCGGTCCGCGGCCCGCGGCTCGCGACGCGCGGGCGGCACGAGCAGAATCGCGGAGTCGGCGGTGACGCGGGCGTCCCCGAAGCCGAGGGCGGCGAGCGCGGCCGCGCTCTGCGGATCGCGCAGCCACACGCCGCGGCAGCGCGGCAGAATCGCCGCGATGCGCGCCGCCAGCCGCGCCCGCAGACGCCGCTCGTACCAGCCGACGAGCCCGAGGCCGCGGAGCACGAGCCGCCGCCGGCCCTGCGCCCGGAAGAACGCCGGATTCAGCTCGTCATCCATGCCGACGCCCCAGACGTACGTCGGCACGCCCGCGTCCTGCGCGATCTGCAGCAGGTCAAGCGCGACATGGGGATAGTCCGAAAGCCCCGTCGCGCCGCACCAGATATAGGCGTCGTGCGCGCGCACGGCCGCCGCGAAGCCGTCCAGACCGTGTCCCGCGAAGCCGAACGGCGGCACGACGTCGACGCCCAGAAGCGCCGCGGTGGACGCGTCCGCCGTCGCAACCGTCAGCCGGACGTCCGGCAGGGATTCCTTCAGCATGCCGACGACGCCGGCGATGATCGCCTCGTCGCCGATGTTGTCGCATCCGAGCGGGATGCCCCCGAGCAGAATCTTCATCGTCCGCCTCCCTGCCACGTGAGGACGTCGGAGACCACGAGACGCGGAGAGGCCGCGATGTCAAATTCGGCGGGCGGCAGGCCGCAGGCGATCACCTGGACGATCGCCTCGCCGGGGGGGATGCCGAGAAATTCGTGCGCCGCACGGTCGACTTCCGGGGAGACGCTCCAGTGGAGAATGCAGTGCGCGACGCCGAAGTAATGGAGCGCATAGCAGAGGTTCATGACGAACAGGCCCCCGTTGACGTAGCAGTCGTGACGCTCCCAGCCCCATCGGACCGCGGAAAGGTCGGCCGTCACGACAAGAACCTTGTCCGCATCGGCCCCGAATCCGCGCGTGCCGCCCTGTGCGGCAAAGAGCCTGTCCCTGAGCGCCGGATCGTCGACGGCGTGCACGCGCGCGTGCTGGCGGTTGCAGGCGCTCGGCGCCGTGACGGCGAGCGCGACCGCGGACTCGATCACCTGCCGGGGGACAGGTCCCGCAAAATGCCGGCAGACATGGCGCGAGGCGGCGAACCGCGGGAAAGGCGCATCCTTCGCCGCGAAGAAAGCCTCGCGGGTGACATGCGGCTCGACGGCGGCGGGGACATCCGGATGCGCCGACAGAAAGGCGTCGAGGCGCGGCAGGGGCTCGTCGTGTCCGTCCCTGTGAAGTTCGCGATAGGCGCGCAGCACGCCGACGGCGTGACGGACCTGCGCATCGTCCCTGCCGAATCGCCGCTCGAACGCGTTGACCAGGTTGATCAGGTGCACGACCGCGCCCTTGCCGAACCCGAGGCGGCGGCGCGGCATCGTCAGCCCCTTCTCAAGGACATGATATCCCATGACGATCTCGGCCCGGGCGGCGGCCCTGCGGTCGAGATGCAGGGCGCCGGCGCCGGCCATGAACTGCGCCCGATCGTAGCGGAACGCGCGCGACGCCTCGTGGCGCACACGCGCGCGCGTCACGGCGGACAGGAACAGGCGCTTGATGTTTTTGAGCTGCTTAATCATGCGGCGAAATCAGTGGAACCTCTGTGTTCTCAGTTGGGAATTATATCACAAATCGGGCCGAAAGGGTATTGACCGCCCGGACAGATTGTCTTCATCGAGGACGACCGGCTGTCGTGCGACAATTTTATCCGCGGACAGGATGGCGGATTTCCGCTAAACCCGCGCGCGGCCGCCCCGGAACGGACGGCCGTTCAGAGGAGGCCGCAGGCGGCGAGGACCTTGCGCGTCGCCGTCGCGAGCGGGACCTTGCGCGGATCGCGGAACTCGGCGTCCGCGCGCACGGCGCGGCTCGTCGTCAGCTCCAGCCGGAAATGCGAGAAGACCTGCACGTGCGCGACCGACGGTTCGACGGCCGGCAGCTCCCACAGCCCTTTCAGAAGCCCGCCCGCGCGGTTCTGGACAAGGAGCACGCGCCCCTTCGCGTCCGTCACGACGACCGCCGCGACGCGCCGCACGGGCAGCTCCTTCTTCGCCGCCTTCACGGGATAGTCGCCCTGCGTTCCGTCCCGGCGCGCCGCGCACGCGACACGGAGCGGGCACGCGGCGCAGTCCGGGTTCGTCGGCGTGCAGACGAGCGCGCCCAGCTCCATCATCGCCTGGTTGAAGTCGCCCGGCACCGCGGCCGCGGCGATTTCGCCGCGGAGCCGCTCCGCGAGGCGCGCGCGCGCCGGGAGCTTCCTGAAGTCGTCGTCGAGCTTCCAGTACCGGGCGAAGACGCGCGCGACGTTGCCGTCGACGACGGGAATGCGCTCGCCGTCCAGCACCGAGGCGAGCGCGGCGGCCGTGTAGGGCCCGACGCCCGGCACGGCGGCCCACGCCGCCGCCGAATGCGGCCAGCCGCCCGCGGCGATCATCTTCGCGGCCTTGAGGAGGTTGCGCGCGCGCGCATAGTAGCCGAGCCCTTCCCACGCCTTGAGGACATCGGCCTCGTCGGCGGCGGCGAGCGCGGCGACGGTCGGGAAGCGCTTCAGGAAGCGCGTGTAGTACGGCAGCACGGAGGCGTACGTCGTCTGCTGCATCATGATCTCGCTCAGCCAGCAGGCGTAGGGCGCGGGCTCAAGCCGCCACGGCATCGGGCGCTTCACCTCGGCAAACCACGCCTCCAGCCGCGCCGCGAGGCCGCCGGTCTTCCGCACGCGCCGCATGACGTCAGGCCCTCTTCCTCGCGCGGAACAGGAGCGAATAGACGAGGACGACCGCGAAGCAGATCGCGGGCACCACGAACGAGGCCCGGAGCGACGCTTCCGTCAGCTTCAGGTCGCTGTCCCACACGTTCGGGAACATCGGCACGAGGCGCGTCCAGACCGACTGCGCGTCGCCGATGATGTCCGCCATCCACGGCGTCAGCAGCGCGCCGCCGACGATGGCCATGATGAGCCCCGCCGCGCCGATCTTGTGCGCGCGCGGGTCGATGCCGCCGAGCGCGAGGCCGTAGATCGTCGGGAACATGAGCGACATGCAGCCCGACATCGCGATGAGGCAGACGACGTTCCACGCGAACGGCAGACCGAACGCGTGGAAGACGACGTCCGACGGCAGGTACATGACGCCCGCCGTGCACGCGATCGCCGCCGCCGCGAACACCGCCATCAGCCGCGCGGGATCGACGTACTTCATCACGAACGTCGCGATCCAGCGGCAGGCGACGAACGTGACGATGGCGACGATGTAGTAGGTCGAGGCGTCCTTTTCCGTCAGGCCGAACTGCTTGCGACAGTAGACGTTCATCCACGTCCACGCCGCGATCTGCACGCCGACGTAGAAGACCTGCGCGACGACGCCCAGATACCAGCGCGGCGAACGCGCGAGGATGCCGAGCACCGTCTTGATGTCGCCGCCGCCGCCCGCGGCCGTATCCGCGTCCGTACGCTTCGAAAGGAAGAAGAAGAGCCAGATCGCCGCCGCGATCGCGCAGAGCCCCACGTAGGGGACGCAGACCCAGAAGAGCTCGTGGTGGACGATCGCCTCCAGCGCCTCGGGCGCCATCGCCGCGCGTTCGTCGGCGGTGGCGGGATTGAGGTTCGCGAGGATGAGGCCGCGCGCGAGGAAGATGCCGACGATCGAGCCGACGGGGTTGAACATCTGCGCGAAGTTGAGCCGCCGCACGGCCGTCGATTCGTCGCCGAGCGCGAGAACGTACGGGTTGCACGTCGTCTCCAGGACGGCGCACCCGCCCGCGACGATGAAGATGCCGACGATGTAGAGGCCGAACGACTGCGCGAGGCACGCCGGCACGTAGAGGAGCGCGCCGATGCAGTAGACGCCGAGGCCCGCGAGCACGCCGACGCGGTAGCCCGCGCGCTGGATGAGCAGCGAGGCGAAGAGCGCGATCACCGAATACGCGCCGTAGAACGACACCTGCACGTAGCCCGCCGTCGACTGGCTCGTCCGGAAGATCTTCTGGAAGGCGGGCACGAGGTTGTCCGTCATGTTGTTCAAGAGCCCCCACAGCGCGAAGCAGCTGACGAGCAGCGTGAAGATCGCGAGGTAGCGGCGCGGGACGACGGGGGTGGGTGCGGCGGTCATGTCAGTCTCCTGTTGCGGATGGTCGGATGATTTCATAGCGCGCGGGATCGGCCGCGTGCAGCCGGAAATCCGTCAGGCGGCCGTCCGCCCAGGCGAGATCGACCGTCGCGCCGCCGCGCAGGCGCAGGCCCTTCACCGCGCCGGTCTTCCACGCCGTCGGCAGCGCCGGCAGCAGGCGCACGAGCACCTTCCCGTCCGCCGTCGTCTCGTGGCTCTGCACGAGCATTTCGCAGACGGCCGCGACGAGCCCCAGGTTGCCGTCGATCTGGAACGGCGGGTGCGTCGCGAAGAGGTTGTCGAGCGTGTTGTGGACGAGCAGCCCTTCCAGCATCTCGCCCGCCTTGTCGCCGTCGCCGAGCCGCGCCCACAGCGCCGCGCGCCACGGCCACGTCCAGCTCCGGCGCGAATCCTTCGTCGTCGTGCGGCCGACCTCGAGCGAGACGCGGGCCGCCGCCGCGAGTTCCGGCGTCGCCGCGCGCGTGATCGTCGTGCCGGGATAGACCGCGAAGAGGTGCGACGTGTGGCGGTGCTCGTCGTGCTTCCGGTCGATGTCCGCCTGCCATTCCTGCAGCTGCCCCCACGAGCCGATCTTGTTGCCGCCGAGCCGCGCGAGCGTCGCGCGCGCCTCCGTCGCGTCCTCGCCCAGCGTCTCGGCCGCCGCGACGACCGCCCGGAGGAGCTCCGCCATCAGCTGCTGGTCGTGCATCACGCCGTCGGCCACGGGCCCGTGCTCGGGGCTCCAGCCCGCCTTGACGAGCAGCGTGCCGTCCGGCCCTTCCACGAGGTGCCGGAGCATGAACGCGGCCGCATCCCGGAGGAGCGGCCACGCGGTGTCGCGCAGGTACGCCGCGTCGCCCGTGAAGCGGTAGTGGTCGTACGCCATCACCGCCAGCCACGGCGCGCCCGCGAAATTCCACTTCCAGCCGCCGCCGCCGAAGGCGTTGAGCGACGTGCGGTAGGCGACGCCCTCGGACTGCGGGAACGCCTTGCGCGTCTCCGCCGTCGCCGTGCGGTTCGCCGCCGCGAGCCAGTCCGTGACGGGCTGCCACAGCTCGGAGAGGTTGGCGACGTCCACGCCCCAGTAGTTCATCTGGAGATTGATGTTGGTGTGGTAGTCGGCGTGCCACGGCGGGCGGTTGCTGTTGCACCACAGCCCCTGGAGGTTCGCCGGCAGCGTGCCGGGGCGGCTCGACGAGATGAGCAGGTAGCGCCCGAAGTTGAACTGCGTCTCGACGAGTTCGCGCAGGATGTCCGCGCGGCGCGTCAGGGAGAACATCGACGGCAGCCAGCTGCGCCGCAGGCCCTGGAGCCGCGCGCGCGTCGTCTCGCCGTCCACGCGCCTGTCGTCCGCGAGATCGAGCCGCACGCGGTCGTAGTAGCGGCGGTAGTCGGCGACATGCGCCGCCTTGAGCGCGTCGAAATCGCCGCGGAACGGCTCGGCGTACGGCGCGCACGGTCGGCCGAGCCCGAAGTCCGCGCGCGTCAGGTCGTACCCCGTCTTCGCGCGCAGGAAGACGACGAGGTTCGTCGGCGCGACCCGCCACCAATCGGCGCGCGCCGCGTACGCGAGGCCGTTTTTCAGCCGGCCGCCGAACGCCCGGGAGCCCCCCGCGCGGCCCGCCGCGCCCGGACCCGGCGTCGCCGTCTCGCCGTGCGCGCCCTCCAGCGTCACCTTCGCCTCGAACGGCGCGCTCGCCGTGAACCGCAGCGCGATCACGTCGGCCGGCGCGCTCGCGAACGCTTCGCGGACGATCTCCGTGCCGTCGTCCAGCGTGACGCGCACCCGGTGGACCGCCTCGCGCAGGTCGAGGAAGCGCGCATACGCCTTCGCCGTCTTCTCCCCGTATCCCGCGAACGCGACCGTCAGCTCGCCGAAGTTCTGGTAGTCGCCCACCGTCCGGTCCGTGGCGACGCTTTCCGTCACGCCCGTCGCGCCCGACAGGTTCTTGTCGCCCGTCCACAGCGAATCGACGTTGAACTGCACGCGCTCGCACGCGACGCCGCCCGTCAGCATCGCGCCGAGCCGGCCGTTGCCGATCGGATAGCGTTCACCCTCCCAGGCCTTCGCGTCCGCCGAGGCCGGCCGGTCGTCCCAGATCAGATCGCCGCCAAACGCGCAGGAAGCGAGGCAGAGCATGCCCAGCATACTTTTTTCCATTCGTTTCATCAAGTCCCCCCTGACTGAAGAATGGATATTATACTAAATCTGAGCGCCTTTGCGCCACCCTCAGCGGCCGATAAATCTCAGCAGCGCCTCAAGGAAGTAGTAGTCGGCGTAGTTGATGGACGCGTCGATCTCCGTGTCCTCCGGCAGGTTGCCGACCGAGTGCTTCAGCAGGAAGCCGCCGCATTCGCCCGGCGCGCACAGGTAGGCGGGCGAGGCGAGCGACAGGAGCATCTCCACCGCGCGCGCGCGGTACGCCGCCGCCTTCTCGCCGCCCGCGTACTTCGCCAGCTCCAGGAGCGCCGACGCCATCACCGCCGCCGCGCTTGCGTCGCGCGGCGCGTCCGGGATGCCGGCGGCCTGGTAGTCCCAGTAGGGGATCTTGTCGTCCGGCAGGTTCGGCGCGGCGAGAATCCAGTCCGCCATCTTCACCGCCCGCGCGAGGTAGCGCGCGTCGTCCGTCTCGCGGTACATCATCGTGTAGCCGTAGACGCACCACGCCTGGCCGCGCGCCCACGCGCCGTCGACGCACGCGCCCTGCCACGCGTACCGCGCCCAGATCTTGCCCGTCTTCGGGTTCCAGTCGGTCACGTGGTAGGCCGTCCCGTCGGGCCGGAAGTGCGTCGCATCGAGCTTGTCGGCGTGGCGGCGCGCGAGGCGGTCGTAGGCGCGGCTGCCGCCGTTCTTCGCGACCCATTCCAGCATCTCCAGGTTCATCATCGAGTCGATGATCACCGGGAACTGCATGAACTTCGGGTAGTCCCAGCTGCGGATGAGGCCCATCGGCTCGCTCCAGCGCGTCGCGAGCGCCGCCGCCGCGTCGAAGATGACCGCCTTGTAGTCGTCGCCGTGGCCGCCGTACTTGATGCCGTTGCCGTAGGAGCAGAAGAACATGAAGCCCATGTCGTGATTGCCCGTGTAGTGGCGCGCCGGCTCCAGCCGCGCCGTCCACGCTTCGGCCGCCGCCTTCCATTCGTCCTTCTGCGTGTAGGCGTAGAGGTACCAGAGGCTGCCCGGGAAGAAGCCCGTCGTCCAGCCGATCGGCGGCTCGGTCTTGTACACGCCGCGCGTCCAGCTGCGCGGCAGCTCCGTCGTCACGCCGCGTTCGTCCATCGCCGCGATCAAGCGCGCGAACTGCGTTTCCGCGCGCGCGAACACCTTCGGGACTTCCGCCGTCAGGCGCGCTTCATTCTCCGCCGCGCCGTCCGCCGCCGGCAGAGCGAGGGCGGACAGGCACAGGACACCCAGCATGATTTTCGTTTTCATGCCCATAGTATATCAAAAATGCCCGCCGCCGCGTCTCCCTCGAAAAGGGGAGCTACCGGCGGATGTCGCGCACGCCCGGCGCGAGCCCCGCGCCCTTCTGCGGCGTCAGCTTGACGAGGTGCGTCGCGTGGCCCGGCACGGAGACGGAATAGGCCGCGTCGAAGACGCCTTCGTCCTGCTGCCGCCAGAGGTCGCGCACCGCCCACGCGCCGACGAGGCCGAGGTCCGCGAACGACACGCGCACCGTCTGCTCCTCGTCGTCCGCGTTGAAGAGCGCCAGCGCGAACGTCCCGTCCGCGAGCGGGCGCGCCCAGATCTCCGTGCCCGCCGCCGCGTCTTCGGCGACGCGCGCCGCCGCCGCGCCGAGCGCGTCCTGGTCGACGGCCAGCACCTCGTCGTTCGTGAGGAGCGCGAGCGTGAAGTCGTCGATCGCCGTCAGGTCGCAGCCGATCATGAGGGGCGAGGCGAACATGCACCACATCGTCATGTGCGTGTACTGCTCGTTGGGCGTCAGGCGGCTCGCGCCCGCGTCGAAATCCGTGCCGCCGGCCCAGACGTTGCGCCCGAGAACGAGCATGTCCGCGTCGTTCCACGCGCCCGGCCGGACGTAGGACCACAGCGGCGCCTGGGCGCGGATGCCGCCGTACACGCTCGGCCACGTGTCGAAGATGTCGCCCGTCGTGCGCCACGACTGGCCGCCGACGTCCGCGCCCCAGGCGGAGACGTTGTCCTGCCCGTACTGGCAGAGCGAAAAGACGATGTCGCGCGGCTGCGCGCGCAGGCATTCGCCCATCAGCCGGTAGGGGCGGCAGTGGCGCTCGTGCCCTTCGCCGGTGGCGACGGTGCCGTAGCTGCACCAGTCGTACTTCAGGTAGTCGTAGCCCCACGCGGCGTAGCAGTCCGCGTCCGGACGCTCGTGCCGCCAGCTGCCGGTGCAGCCGCCGCACGTGTACGGGCCCGGCGACGAGTAGAGCCCCGCCTTGAGGCCGTGCGCGTGGATGAAGTCGGCGAGCGCCTTCATGTCGGGGAAGCGCGCGTTCGGCGCGATGGTGCCGTCCGCGTTGCGCTCGGGGCCGGCGAGCGTGGGGTCGCTCCTGCCGTTCTCCGGGTTCTTCTGCCAGAAGTCGTCGATGTTGACGTAGGAATAGCCGTGCTCGTCGAGCCCGAGGCGGACGAACGCCTCCACCGCCGCGCGCATCTTCGCGTCGCTCACGCCGCCGGCGAAGGCGTTCCACGAGTTCCAGCCCATCGGCGGCGTCAGCGCGATCGTCTCGCCGACGACGAGCGTCATCTTCTGCCGCGCGCGGCCCTTCGCGTTGCGGGCCGTGATCGTGAGGGGATAGCTGCCGGGCTTCGCGACCGTGCCGGAAAGAACGCGCGTGGCGGCGTTGAACGTGACGCCCTTCGGGAGAGGCGAGACGGCGAGCTGGACCGGCTTCACGCCCGTGACGGGCACCTTGAAGAGGAGCGGGTGCCCGGGGCGCACGCCGTAGCGCGCGGGCGCGTGGAGGCGCGGCTTGCCGTCGTCCTTCGGCGTGAGGATCCCGAGCTGCCGCGTCATTTCCGCCGCGCGCAGCGGGCGCGTGCCGTCCTTGAAGGTGAAGACGGCGTCGCACCAGTCGGCATGGTCGTAGTAGTTGTCGTCGCCGCCGTCGGTGACCTCGAGGATGACGGTCGACGCGCCCGTGAGATCGGCGGCGATCGGCTGCGCGCCTTCGCCGCCCTTTGCCGCGACCTCGGCGACGACCTTGCCGTCGGCGATCACGCGGAAGACGACGCTGCCGCGGCCGTGCGTCTCGTCGTCGACGCCGACCCGGGCGGAAAAGGCGAGCGCGTTGCCGCGCGCCGCGATGCGGTGGCGGCTGGGCGCGTGCGTGCCGACGCCGCGTGCGTAGGTCGTGCCGCCGACGCGCAGGTCGAGGCCGCCGATCGACTTCCCGGCCTGGGCGGTGCCCCAGCCCGTGCGCATCCGCCCCGGGCCCGTCGCCTCCAGAGGAATCGCCTCATCCGCAAAACCGCAGACCGCCAGCCCCAGGACGGCCGCCGCCGCAATCACGACTCTTTTCTTCATTGTCTCGCGCTCCCTTTGATTCTCATGTTGCCAGATTCAAGTGCCGCGCTATTTCACGATGAAGCGGAAGCCGTGCGGCGCCGGCTCGCCGCCGGGCGCGAACGGCAGCGTGAAGGCGAGATCCCCGTTCGCGCCGACGGCCGCCACGCGGTAGAAATATGTCTCGCGCGCCGGATGCGGCGGCTCGTCGGTCAACGCGCAGTCCGTCAGCCCGATCGCGACCGTCGTCCATTCGCCGTCCTCCACGCGCCGCTCCACGCGGTACGACGCGGCCGCCGCGACCGGCTCCCACGACAGCCGGACACGCGAACCCTTCCACGCCGCCGCCACGTCCTTCGGCTCCGTCAGCACGGCCGCCACGTCGTCCGCCGTCCAGCCGTACAGCTTCAGCTCCGCGATGTTGCCGAAGAAATTCCCCTCCGGGCGCGAGAAGTAGATGAAGCGATACGCCTCCCGGCTGGTGGTTTCGAACGTATACCACTGCCGCGCCGAAACTGCGGACGCGGCAGAAATCGCCGTCGGATCCGCACACCACGAAAAACCTTCGATGTCGCTGGCGTCGTTAGAGCCGTAGAGTATGACACCGTTTGCACGACCTTCCCAGCCGGGACGGGGATAGAAGGCAAAGCGACCGATCGAATAGGCCGAGCCGAGGTCCACACCCACCTTGACGGTGTCGTCGGACGTGTCTTCATATTTTTTGTTTCCGACATCCGGAGCAGTTTGCGTATCTCCGTCCACAATGCGCCTGCCGTCGCCAGACCAGTTCGACGGCGCGACATAATACCAGATCGCCATGTCTTTCGTCAGCGCGAGACGCTTGGCAGGGACGTATGTCATCTCGACGCAGGCACCCGGATAGTCCGTGCCGTCGACGGTGTTGACCGACTGGAACGTGTAGAAGTACGTGACGCCGGAAACGGCCGTCTCGTCCGTCCAGCCGGCCGCGTCGCCGCGCAGGTCGACGGACATCACAACGTCGCCCGTGCCGCCGCCGGCCGCCGCCGACCGCGTGACACGGATCGTGTTGCACGGCACGTCGGGCCGCTCCCAGCTGAACACCGGCGCGCCGTCGTCGTCCGGCGCGACCGCGACATTCCGCGGCGCGGCGTTCGGCGTCGCGTCCGCCGGCAGGAACTCCACTTCGGCGAGATTGCCCCACACGGGGCAGATGCGCACATACCGCGCCGTGCCGACGGTGAAGCTGTCATTGGCCGTCGAGTATTCCACGGCCCGGGTCGAATCGCCGTTTTCATCCGGCAGCCTCGCCAGCACGGTCTTTTCGGCGAAATTGGGCGTGTCCGAGATTTCCACGGGAATGCTCTTCGTGCGATGCTCCTGGCCGGCGCGCGCGACGATTCTCACGCCGCCCACCCCGTGCGCTTCGCCAAGATCGAGCCCCATCCAGTCCGTTGCGGTCGCGCCGTCGTAATAAGTGGACATGTCGCCGTCAAACGCCTTCTCCTTGGTGCTGACGCCGTCATAAGAGCCGTTCGTGCCGATGATCGTGCCGGCGAGGCGCGTGCGGAACGGAACGGTCTTCGCGTCTCCCGCCGTCTCGCCCGCGAGGTTGACGGCGACAAGGCGGACCTCGGCGTCCCGGACGAAGTAGGTGGCCGCGGCGGATCGAACGGCCGTTCCCGCGTCCAGGAACCAGTGCTCCGCGAGCGTGGTCCACGCCTCTTCGCCCACGTAGCGGTAGTCAAGCCGGTGGAGGCAGGCGTCGGCCTGCGCGGTGAAGCCGTAGTTGAGCCGGCCGTTGATCAGATCGAACGGCGTCTCGGCCCACGCGGGACCGGCCGCAGGCGCGGCAGCCGCCGCCAGCGTGTCGGCGCTGACGCCGTAGAACTCCACTTCCTGGAAGTTGCCGCCGCAGTCGCCGATGACGCGCAGGTACTTGAACGTCCGTCCGAGAAGCGCGAGGTCGGTCACATAGCCGTCCTGACCCGCGCGGAGTTCCGCGGCCGTATAGCTGTCCGGCACGGTATAGAGCGTGACGGCGTCCGAGAAGTCGGCGTTGTTCGCGCCCTCAAAGCGGCTCCCGACGGCGCGTCTGGTGTTTATATCCGCATTCCCGCCATTCCCGCCGCGCCCCCAGAATCGTACGCGCGTCACCGTCATCGGCGTCGTCAGCTCATACCCGCCCCAGTGCTCGCCGGAGGATGGCGGATCGAAACAGGACTGCCCGTCTATGACTCCGTCGAAAAGAGCCGACTTCGTGTTGCCGGCGACATTCCCGTACGACCCTTCCGCGCTGCTCAGCACCACAAGCGCGCCGTCGGCATCCTTGACGGCGAGCGTCTTGAGATTTGTGGTCGCAAGGCCGGTGTAGGCCTGCGCCGTGAGCGTGCCCAGCGCCGCGGCGAGAGCGATTGAGATGGTTCTTTTCATTTCGACCTCCTCGTGTTCAATTGGCTGCGTCCGGTCTTTTTGAGCCGAACTTTGCCTGAATTATACCATTTCCCCCGAACCCGGTTCAAGGTTGTCTAGACAGGATTTTGAACGGCGGGCCGACCGCGACGATCCCGTGATTTAAACCAACAAAAAAAGGGAACCCGGGAAAGAGAGGAAACCCGGGTTCCCGAAAAAGGCTCAGCCTTTTTGCTCTAATTATTGCCGGTCGTCGACACGTTGAGCCGGTAGAACGTGCACGCGCCCGCCGCATCGAGCTTCAGCTCAAGAGGCGAGCCGTTCGACAGCGTTGCCTTGCCCGGCGCAAGAGCGTTCACGTCCGCGCCCGAGCACAGGCGGTAGTAGAGCCCGGCGACAGGATGATCGATCGTCACGGACGCATTGCCTTCGCTGGAGAGTTTCGAGAAATCGACATCCGCGAATTCCTGCGTCAGCGCGGCGCCCAAGTCGCTCTTCGCATTTTCCGTAAAGTCCACGTACACGAACCACTTGCTGTCCTCCACCAGCTGGGCCTTAGCCGAGAACAGCACGCGGTAGGCGGCGACTTTCTCGTTCGTATCCAGAACCGCCGCGACAGCGGACGGTATGGCGACACCTTTCTTCGCCGCCGCAGTGGCGGCCGCCTCGCTCGGATATTCGACACCGGCGTCACCGGCAACAGCGGACGCAAGCGGATAGAAGAAATCTTGGCTGTCCTCCGTCACCTTGAATGTCGTCGCGCCGTTCGGCTCGATGTCACCTGTGGGCATGACGACCACGCCCTGCTCGACGGATACGCGGCCCGTGAACGTCGGCGCGACCGTGAACGTGAGCGTACCCGCGCCGCGCTTCACAAGCCCGCCGTCAACCGTCTCGCCCAGAGATGCATCATGCTGAAGCACCTCCTGGATCGACGGGTCGTTGGCGCCGGTATCGATGATTGCGCCGCCCTTGCCGACAAAGACGTTTGACAGGCTCGCCTGGAGAAGACCGTTCCCGTCAGCCGATGTCGCGACAAGCGTGCCGCCGTCCAGGTAGACCGTGCCAGTGCCGCCCGAATAGATGCCCGGCACGGAAACACTTCCACCCGTGAGCCGCAGTGTACCCGTTCCGCCGCTCGCGCCCACGCCCAGCCACTGTTCAACAACCACGAGCGAGCCGCCGCTGACGATCAGTTCGCCCGTTCCATGCTCGCCGACTTTGACATCGTACTTTTTCGCGGTCACCGAACCGGAGGCGATTTCGAGCCGACCGCAAGACGATTCTTCATTCGCGATATAGATTGAGTTGCCGAACACATACGTCCCGCGGACTATCTTCGCCCCGCAGCCCTCCAGTCCGCTGATTACAATATCGCTGTCTGTTGTTTTGCCACACTCATCATTCGCGGCTGTGAACGTGAAGAAATCACCGCCATGGAACTTCCAGCCGCCGTTCTGATCGGATCCTTCCGCGACATCCATCGTCACGGATGTGCGTGCTCCTTTGTAAGCACCGAATATCTTAGTCCACGGACAATATCCTGCGCCCCAGTTCGATCCCTCATTGTAGCTTTCCGTTGCGCCAAGCCAACGATACTTCGCATCATCATCCGTTAATTTACGCAGCTTGAGCGTCGTGCCAGAAAGCGAAATCGCCGCGCAGGGGATGGCCGTTTCGCCTTGCTTGAGAACGATGTCGTTGACAGAGCCATTAGCGCCGAGGCTGATGCCGCCGATGGAAAACTCCTGCGAGTTGTCGATTGTCACCTCGCTGTCGATTGTGATTTCCAGCGTGCCGCCGTTGAGGACGACCGTCTTGGAAAGCGTCGGAGATGCGGAGTCAGCCGACGCGGTCAGCGTGCCGCCAGAAAGCTTCACAGAATCCGCGCTTGTCGCAGGCAGGTCGTCCAGCTCGTAGGCGCCGCCCGTTATCTCGATGGAAGAAAATGTCGTAGATTCCGCGGTTCCGCCCGCCAGCTCAAGTGCGTATTTGTCGTTTACGCTGGCAGAATCCCAGAACATCAGCTTGCCGCCTTTTGCAACAATCTTCGTTGCGGCGGTCGTGCCCTTCAGCGCAAGGACGCCGGCGCCGGTTTTTGTCAGTGTCGCAGACGTCACGCCGTCCGCATACGTGATTGCGTTCACAATCTGCGCCGTCCCCGTTCCCAGGTCGGGGATGTCGAATGTCACGCCGCCCTCCGCCATCTTGAGGGCGATCTTGGACTTGACCAGATAAACATCGTTATTTATCTGAAGCGTGCCGCCGTTAAAGACAATCGTGCCCGTCCCGCTACCCTGCTCGATATCGTAAACCGAAAGCGTACCGCTGTTCAGGTTGACCGTGCCGGTCGCGCCTTCGCCATAGCCCAGCCGCAGCGTCTGCGCCTCAACGATCCCGCCCGAAACAGTCAGCGTGCCGGAGGAACCGGCATCTCGCCCGACATCAAGACTGTTGTTGCGCTTGACTATCTTCAAGGTGCCGCCCCTGACTTCAAGCGAACCCTCGGTGACATTCGTTTCTTTCCAGTCGTCAGGCGCAATCTGAACCTCGTACCATGCGTCAGCATCATCGTTTTCGCCGACTATCAGCATTCCTCCGTCAAGCACGACATTCGCGCCGATTTTCAGTTCGCCGATTGTCTCTTCGCCCGAAATACCGACGGTCGCATCCTTCCAGAACTCCGCGCCGTGCGTCAGCGCGTTCGGATAGCCGTCGTTTTCCTGCCAGGCGTTATTGGCCCAGTAACGCCAGTTGGCGGAATTTGCCCACGAGGTGTCTTGAGCGTCGTCCTTCCAGTTGTAAGACCGCTCCACGCATCGGGCGGTGAGCGAGGCCAGCGCGGCAACTGACGCAACGGCTGCGGCGAGTTTTTGTTTCAGGACGACGTGTTTTTGTTTCATGGCGGCGAGGCTCCTTCGTTTTGTTGAACGGGTGTTCGTTGAAGTTGCCGTCAGTATACCACACCGCCGTCCCTGTCAACAAGATTGTCTAGACAGGATTTTTAAGCGCCCTTTCCGCCGCCCGAAAAGGAGGACGTTACGGACGGGACGATGCGAGCGTGACGGAGGCGGAGGCGAGGCCGGGGACCGCGCCCGCCTTCGTGACCGTCACGCGCGCGGCCGCGACGCGCGGTTCGGCGCGGCAGACGTCGAGCGCGACGGCGGCGGCGCGCTCGATCATCCGGCACTGCGCCCGGACGAGCGCGGCCGTGACCGCCGCCGCAAGCGCGGCGTAGTCGACCGTGTCCGTCAGCTCGTCCGTCACCGCCGCCGTCTCGTCGGGGAGCTCGAGCGCGAGATCGAGCGTGAGCGTCTGCGGCGTCGTGCGCTCCTCCGGCCGCTCGCCGATGATGCAGACGACCTGCAGACCGTTCAGCGTCAGCGTCATCACATGTCCTGCGTGAGGAGTCCCGCCTTCACGAGCATGCGCGGGATGTGGAACGGGCCCTTGAAGATGTTGCCCTTCGCCGGCTGCGCCACCGTGCCGTCGCGGTGCAGGTAGCCGTACCACTCGGGATACTTCCTGTCCTTGAGGTGCGCCCACGCCCAGTCGCTGACGAGCTTGTGCCACCGCTGGTACTTCTTGTCGCCCGTCAGCTTGTACGCGTACGCCGTCGCGATGATTGTCTCGCACTGCGGCCACCAGAACTTCATGTCCTGCTCGTAGCACTGCGGCGGCAGGTTGCGGCAGTCGCGGAACGAGATGATGCCGCCCCCGCCGCACTTCTTGTCCCAGCCCCACGCCCACGACCAGTCGAGGATCTGCAGGGCCGTCTTGAGGAGCTTGTCGTCCTTGCGCGCGACCGCGACGTCCATCAGGAACCAGCTCGTCTCGATGCAGTGGCCGGGGTTGATGACGCGGCCGGCGAGCGTGTCGATGAACTCGCCGTTCGGCCCCACCGTTTCGAGCAGCGCCTTGAATTCGGGATGGATGAAGTACTTCGTCAGCTTCGCGACGGACTCCGTGATCTGCTCGTCGAGGATCGGATCGTCGGAGATCTGCTTGAGGACGTTCGCCACGTTGATGAGGATCATCGTCAGCGAATGGCCCTGCGCCACAACCGTCGGCTCGTACTTGGACGGCATCCACTTCGCGGGGTTCGCGGTGAACCTGCGGATGCGCCTGAAGAGCGCGAGCGCCTTGCGCCCCCACGCCTTGTCGCCGCTCGCGAGCGCATACTCCGCGTAGGCGATCGCGGCGAAGCATTCCGAGAAGACGTAGCGGCGCTTGCGCAGCCCGACGCCCTCGGCGGTCACCTCGAAGTAGGCGCGCCCCGACTTGTCGAAGCAGTGCGCCTCCAGGAACTCGCAGCACGACTTCGATGCCGCGAGCCACTCCGGGTTCTTCTCGACGTGGTTGTAGGCGTAGGCCGTCATCCACCCGAAGCGCCCCTGGAACCAGACGGATTTCGTCGAGTCCATGAGGCTCCCGTCGCGGTCGAGACAGGTGTACACGCCGCCGTTCACGCGGTCGAACCCGTGCTTCATCCAGAACGGCAGGATGTTCTTCACCAGCTCGTTCCGGTACGTCTTGTTCCACTTCTGCCAATAGGCTGTCTTCATGCAGGTTTTTCCTTTCTTCTGTTTTTTCGAGTCGTGTGAGTCGTTACGGATGATAGAACAGCAGCACCGCGTTCTTGACCGAGACCATCAGCGTCTCGGCGCGGCAGGGCCCCGAAGTGACGGATTTCGAGCCGCGGTCGCCGCCTTCCGGGAACGTGACGTGCCACGTGCCGTCCGTGTCGTAGCCGTCGATGATCGCGATGTCGAGCGGATAGATGCGGTCGGTCACGCCCGGCATGAAATCGTTCTCGCGCACGAGCAGGACGGGGCGGGACTGGTCGAGCCAGCGCTTGATTGCGCCCGCCTGCGCCTGGAGCGCCGCGGCCGTCTTCACCTCGACGAACGCGCCCTTCTCCTCCTTGGGCGGGATCTTCAGCGCGCGGACGCACGTCTTCGCCCAGTCCGCCGTCCGGCCGCCGAAGGTGTGCGCGCGCAGGCCCGACGCCTCGGCGAACTTCTTCATCGCGCCGAAATACTCCTCGAACGCGGCCAGGCGGAACTTCGGGCGGCTGTCGCCCGGGTCCGTATGCACCTGGCGCACGTCGAACCCGGCCGCCTTCGCCCCCGGCTTCGCCGCGACGCCCGGCGTCACGCCGTAGTAGACGCCCAGGCTCATCAGCGTCAGGACCGGGTTCGCCGAATTGAAGTAGCCGTCCGCGTCCGTCGTGAAGTACCACCGCTTGACGTAGAAGTTGTCGAGGATGCGGTCGGTCAGCAGCGGCGGCACCGCGTCCACCGCCTTGGGCGTCGTCACCTCGATCTCGCGCTTCGAGTAGGTGAGGCCGTTGGCGTTCCGCGCATACGCGCGCACGTAGTACTTCGTGCCCGGCTTCAGGCCGAGGATCCGCGCGTCCCAGCGGTCGCGGTGGTAGAGCGGCAGCCGGTTCTTCCTGACGGTCGGGTTCTTCGCGACGTCCCAGACGAATCCGTATTCCTCGACGAGCGGCTCGCCCCGGTACATCATCTCGCACCGCGCGCGCACCGACGTCGGCAGCGCCTCCTCGACCTCCGTCAGGCGAATGCGCGGCAGGAGCGCGTCCTTCAGCTCCTTCGCGGTGCGCTTCTCCTTGGTGAACGTCAGCCGGAAGGTGCAGCGGCCGTCCGCCTCGCGGATGTCGGTGATCTCGATGCCGCCGGGAATGAGCGGCGGGATCCGCGCGGCCGGGTCGCTCGTCATCGTGAACGTGTCGCCCGCGCGCAGGAAGACGTCGGCGTCGGCGCTCTCGCCCTTCAGGAATTCGTCGCCCCGGCGGTAGGTGTAGCAGAGGTCGGGCGGCCCCATCGTCGGGTTCGCCATCGTGACGTTGATGACGTTGACGAGAAGGCCGTGCGCGCCCGCGACGCCGACGGGCGGCCGCTCGTCGCAGGCGTATTCCAGCTGGAAGACGTAGTGCGGATGCGACGACGGGATGAAGCAGCCGAGGACCGGCAGGGGCGCGGCGGGATCCGTGCGGTCGATCGTCGCCGAACGCGCGTCCAGCGTGTACTCGCCGTCCGCCGCATACGTCGGATACGCCCCAGCCGGCACGAACGCCTGGTAGATGTAACGGCAGTAGGCCGGGCCCGTCGGCCCGTACGCCCACGGCAGCGCCGGCGCGCCCGCCACGCCGTCGTGCTCCTCGCTCGCGTGGTAGAAGTCGGGCGCGCCCAGGACGTGCCCCAGCTCGTGGATCAGCGTCGCGCCGTCCGCCGGATACGTGACCTGCACGATCGAATTCGGCCACAGCGGGTCCGCCCACGGCAGCGGCGGGCGGTAGAGCGTCAGCTTGTCGAGCGCGCCGGGATCGTCCGGCTTTGGCGGATAGAGCGGCCGCAGGACCTCCTCCCGCACCGCGTCGTTCAGCTGGTTGCAGTAGACGTAGCACGTCACGTCTCCCTTCTTCAGCCCCTTCGCGTTCTTCTGCGCGAAGGCGAGCGCGTCGGCCCGCAGCTGCTGCGCCCGCGCGGTCCCCTCCGCGCCGCCCTTGAAGCCGATGAGGTTGGCGAAGGTGTCGTACCGGCAGTAGTGGCCGTAGGGATGGGGCGCGGTGTAGACGGCGGGATAGACGGCGAGCGACGGCCACGTGACGCCCTGCGAATACGTCTCGAAATACTCTTTCAGCGTCGCGCCGTGCGCCCGCGAGAGGCTTTCGCGGATCTCCTCCACGTCCGTCGGGCGGTCGCAGTCGGGGAAGGCGATGACGACGAGATTGACCTGGAATTCGCCGGTGAAGACGGGCTTCGTGCGCTTCGGGCCGAACGTCGCCGCCGTCACCTTCGCGTCCGCATCCGCCGCGCGGCCGTCGTTGGCGCGCGGGGCCGCGGGTCCCTCCGGCGCGACCCTGCCCGGCTGTCGGGCGGCCGTCGTCCGGCGGCCGGATTCCGTCCGGCGGGCGGGCTCCGGCCGACGCGCGGCGCCGGGCTTGCGGACGGTCTCCGCGCCCGCCACCGCCGCCAACACGGCCAGCGCGGCACTGATGAGTACTTTTTTCACCACGGGAATGATACCACATTTCCCGCCGCCGCGCAAGGTGCCGTCACAGCGTGCGGCGGCGCGCGACCGACCGCACGAGCCACAGCGCGAGCGCGCAGGCGACATACCACGCGCACGTATCGAACGCCGTCCAGCGCGCGAGCGCGTACCGCGCGAACGGCGCGCGCGCGGCCACCCACGAAACCGCGACGAGCGCGTGCGTCACGAGCGCCGCCGCGTTGTTCAGGTACGCCGCCGCGCCCGACGCGACGCAGCCCGCCGCCGCGCCGAGCGCCGCGAACACCACCGCCAGCGTCGCGAGCGGCAGCGCCACGATGTTCGCCGCCAGCGCCCACGGCGACACGGCCGCGAACGTCCGCGCGACGATCGGCACGCCCGCCGCCCACGCCGCCGCCGACACGCCGAGCGCGGCCCGCCGCCGTGAGACGGCCGCGGCGGCGCGCAGGAAGAGGAGGATGCCCAGCATCACCGTGAACGACAGCTGCGCGCCGACGTCCAGCAGGAGCGCCGGATCGCAGACGTGGAACGCCGCGAACGTCAGCGCCCACGCGACGAGCGCGTCGGGCCGCCGCCCGAAGATCGGCGCCAGCAGGCAGAGGCTCGCCATCACCGCCGCGCGCAGCGCGCTCGGGCTCGCGCCGACGAGCAGCGTATACAGCACGAGCGCCGGCACGAGCACCAGCCCCGCCCAGCGGACCGGGAAGAACGTGACGGCGAGCGCGACGAGAAGGAGCCGCGCGACGACCATCACGTGCAGACCCGAGATCGCAAAGACGTGGTTCGTCCCCGCCGCCGTGAAGAGCCGCTTCGCCGCCGCCGGGATTCCGTCGCGTTCACCCAGCAGCATCGCGCGGTTGAGCGCCACCGCGTCGTCGTCCGCGGCCCGCCCCGCACCCGCCGCCGCCGAGAGCCGTGCGCGCATGCGCGCGAGCCGCCCGGCGAGACGGTGCGGATCGACCGTCGCGACGCGCCGCGCCCACGTCCCCTTCCCGCATACCCAGAAGTCGCGCCGGCGGCGGCTTTCCGGCGGCACGCGCTTGAGCCAGCCCGCGCAGCGCCACGTCTCGCCGACGCGCGGCAGATCCGCCGCGCGCGCGCAGACGACGCGCACCGCCACACCGTCCAGCGCGCTGTTGAAGAACATCCAGTCGCCGCCCGTGCGCACGCCGCCCGCGACGCGGAACTCGGCCGTCAGCGGCCCCGGGCTCACGTCCGCGCGCCGGAGCGTGTCGCGGCGCGTCGACTCGGCCTTCAGCGCGAGCGCGAGGCCCAGCAGAAGGACGGCGAGGCACGGCCAGCGCCGGACGCGCCGGCCGTAGCCGAAGAGCGCCGTGAGCGCGCACGCGCCCGCGGCGAGCGGCCAGAGCGCCGCGCCTGCACCGCACGCAAAGCCGATCGCCTCGCCCGCCGCCAGCGCGGCGCACGCCGCCAGATACCTGAAATGGAAAGATTCCTGCTGCATCGCTGCCGCCGCCCGCGCCTCGCGGCCGGCCGACAGGAAGCATATCATATTCCCGCGAAAGAAAAATCACGGGACGATCACACGGCCCGATCGCGCCGCACGCGCTCAGGCGACGAGTTCGGCGACGACCTTCTCCAGCGCGCCGGAGCCGGCGTTCAGAAGCCGGACCGCGTCCTCCAGCGCGGCGACCGCCGCGGCGCGCGCGCGTTCATCGGCGAGCCACCGCGTCAGAATCGCCGCGACCGCCTCGGCCGTGAAATCCTCCTGGAGCAGCTCCGGCATCGGCGACGCGCCCGTGCCGCCCGACTTCTCCCAGACGACGTTGACGAGCCCCACGTGCCGCACGCCCTTGATGACGCGGCGCGCGAACGCCGCGAGAACGCGCCCGACGCGGTAGACGAGCACCGTCGGGCAGCGCGCGAGCGCCGCCTCCAGCGTCGCCGTGCCCGACGCGACCACGGCGCAGTCGGCGCGGAGCAGCAGGTCGCGCGCGCCGCCGGACTGGACGCGCACCGACAGATGCGCGGCGGCGCGGCGCGCGACGATCCGGTCGATGGCGCGGCGCGCGCCCTCGTTCGCGGCGGGGATGGCGACGAGGATGCCGTCGAGCCGCGCGACCGCGTCGAGCATCGTCGGCAGGCACCGCTCGATCTCGCCGAGGCGCGAGCCCGGCAGGAGCGCCACGAGCCGCGTCGCCGCGTCGCGCGTCGCGCGCACCGCGCCGGCGAACGTTTCCGCGAGCGGATGGCCCACGAACGTCGCGAAGCCGGGCGTGAAGAGGCCGGGCTCGAACGGGAAGAAGCAGCACAGGCGGTCGAGCGCGGCCTCGATCTTCGGAATGCGCCCGGCGTGCCACGCCCAGACCTGCGGGCAGACGACGTGCACCGCGCGGATCCCCTTCGCCTTCGCGTACGCCGCGAGTTTCAGGTTCAGACCCGGATAGTCGATCGTGCAGACGACGTCGGGCCGCCACGTGTCGATCGCGCGCGTCATCGTGCGCTTGACGCGGAGGAAGAAGAAGAGTTTCTTCAGCACCGCCCAAAAGCCCATCACGGCGAGGTCCGCCGTGCGAAAGCCGTAGTCGCCGTAACCGCGCACCGTGTGCGCGCCCAGGAGCGCCTTCAGGCGTCTGGCGTAGAGGAGCCCCGACTCCTCGCCCGCGAGAAGAAGGATCTTCATGGCCGCAGGGGCGCCGCCGGCAGCCCCGAATCGACGCCGACGAGCGCCATGTCGTGCGTGTTCGCGTAATCGACGACCGCCGCCTTGTCGAGCATCACGAGTCGGCCCGCCTGGAAGACGAGCGCCGTCGCGCCCGCGCGCCGCATCACCTTCAGCGTCTTGAGTCCGACGACGGGAATGTCGAAGCGCATGTCGTGCCCGACGCGCGCGGCCTTGTAGACGATCGCGCCCTTTCCGCCGAGGCGGCCGCCGCGCCGGATCGCCGCGTTCGTGCCCTCGAACGCCTCCACCGCGAGCACCATCCCCGACTTCACCATCACCGTCTGCCCGACGTCGTGCTGGCCGATGTCACGCACGACGTGCTCGGCGTGGACGGCGTCGCTCTGCTCGGCGGCGGTGAGCCCGCGCCGCGTCAGCTCGCCCGCGCCGGGGATCGCCTCGTCCATGTAGCAGCTCGCGGGCAGGATCGGCACGCCCACGGCCGCGAACTTCTCGGCCAGCTTGCCGAAGATCGAGTGCGCGTTCTTGACCTTGAGCTCCGCGAGCCACGCGCGCACCTCGCGGTCGAACGCCGCGCGGAAGAGCGACAGGGGATTGATCTGGCCCGCGAGGAACGCGCCCTCGTAGCCTTCCCGCCCGCACCAGCGGATGCCCTCGGCGATGCCGCCGAGCGTGATCCAGTGCACGCGGTCGGCCGCCTTCCAGGTCGCGCGCGCGGTCGAGCCGCGCACGGCGAGGCAGTCCACCTGCCGGACGCCGGCGCGCTTCGCGCCTTCGATCAGCAGGCGCGGATACGAACCCATGCCGGAAACGACGATCAGCTTGTCCATGACGGACAGTATATCAAAAAACGAACGGGCGCGGCAAAAGCGCCGCGCCCATCCGACCAACCAGCAAACCGGACGGCTTACTGGGCGTCGTCGCCGTAGCCCTTCGACTTGAGGTACTCGACCACCTTGCCGACGGTCGTGAGCTTCTCGGCATCCTCCTCGGGAATCGCCGCGCCAAATTCTTCCTCGAACGCCATGATGAGCTCAACCGTGTCGAGCGAGTCCGCGCCGAGATCGTCGACGAACGACGCCTCCGCCGTGACCTGTTCGGCGTTGACGCCGAGCTGCTCAACGATGATGTCCTTTACGCGTTCTTCAAGCTTGCCTGCCATGTTGTTTTCTCCTTGTGTTTTGGATGGGTGTATTATACTATAATTTCGTTCGCCTTGACAAGGGGGCAAATTAGCCGATCATGCCGCCGTTGACGGAGATGATCTGGCCCGTCACGTACGACGCGTCGTCGCCCGCCAGCCACGCCACCGCCTTGGCGATGTCGAGCGCCGTGCCGAAGCGCCGGAGCGGAATCGTGTCCATGTACGCCTTGCGCACGTTCTCCGGCAGCACGTCCGTCATCTTCGACTGGATGAAGCCGGGCGCGACCGCGTTGCAGCGGATGTTGCGCGAGCCGAGCTCCTTCGCCGTCGTCTTCGTCAGCGCGATGACGCCGCCCTTCGACGCCGTGTAGTTCGCCTGGCCGGCGTTGCCCATGATGCCGACGACCGACGCGATGTTGATGATCGAGCCGCCAAGCGGCGTGCCGTCCGGCGCCTTGTTCTTCATCATCGGCCGCGCGACGGCGCGCGTGAAGAGGAACGTGCCCTTCAGGTTCACGTTCAGCACCGCGTCCCAGTCGTCGTCGCTCATGCGCATCAGAAGCCCGTCCTTCGTGATGCCGGCGTTGTTGACCATGATGTCCACGCGGCCGAAGTCGGCGAGCACCGCCTTCACGCACGCGTCGACCTCGGCCGACACCGCCACGTTCACGCCGTAGCCCTTCGCCTCGACGCCGCGCGCCTTGAGCGCCGCGACCGTCTCGTCGCACCACTCCGCCTTCAGGTCGCAGATCGCGACGTTCGCGCCGCACTCCGCGAGCTTCGTCGCGATCGCCGCGCCGATGCCGCGCGCCGCGCCGGTGACGAGCGCCACCTTGCCCTTCAAGTCTGCCATTTCCTTTTCCTCCTTAGGTTCCGTAAATCAGCCCAGCGCCGCCACCGTCGCGTCGAGCGACGCGAGGTCGCCGACGTTCGCCGTGACGAGCGCGGCATCGATCTTCTTGACGAGGCCCGACAGCACCTTGCCGGGGCCGAATTCGACGAAGCGCGTGCAGCCCATCGCCTGCGCGCACGCGACGTCCGCCGCCCAGTTCGTCGTGCCCGTCACCTGTTCGAGCATCGCCGCCCGGATCGCCGCGCCGTCGTTCGCGTGCGGCCGCCCGGTCACGTTGGAGAGCACCGGGAACTGCGGCGCCTTGAACGTGATCGCGTCCAGAATCGGCGCGAGCTTCTCGCGCGCCGGGGCCATGAACGGCGAATGGAACGCGCCCGCCGTGGCGAGCGGAATCGCGCGCTTGATGCCGAGCTCCTTCGCGACCGTCGCCGCCTGCGCGATCGCGTCCTTCGAGCCGGAGAGCACCTGCTGCGCCGCCGAGTTGACGTTCGCGACCGTGCAGCCGGTCTTCGCGCACAGCTCCTCCAGCTGCGCCGCGCTCGCGCCGACGATGGCGATCATCCCCGAGGGCGTCGCCTCGCACGCCTCCTGCATGAAGCGGCCGCGCGCCTCGAGCACCGTCAGGGTCGCGTCGAAGTCCAGAACGCCCGCCGCGCACAGCGCCCCCCACTCGCCGAGCGAGAGGCCGGCCGCGCACGCGAACGGCGTCGGGCGCTTCTTCTGAAGCGCGCGGTACGCCGCGTAGCTCGTCACGAAGATCGCCGGCTGGCAGATGTTCGACTTCGTCAGCTCCTCCGCCGGGCCCTCGAAGCAGATCTTCTTCAGGTCGAAGCCGAGCACCGCGTTCGCCTTGTCAAACAACGCCATCGCCTCGGCGTCCGCCTCGGCGAAATCCCTCCCCATGCCGGGCACCTGCGCGCCCTGGCCCGCAAAAATGCAGCAGTCCATGTCGTTGGATCCTTCCGCCTCAGAAGCGCGCGTTGACGAGCGGGCAGATGTAGGGGCGCTCGCCGTCGTTGATCACGTTCAGGAGGCCGATCTGGACGCCCTTGTACGCGCCGGCCGCGTTGAAGACGCCGACCTGGAGGCCCGTGCCCGCCTGCACCGCGTAGTTGATGAAGCCGAACTGCGCGCCGACCATGTTCTCGGAATAGTTGACGAAGCCGATGCTGCCGCCGGTGAACTCGTTGTCGGCCGTGTTCCACAGACCCAGCTGCAGACCGCTGCTGACGCCGCTGTTGCTGTTGACCAGCGCCGCCTGGACGCCGCGGAAGACGCCGTTCATGTTGAAGAGGCCCGCGAGCTGGATGCCGTCGTACTGCTCGGGCGCGTAGTTCGCGCCGATCGCCAGCTGGACGCCCGCCGACTCGCCCTGCGTCACGTTGCCGGCCGCGCCGAACTGGATGCCGTAGGCGCTGCCGCCCACCCAGTTGAACGCCGTCGCCTGGATGCCGGCGAATTCATCGTAGGTCAGTCCGACAAGACCCGCGTCGAGACCGTAGACGTCGTAGCTGCGCGCCAGCACCGCGTCGAAGCGGAGGCCCCATACGCGCCAGGCCGAATAGGGGACGGTGCACGGCAGCTGCAGCGGCGAGGCGAGGCCCCATTCGATCGGCGTCACGTAGTGCCGATCCTCCTTGATGACCACCTTGGCGAACGCGCCGCTCGCGACCACGGCCAGCGCAGACAACAACATCAGTTTCTTCATGTTTTTTTCCTTCCTGTCGGCAGCGGCGGACAATCCGCCGGTGCACGGATATTTTCTCAAATTATCCGCGTAAAATCAACTGCAAACTCATTCCCCGACCATGTCGAGGGCGTCCCAGTCGATCTCGCCGGCGAAGACGCGCTTGACGGGGCCCGTCAGCGTCACGCCGTCAAACCGCGCGCCGTCCCACGCGCCGTCGACGATCAGCTCGTAGCCCTGCGAGGTCTTGACGTGGACGGGGAACCGGAGCCCGTAGTCCGAGACGCCGATGACCGCCGCCGCCACCGAACCCGTTCCGCACGCGAACGTCTCGCACTCGCAGCCGCGCTCGTACGTGCGGATCGTCACGCGGTTCGGCGGACGGTAGACGACGAAATCGACATTCGTCCCGTCCGGCGCGAACGCCTCGCTCATCCGGATGCGCCGCCCGTCGCCCGCCACGTCCGTCTTCGCGAGGTTCTCGACGGGCACGATCTTGTGCGGCACGCCCGCGACGCAGAAGTCCTCGGCGAAGTCCTTCGGCGGCGGCATCGCGATCTTGACGAGCCCGTCGCCCAGGATCTCCGCGTCCACCGCGCCCGCCGCCGTCTCAAAGCGCATCGTGTCGCGGCGCGCCGCGCCGATCGCGCGCGCGAACGCCGCCACGCACCGCGCGCCGTTGCCGCACAGGTCCGCCTCGGTGCCGTCGGGGTTGAAGAAGCGCATGCGGAAGTCCGCCGCGTCCGACCGGGGCCGCTGCACGAGGATCACGCCCTCGCAGCCGATGCCGTCGGGCCGCGTCGCCAGCGCCGCGATCCGGCGGTGGTCGTCGCTCGGGAAGCTCCCGTCGCGGTCGTCCACGAGGACGAAGTCGTTGCCCGCCCCGTGCATCTTGACGAATCTGATCGTTTTCATGTCTTAGAATCCGAAGATCGCGTTGTACCAGTCGGCGCGCGACGGCGGCAGCTCCGCGCCGTCGCTCAGCCGGACGAGATCGGCGAGCACGCGGAAGGCCTCGTCCAGCACGACGTCGTCCTTCTGGCGCGCGTTGCGCCGGCGGCGTCGCGCGGGCGTGTTCTCCTCGTCCTCGTCGTCGTCCTCGTCCAGCTCGCGGATCGCGCGGTCGCCCGCCATCATCGCCTTGAGTTCGTCGTGCGCGAGCGGCACCGCCTCGCGCTCCGACACCGCCTTCATGCCCGTCACGTTCGCGAGGTGCTTCTGATAGGCCGCGTCGTCCGCGAGCCGCGCCGCGGAAGCCGCCGCCAGCGCCGGGATGTACGTGTCGAGGTTCCAGCACTTCACGAAATCCGCCTTGCGGATGCGCGTGAACGGCAGCGCGTTGTCGAGCTTGTCCTCGCCGATGTCGAGCGAATCGAGGAGCGAGGGAAGGTGGATGTCCGACTCGACGCCCTTCACCTGCGTCGAGCGCCCGTCCACGCGGTAGAAGCGCGCCGTCGTGATCTTGATCGAGCCGTACTCGTCATGGTAGCGGTCGACCGGCGCGACCGTCTGCACCGTCCCCTTGCCGTGCGTGCGCACGTCGCCGAGCACGACCGCGCGCCCCGTGTCGCGCAGATGGCCCGCGACGATCTCCGACGCCGACGCCGACGCGCGGTCCACCAGCACGACGACCGGCTTGCGGAACGTCACGCGGTTGCCGGGCCGGATCGGCAGCGCGTACACGCCGCGCGTCTCGTAGATCTGCACGACGGGCCCGCTCGGCACGAACGCCTCCGCGAGCCGCCCCGCCTCGCGCAGGCTCCCGCCGCCGTCGCCGCGCAGGTCGAGGACGACGCCCGCCACGTCCTGCGCGTTGAAGTCGGCGAGATAGGTCTTGACGTCGTCCGCGCAGCTGCGGTAGCCCTCCTCGCCCTCCTGCCGGTCCATCGTGCCGTAGAAGCCCGGCAGGTAGACGTAGCCGAGCTTGCGTTCAACGCCGTCGAGCGTCACGCGCTCGACGCGGCCCGTCGCCGCCTGGTCCTCCAGCTTGATCTCGTCGCGCACAAGCTCGATGCGTTTGCGCGCCGTGCCCGAGGCGTCCGCGCGCGGCACGATCTCCAGCGTCACGCGCGTGCCCTTCGCGCCGCGGATCTTGCGGATGGACTTCTTCATCGGCTGCCACATGATGTCCTCCATCTCGCCGTCGGCCTGCTGCACACCGACGATCTTGTCGCCCTCCTTGATGCGGCCGTCCACGTCCATCGGCCCGCCCGGCATCACCTCCGCGATCTTCAGCGCGCCGTCGTCCATCGACAGCACCGCGCCCACGCCGCACAGCGTCAGGTTCATGTCCATGTCGAACTCCTCCTTCGACGTCGGCGAGAGATAGTCCGTGTGCGGATCGTACGCGCGGCAGACGGCGGAGAGGTAGGACTGAAGAACCGTCTCCTCGTCCGGCTCCGTCAGAACCGTGATGTACTGGCGGTACTTCTTGATCAGGTTCTCCGCCGGATCCTTCGGCGGCTCCTCGTCCGCGGCCGCGTCATCCGCCGTGTCGCCGTCCGCCGCCGTGTCGTCGTCCGTCTCCGCCGCGTCATCCGCCGCCGTCGCGGCGCGCGCCTTCTTGGCCGCCGCCTCCTCCTCGTCGAGCTCGCGGTTCACGAGCTGCGCGCGCAGTTCGTACGCGAGGCGCCGCCGCCAGTGGTCTTCCGCCTCCTCCTTCGTCTCCGGCCACGGCGCGTCCTTGCGCTTGATGCGGTACGTCCCGTTCGTCGGCAGCTCGCCCGTCGCCGTCGCCAGCAGATTCGTCGCGAAGTCGATGCGCTCCTTCAGACGCGTGCAGTAGAGCCGGTAGAGTTCGTAGCCGAAGCTCACGTCGCCCGCCTTGAGCTCGTCGTCAAGCGTGAACTCGTGCACGGCGAGCCGGTCGAGGTCGGACTTCAGGAAGACCGAATGGTCGAAGTCGTAGAAGGAGACGAGATTCGTCCACGCGCGCTGCGAGATCACGTCGTTGAACGGCTGGTGCAGGACGTGCGCGTGCGGCAGCATCAGGGCGACGCGCTCGGCGATCTTGCCGTAGTAGTCGCGCGGCGCGACGGCCGACGTCTCGCCGGCGTGCGCGGCGGACGCAACCGCCGCCGCCAGCGCGATCAGGATGAGTTTTTTCATGGCATGTTCTCCATCAGGCTCACGAGCCGCGCGAGCTCGGCCGGCGTCAGCACGACGCGCGCGGCCGCGAAGCTCGCGTTCAGTTCGGACGAATTGATCACGACCGCGCCCTGGACTTCGGCGAGGTGCGCCTTGAACGTGTCGGACGCGAAGGCGAGGACCGGCGTCACATCGCCGTCCCAGCCCGCGCCGGCGAGCGCGTGCTTCACCTCCTTCGCCTCCTTCAGCACCTGCGCGAGCGGCGCGCGGTCGGGCAGCTGGCCGTTGAGGAGGATGTGGCCCTCCTCGACCGTCACCGCGCCGCGCCAGTCCTTCGTCTCGACCGCGAAGACGCCCGCGGGGCCCACGACGACGTGGTCGACATGGACGCGGCCCGCGACGAAATCGTTGAAGACATGGTAGCTCGCGGGCAGGTTGCGCAGGATCCCCGCCACGCGCTCCTCGCCGCGCGCGCCCTTGTAGAAGCTTTCGACGCGCCGCAGCCCCCGGCTCACGTTCGCGCCCACCCAGACGAGCGCGGCGAAGAGCAGCGCCGCGCCGACGGCCGCGCGCGCGAAGATGAAGGCCGCGAGCGCGAACCCCGCCGCGAACACGCCGAGGAAGAGCGGCCACAGTCCGACGACCGTGCCCTTCACGCGCGCCCATTCGCCCGCCTTACCGTGTACCGTTGCCATGTGTCAGCACCTCCGTGATCGATTCGACATCCAGACCGTACCGCCGCTCCAGCTCCGCCTGCGTGCCGTGCGGGATGAACTCGTCGGGCCAGCCGAACTTGACGTCCGCGCCGATGGCCTCGCCGAAGCCGCCCGCCACCGAGCCGTTCTCGAGCGAGACGATCGTCATCCCCGCCGCGCGCTGGCGCTTCAAGAGCGCCGCGTCGAACGGCTTCAGGTAGCGCGCGTGCACCGCCGTGCCGCCGACGCGCGCGGCGATTGCGCAGGCCTTTCCGTACCAGTCGCCGGTCGCCCAGATGGCCATCTGGCCAAGCACAGCTTGGCCATCTCCACGCGGGGAGAGGACGGGGCTGCCCGTGGAGAGGGCTGGGCTGTGCCCAGCCAATCCCCTCGGATAGCGGATCACCGTCGGGCCGTCGCGCCGCAGCGCCTCGTCGAGGAGCGCGGCGAGATCGTCGGCGTCCTTCGGCTGGCAGATCGTCAGGTTCGGCAGCGCGCGCAGGAGCGCGATGTCGAAGACGCCCTGATGCGTCACGCCGTCCGCGCCCACCACGCCCGCGCGGTCGACGCAGAAGACGACCGGGAGCTTCGCGATGCACACGTCGTGCATGACCTGGTCGACGGCGCGCTGCAGGAAGGTCGAATAGACGGCCACCACGGGGCGCATCCCGCCGGCCGCGAGCCCCGCCGCGTACGCGACCATGTGGCCTTCGGAAATGCCCACGTCCTTGAAGCGCCGCGGGAAGCGCGCGGCAAACTCCGTCAGGCCCGTGCCGTCCTTCATCGCCGCCGTGAGCGCCACGATGCGCCGGTCCTTCTCCGCCGCCGCCGTGAGCGCCGCGCCGAACACGTCGCTCCAGGTCGTCTGCCGCTCGGCCGGCGCGGCCGCGCGCGCGTCGTCCGCCGGCGACGCGGCGATCGTGAACGCGCCGACGCCGTGCCACTTTTCCGGGTCCTTCACCGCCGGTGCGTAGCCGCGCCCCTTGACGGTGACGACATGCAGGAGCACCGAGCGGCGGTCCTTCTTCGCCACGTCGAGCGCGGCCGTGAGCGCCGCCACGTCGTGGCCGTCCACCGGCCCCATGTAGCGCAGCCCCATCTGCTCAAAATAGGCGTGGCCGATCAGCATCCGCTTGATGAACGCCTTGATGCGGCGGATGGGCTTGTTGAGGAACGACATGCCGACCGCCTTTTCGACCGCCTTGACCGCCGCCTTCACGCGGTTGTAGCGGCGGCCCGCGATGAGCCGGCCGAGGTAGCGCGAAAGCGCGCCCGTCGGCTTCGAGATCGACATCTCGTTGTCGTTCAGAATGACGATGATCTTCCCGTCCGCGTTCACGCAGTTGTTGAGCGCCTCCAGGCTCGTGCCGTTCGACAGCGACGCGTCGCCGACCACCGCGACGACCTGTTCGTCGCCGCCGCGCGCCGTCCGCGCCGCCGCCATGCCCTCGGCCACCGAGATCGCCACGCCCGCATGGCCCGCCACCGCCGCGTCCGCGCGCGACTCCGCGGGGTTGGGAAAGCCGGAGAGGCCGTCCAGCCGCCGCAGCGTGTCGAAGCGGTCGGCGCGGCCCGTCAGGATCTTCCACGCATACGCCTGGTGGCCGACGTCCCAGACGATGCGATCCTTCTCGGGATCGAACGTCTGCGCGAGCGCCATCGCGAGCTCCACCGCGCCGAGCGACGAGGCGAGGTGCCCGCCGTTGCGGGAGACGGCCGCAAGGATGCGGTTGCGGATCTCGAGCGCCGTCATCATTCCGCCGCCGCCTTTCGCTTGAGAATCAGGAGCGGCGTCGCGTGCTGGCCGAAGTCGTTCAGCACCGTCACGCGGTCGTAGCGCGTCTTGACGCGGCTCCAGAAGTCCATCTGCACGTCGAACGGCCGCTCGTCGCAGACGGGAGGGTTGATGGCGAACGTGTAGCCGCTCAGCGCCGCGACGGGGCATTCCGCGCGGTCGATGAGCGCGCGGAATGCGTCGTCCGTCAGGATGCTGAACGGCCCCATCTCCAGCCCGTCCGGCACGCGGCGGCCCGTCTCGACGGCGAGGTAGGTATCCTGCGTGAAGAGCGTCTTCCCGCCCGGATCGAGCGCCTCGACGAGCCGCGCCGCGTCCCGCAGCTGCGCAAGTTCGCTCTTTTCCTTCTTGAGCGTCCAGAAGCGGTCCTGCCCGTTCGTCATCCACTGTTCCAGAAGCGGCGAGCCGAAGCTGCACCCCCACGCAAGGCCGAGCGCGAGGAGCGGCGCGCCGCGCAGGTCCGAGACGAGCACCGCGGCGATGACCGCCAGAAGCCCCATCACCGGCACCTGGTAATCTTCGTAGGGATGCGGCGCCGCCAGCTGCACCGCGAACACCGCCAGAAAGCCAAGGCCCATCAGCCACAGGAGAAAGTTGCGGGCTGCGGATTGGTCGGGCACAGCCTGACCATCTTCACGCATGAAGAGGCCCGAACGGCTCGTGAAGAGGACTGAACTTCTCGTGAAGATGGCCGAACTGCGTTCGGCCAACCCCAACCCCAGCAAAACGAAAACCGGCAGGTACCACCGCACGAGCCGGCTCAGGCTGCCGACCGTGAAGACCGCGTCAAAACCGCCGCGCGCCGCGTGGTAGCGCTGCGCGGCCACCAGGCCCTCGCGCGCGCCCGCATCGAGCAGGAACGGGCCGTAGACGAGCGCCAGCGCCAGCGTGCCGCCGAGCCCGAACCAGAGGAAGCTCCAGCCGAAGCGCTTGAAGTTGAGAAGGAGCCCGAGACCGCACACCGCGAGCAGAATCCCGAGGCTCAGGCGCGTCCCCGCCGCATATCCGAGCGCCATTCCCGCGCCGACTAAGAAGGAGTGGCCGAACACAGTTCGGCCATCAGGACTGGCAGTTCGGCCATCAGGACTAGCATTGATGGCCGAACTGCGTTCGGCCAACCCAATGGCCAGCAGGCAAAACCCCACCATCACCCACAGCTGCGCGAGCGCATACGTTTTCGGGATGGCCGTATAATAGATGTGGTACAGGTTGCACCCCAAGAGCAGAAACGCGATCACGCCGGCGACCGACGCCCAACGGCGCCCCGCCAGAATCCGCGCCAGCCCCGCCGCCAGCATCATCCCGCCGAGCCCGATCGTTGCCGTGAAAATCCGCGCGCCCAGGAGCCCGCGCCCGTCCGCCCAGGCCCACGCGAAGGACTTGTAGAATTTCGGCAGAAGCGGGCCCTGCGTAAAGGCGAAGTCACGGTACAGCATCTTCCCCTCGCCGACGAGCTGCGCGGCATAGAGATACCAGCCTTCGTCCTGGTTCAGACCTCCGAACCAGACGGCGAAAGCGGCCAAGACGGCGAACGCGAAGATCGCCAACGCTGCATAAACCTTCATTCAGCAATAGTATATCACAATTAGGCGTTCCGCGGGGCGCGCAAAGCGCGCGGATCGCGCGTCCCGCGAGAAAAGCCGCGCGGCAGAACGGCCGCGCGGCTTCACTCATCGTCCGTCAGACGCCGGCCGATCAGTTCTTGTAGGTCACGATGCCGGTTCCCTTGCGGATGACACCGATGACGCTGTAGGGCTGATGCTGCGCCTTGAGGATGTTCGTCGCCTTCGTGAGCTCGTTCTTCGGGATGATGACCACGAAGCCGATGCCCATGTTGAAGACGCGGTACATCTCGTCGTGATCCACCTTGCCGCGGTTCTCGATGTACTTGAAGATCGTCGGAACCTCCCAGCTCGCCCGGTCGATCTCGGCGTTCACCACCTTGGGCAGCACGCGCGGAAGATTGTCCGGGAAGCCGCCGCCGGTGATGTGCGCCATGCCGGTGATCTTCACCTTGCGCTCCATCAGCTTCGCGACGGGCTTGAGGAAGCTCTTGTGCACCGCCAGCAGCGCGTCGCCGAACGTCTGGTTGGTGCCGGGGAGCTTATCCTGCCAGCTGTGCTGGTCGAGGTCGAAGATGACGCGCCGCGCGAGCGAGAAGCCGTTCGTCTGCAGACCGCCCGAGGGGAAGCCGATCATGACGTCTCCCGCGCGGATGGACTTGCCGGTGATGAGGTCCTTGCGCTTCACGCAGCCGACGATCGTGCCGACGAGGTCGTACTCGCCCGCCGGGTAGAGGCCCGGCATCTCGGCGGTCTCGCCGCCCAGAAGCGCCATGCGGTTCTCCTTGCAGGCCTTGCACAGCCCCGCGACCACGCTCTTGAACTGGGCGGGATCGACCTTGGAGGTGCCGACATAGTCCATGAAGAAGAGCGGCTTCGCGCCCTGCACGAGGATGTCGTTGACGCAGTGGTTGACGATGTCCTGGCCGACCGTGTCGTGCTTGTTCATCATCGCCGCGACCTTGAGCTTGGTGCCCACGCCGTCGGTCGACGAGACGAGGATCATATCCTTGCCCGGCGGGACCTTGTGGAGCCCGCCGAACGAGCCGATCCCGCCCAGTACGCTGGCGGTCTTGGTCGCGGCCACCATCGCCTTGATGGAGCTGACCGCGCCCATTTTCACGTCGATGTTGACGCCCGCCTGCGCATAGGCGGATTTGTTTTCCTTCGCCATGGGCTTACAGCTTGTTGTTCGAGCCCAGCACCTTGACGATCTTGTGGATGTACATCTCCTTCATCGCCTCGCGCGCCGGGGTGAGGTACTGGCGCGGATCGAAGTGGTCGGGGTGCTCCGCGAAGTGCTTGCGGATCGCCGCCGTCATCGCCAGACGCGAGTCGGAGTCGATGTTGATCTTGCACACCGCGCTCTTCGCGGCCTTGCGCAGCTGCTCTTCCGGAATGCCGACCGCGTCGGGAAGCTTGCCGCCGTACTTGTTGATCGTGTCGACGCAGTCCTGCGGCACCGAGCTCGAGCCGTGCAGCACGATCGGGAAGCCGGGAAGCTTCTTCTCGATCGCCTTGAGGACGTCGAACGCCAGCGGCGGCGGGACGAGCTTGCCCGTCTTGGGATCGCGCGTGCACTGCGCGGCGGTGAACTTGTACGCGCCGTGCGAGGTGCCGATGGAGATCGCGAGCGAGTCGCAGCCCGTCTTGGTCGCGAACTCGACCACTTCCTCGGGCTTCGTGTAGTGACTCTCGGCCGCCGAAACCTCGTCCTCGACGCCCGCGAGGACGCCCAGCTCCGCCTCGACCGTCACGTCGTGCTTGTGCGCGTAGTTGACGACCTTCTTCGTGAGCTTGATGTTCTCCTTGAACGGGAGCGAGGAGCCGTCGATCATCACCGACGAGAAGCCGGAATCGATGCAGCTCTTGCAGGTTTCGTAGCTGTCGCCGTGGTCGAGGTGAAGGACGATCTGGGGCTTCTTGCAGCCGAGTTCCTTGGCGTACTGGACGGCGCCTTCGGCCATGTAGCGGAGAATCGTGGGGTTGGCGTACTTGCGGGCGCCCTTCGAGACCTGCATGATGACGGGGCTCTTGGTTTCGACCGCGGCCTGGATGATGGCCTGCATCTGCTCCATCGTGTTGAAGTTGAAAGCGGGGATGGCATAACCGCCCTTGACCGCCTTGGCGAACATTTTCTTGGTATTGACAAGACCAAGCTTCTTGTAGCTGACCATTTCGATTACTCCTTGTTTTTGCCCCATTTGGGGGAAATTGGCACGCATTATATCAAAAAAACGGCCAAAAAGCAAGGGGGAAGCGCCAACTTTTTGAAAATTTGGTTGATGTGATGGCGGAGGGTGAGGGATTCGAACCCCCGGAGCCTTTCGGCTCAACGATTTTCAAGACCGCCGCGTTCAACCACTCCGCCAACCCTCCAGGTTTTGGTGTGAGTCTCCGCGCTCCTTTCGCTTCGCTCCACTCGCTTGGAGACTCACCTCGTTTTTTCTCTCTTCTTTCTTCTGAAACCTTTCGCTTCGCTCCACTCGCTTGGAGACTCACAAATTCTACTTCTTTTTGGCGAGGGAGGGGTTGAGGGGCGTGGACTTCACAAGCTCCACGATCTGCGCCGTCACCTCCGGATTCGCCTTGAGATAGTCAATCGTCGCGAGCGACCCCTGCGCCAGCTGCGTATCGCCGAAGCTGAGCCAGCTGCCGCGCTTCTCCACCACGCCGCGCGCGAGCGCCGCATCCAGCACCGACCCTTCGTAGGAGATACCGCACGTGTAGAGAATGTCGAACTCCGCCTCCGTGAACGGCGGCGCGACCTTGTTCTTGACGACCTTCACGCGCGTGCGGTTGCCGACGACCTGCCCCGCCGTGTTCTTGATCGCGCCGATGCGCTGCACCTGCAAGCGCACCGAGGCGTAGAACTTGAGCGCCTTGCCGCCGGGCGTCGTCTCGGGATTGCCAAACATGACGCCGATCTTCTCGCGCACCTGGTTCGTGAAGATGCAGAGCGTCTTCGTCGACGCCAGCACCGACGTCAGCTTGCGCATCGCCTGCGACATGAGCCGCGCCTGAAGCCCCATGTGGCTGTCGCCCATGTTGCCGTCGATCTCCGCCTGCGGCGTGAGCGCCGCGACGGAATCGACCACGATCACGTCGAGCGCGCCCGACTTGCACAGCTGCTCGCAGATCGTCAGCGCCTCCTCGCCCGAATTCGGCTGCGCGACGATGAGATTGTCGAGGTCCACGCCGATCTTCTTCGCATAGCCGGGATCGAGCGCGTGCTCCGCATCGATGAAGGCCGCGACGCCCCCCGCCTTCTGGGCGTTGGCGACGACATGCAGCGCGAGCGTCGTCTTGCCCGACGACTCCTGGCCGTAGCACTCCACCACGCGGCCGCGCGGCAGCCCGCCGACGCCGAGCGCAAGGTCGAGCGACAGCGCGCCCGTCGAGATCACCGCGATGTCCTCGATCTCGCGGTCGCCGAGCCGCATGATCGACATCTCGCCGAACTCCTTGCGGATCTGGCTCATCACCGCGTCGAGCGCGGTGTTGCCGGTCGTCTTCTTCGCTGCTGCTTCCTTCGCCATGATGCTACCCTTTGCGTGTCAATGATTGCATAGTATATCAAAAATCGGCGCTTCCCGGCTCCTAGAATTCTAGAATCCTAGACCGCTCGCTACGCTCGCTGTTCTAGACCGCGCGGCAAGCCGCGCTATTCTAGAATTCTAGAGTCCTAGAGGCCTAGAGTTCTAGCCCCCTAGACCCCCAGAAACCGGCCGGTCACCGAACGCGCGCACGCGGCGATCTTCGCGGGCGGCCCTTCGCACACGAGCTCGCCGCCCGCGTCGCCGCCGCCCGGCCCGAGGTCGATGATCCAGTCCGCGCACTTCATCACGTCGGTGTTGTGCTCGATCACGACGACCGTGTTGCCCGCGTCGCGCAGCTGCGCGAGGAGCTTCATCAGCTTCGCGATGTCGTCGAAGTGAAGGCCCGTCGTCGGCTCGTCGAGGAGGTACAGGGTGCGCCCCGTCGCGCGCCGCGACAGCTCCGTCGCGAGCTTGATGCGCTGCGCCTCGCCGCCCGAGAGCGTCGTCGCCGACTGGCCGAGCGCGATGTAGCCGAGCCCCACGTCCACGAGCGTCTGGAGCTTGCGCCGGAGATTCGGCACCTTCGCGAAGAACTCCGCCGCCTCCGCGACCGTCATCTCCAGCACCTCGGCGATGTTCTTTCCGCCGTACGTCACCTCCAGCGTCTCGGCGTTGAACCGCTTGCCGCCGCACTGCTCGCACGTCACGTACACGTCCGGCAGGAAGCTCATCTCCAGCTTCTTGAGGCCGTCGCCGCCGCAGACCTCGCACCGCCCGCCCTTCACGTTGAACGAGAAGCGCCCCGCCGTGTAGCCGCGCGCGCGCGCCGCCTCGGTTTTGGCGAAGAGGTCGCGGATCTCCGAGAAGAAGCCGACGTACGTCGCGGGGTTCGAGCGCGGCGTGCGGCCGATCGGCGACTGGTCGATCTCGATCACCTTGTCGAAGTTGTCGATGCCGGTGAGCTTCTTGAACTTGCCCGGCACCGCCTTGGCGTGGTAGAATTCGCGCATCAGCGCGCGCTTGAGCGTCTCGTCGATGAGCGTCGACTTGCCCGAGCCCGAGACGCCCGTCACGACCGTGAACGCGCCGACGGGAATGCGGACGGTGATATTCTTCAGGTTGTGCTCCGTGCAGCCGGAGAGGACGAGGAATCGGTCGAACGCCGTTCGACCGTCTCCACGATCCCCCGCCACGACCTTCTTGCGGCCCGTCAGGTAGTCGGCCGTGAGCGACTTCGCCTTCTTGAGGCCCTTGAAGTCGCCCTGGTACATCACCCGGCCGCCTTCGCGCCCCGCGCCCGGCCCCAGGTCCACGATGTAGTCCGCCGCGCGCATCATCTCCTCGTCGTGCTCGACGATGACGACCGTGTTGCCGCGGTCGCGCAGCCCCTTCAGCGTCGCGATCAGCCGCTCGTTGTCGCGCGGATGCAGCCCGATCGTCGGCTCGTCGAGGACGTAGAGCACGCCCGTCAGCCCCGAGCCGATCTGCGTCGCGAGGCGGATGCGCTGCATCTCGCCGCCCGACAGCGTCGCCGAGGCGCGGTCGAGCGTCAGGTAGTCGAGCCCCACGTCGAGCAGGAACTGGAGGCGGCGGCGGATCTCCTTGAGGATTTCGCGCATCCCCGGGAAGTCGGGCAGGCCGTTGAAAAAGGCGAGCGCCGCGCCGACCGGCATCGCCATCACCTCGACGATCGTCCGGCCCGCCACCGTCGCCGCGCGCGATTCGGGCCTCAGGCGCGCGCCGTGGCAGTCGGGGCACGTGCGGAAATTCTGGTACGCCTCGTACTTCGCGCGCACCTCGTCGTCCGTCGCCTCCTCCATCTTGCGCTTGAGCGCGGCGAGGACGCCCTCGAACGGACGGTCCACGCGCCGCCAGCTGAGGACGAGATTGGTCTTGAAGCCGTGCATCAGGTCGTGGCGGAACTTCGCGGGCAGCTTGTTGTAGGGCGTGCGCAGATCGACGCCGCTCTGACGCGCGATCTCGGACAGGAGCTCCTTGTGGTAGAGGATCGCCATCTGGCCGCCGAGCCGCCGCCACGGATGGATCGCCTCTTCGAGCGGCAGCGTCTTGTCCGGCACGACGAGGTCTTCGTCGAAATAGTAGAGCTGGCCGAGGCCCGCGCACGTCGGGCACGCGCCGAACGGCGAGTTGAACGAGAAGGCGCGCGGCTTGAGCTCGTCGAAGGAGATGCCGCAGTCGACGCAGGCGTTGAGTTCGGAATAGGTGGTCTGACGCTCCGCGTCGCTCGCCTGCGACTCGCTCCGCTCCGCGTCAGACAAAATTCCTGATTCCGGCTGCGCGTCAGACGATCCGCTTTCTTCCTCCAGCCGCTCGACGACCAGAATGCCGTGGCCGGTCTTGAGCGCCAATTCCACCGAATCGGTCAGGCGCGTGCGGAAAGCGGCGGATGCGGAGGTCGAACGCTCCGCGTCGCTCGCCTGCGACTTGCTCCGCTCCGCGTTCGACGACGGATCTTCCGCTGGGGCCGGGATGACGAGGCGGTCGACGACGACCTCGATGTTGTGCGCCTTCTTCTTGTCCAGTTCCGGCAGCTCGTCGAGCGGATACATCGTCCCGTCGATGCGCACGCGCGCAAAGCCGTTGCGCGTGAGCGCGGCGAACGTCTCCTCGTGGCGGCCCTTCTTGCCCTTTACGACGGGCGCGAGAAGAATCACCTTGCCGGGGCGCTTGAGGAGCGCATCGACGATCTGCTCGGCGGACTGCTTCGTCACGGGCCGGCCGCAGTGCGGGCAGTGCGCCGTCGCGACCGAGCCGTAGAGAATGCGCAGGTAGTCGTGAATCTCCGTCACCGTCGCGACGATGGAGCGCGGATTGCCGCTCGTCGTGTGCTGCTCGATGGAAATGGCGGGCGACAGGCCCTCGATCTTTTCGACATCCGGCTTTTCGATGCGGTCGAGGAACTGGCGCGCGTAGGCGGAAAGCGATTCGACATAGCGGCGCTGCCCTTCCGCATAGAGCGTGTCGAACGCGAGCGAGGACTTGCCCGAGCCGGAAAGCCCCGTCACGACGGTCAGTGAATTGCGCGGGATGGTGACGTCGATGCCCTGGAGGTTGTGCACACGGGCATTCTTGATGATGATATCCATGTTGATAGTTGTTTGCGCGCAGAGACGCAGAGGTGCAGCGCGTTATTTCGCGATCACTTTCACTTTGTAGAACATCGTCGGCTCGCCGGCTTCCGGCGTGATGGCATAGCCCGCCTTCAGCTCGTCCGCCGACAGATTCGCCTTGACCGGCCATTCGCCGCCCACCAGCTCGTTCGTCGCCAGAATCTGATAACTGAACGAGCCACTGATATTCGCGGGATCGACCGACAGCGTGAAACCGCCGGTCGTCGCGGGTGTGAATCCGCTGACGACGGGCCGGTCGGCCTCCGTCGGCTCCGCACCGGCCGGCACCCATGTCATCTGGTCGATCCAGACGGTGCAGTCTTCGCCCTTTTGTGTATCCATCTCCAGATAGATCGCGACCTTGCTCAGGTCCGCCACGTCCACCGGACCGAACTTCGTCCAGGTCGTCTGAAGAACGAGTTTTTGCGTTTCAGCGCCCGACTTAAAATAAAACCAGTAAGGATCGGTGCCGGCTTGCGTTGCTTTATACCAGAAGAAGAGCTTCCCGGAACCGGTCGTCCCGTCCCGGAGTGCCAGCCTTGTGGATTGCATAATATCCTCCCAATAATTGATCGCGCAGGAAACCGACGAGCCGCTTGGATTGTAGCCTTCGTCCGCGCCGTTCACAATCGTCCAATCCGCCCCCGTCTCCTTCTGCACCCAGACGAGGTTGCGGCAGTGCATCGCCTGCGACAGTTCGCCATTGTCCCACACCGCAGAGAGTGTCACGGTGCCGTTGGCCTCTGCGGTCAGATTCGAGACAGCGGCGCAGTCGGTGAAGACGACCTCATCCGTTTCATTCGTGGCCCAGCCCCGGAATTCAAGGCTCGACGTGAAGGCGCACGGCGACAGCGCCTGCGGCTGATCGTAGAAGAACGCCTGCGGCTCCATCTCGCCTGCGCCGCCGTTCGCGTCAAACGTCACCGTAAAGGCATTGTTGGACCACACGGCGTAGAACACATTCGTTTCGCCGACGCCGCTCCACAGATTCGTGCTGGCCACATCCGCGCCGTCGGTGTAGGCAACCGTCTGCGCGGCGGCTTCCGTCTCGTTCGTCGCCCAGCCGCCGAACGTATAGCCCGTCTTCTCAAACCGGTTCGAGACAAGCGCGTGCGTCTCGACGCCGTCAAAGGTCAGAACCTCGTCGATCATCGCCGCCGCATTGTCCGCGCCGTGGCCGTCGAACGCCGCATACCGCAGCTCCGACCAGATGGCGGAGAATGTCACCGTCGCGCCCGCCGTCGTCGTCAGATTGGAAACGCTCGCGCCGACCGCATAAGTCGCGTTGCCGAAGCGCCAGCCGGTGAAGTTGAATCCCGACCGGACGAATCCATTTGCCGGCAGCGCATAGACCGTGCCGTATTCCGCGGCGAGGGGATCGACCGAACCCGTCTCCGCGCCGCCGCCGTCAAAGGCGATTGTATAGCTGATCGGCACCCATTTCGCGTACAGCGTTGCATCGGACGCCTTGTCCCACACGCGCACGCCCGTGCCGTCCGCGTTGTAGTACGGCGTGCCCGCGCCGCCCGTCTGATCGTCATACCCGTCGAACGCATAGCCCGTGCGCGTCGGCACCGTGACCGACGGCAGCGCGGCGTCGTAGGTCGCCGTGACAGAGGTCGTGCCGCCCGCGCCCCCCTGCCGGTCAAACGTCACCCGATACTTCTTCGCCGTCCACTTCGCGTACAGCGTCGTCGAGGCGGTCATGTCCCATTTCCGGGCGCTTGTCCCGTTGGACGCGTAATACTGCTGGCCCGCGCCGTCCACATCCGTGTAGTAGCCGCCGAAATCGTATCCGGCGCGTTCCGGCACCGTCACCGTCGGCAGCGCGGCGTCGTAAGTCGCCGTCACCGCGGCGCTGCCGCCCGCGCCTCCCTGCGGATCGAGCGTGACAGGATAGTTTACGGGCGTCCATTTGGCATACAGCACCGGACTGCCGCGATCCAGATCCCATGCCCGGGCTCCTGTCCCGTCTGCGTTGTAGTACTGGGTCCCGCCGCCGTTGCGCATGGCGTAATACCCGTCGAAGACGTAGCCTGTACGCGTCGGCACCGTGATTGGCGGCAGCGCGGACGCAAAGGTCGCCGTCACAGAGATCGTACCGCCCGAACCGTCCTGCCAGTCCAGCTCGACCGGATAGGTTTTCGCCGTCCACTGGGCGTAGAGGGTGGCCGCGGCCGCCTTGTCCCACGCGCGCGCGCCCGTGCCGTCCGCGTTGTAATACAGCGTGCCCGCGCCGCCCGTGCCCGTGTAGTACCCGCCGAACGTGTACCCCGTGCGCGTCGGCGCCGTGACCGACGGCAGCGCCGCCGCGTACGTCGCCGTCACGGACGTCGTGCCGCCCGTGCCGCTCTGCGGATTGAGCGTCACCGTGTAG
>DJXI01000092.1:0-292 GCA_002449695.1 Verrucomicrobia bacterium UBA7008 | reverse complement strand
CAAAAAGCGTATGCGCGTCCGTCCGTCTGCAGATCGTCGTCGACGTGATGACCGCGCCGGAATTGTACCAGCCGGCAAACGTGTAGCCGGCGCGGACCGGCGTCGGCAGGTCGCCGTACGCCTGGTCGTAGCCGACGCTCTTGGACGCGCGCCCTTGCGCATCCACCGCCGTCCCGTCCGCAAACGCGCCGCCGTTGGCGTTGAAGAGAACCGTGACGCGCGCGGCCGTCCATTTCGCGTAGAGGGTGGCCGCGGCCGCCTTGTCCCACGCGCGCGCGCCCGTGCCGTCCGC
>DJXI01000025.1 GCA_002449695.1 Verrucomicrobia bacterium UBA7008 | reverse complement strand
TCAGGAAAGCAATCCTTTTTCCCTGAGGTTGTCGAGTGTTTCCGCAAGGCGCTCGCGCTTTTTCCGCGTCTCGTCTTCGGGGTTTGCGAAAAGCGACGGCTCGTCGTCGCCGGGCGAGTCCTGGATGTTCGTCACGCCAAAGCCGATGAGACGTATCGTCTTCGGCTTGCGGCCCGCGGGCCATTCTCGGTCGAAGAGCGCGAGCGCCGCCTCTCGGAAGGCGATGTCGTCGCGCGCCGGATGCGCGAAGGGCGCCTGCCTCGTGATCGTGTTGAAGTCCGCGTCGCGCACCTTGATCTTCGCGGTCTTCGCCCACCTCGTCGCGCGCCGGAAGCGACGCCCCACGTCCGTCACGAGTTCGAGCAGCGTCTCTCGCACCGTCGCGCGGTCGTAGGTGTCCTCGTCGAAGGTGTGCTCGCGCGACACCGACTTTTCCTCGCCCGGCTCCCAGTACACCTTGTCGTCGGAAATCCCGAACGCCATGTCTATGAGATCGTCAGAGACGAGCGGACTTCCGCGGCCGAGACGCTGCAGGTCGCCGCATGTCGCGATGCCGTAGGGCTTGAGCGATTCGACCGTCTTCTTCCCTGCGCCCCAGAGGATGCCTATCGGCTTGTCGCGCAGAAACGCCGCGATTTCGCCGGGCTCGAACGGCATTAGCGTGAAGCCGTCCGGCTTGTTCTGCTCGGAGCCGATTTTCGCGAGGAGCCTGTTCGGCGCGATGCCGACGGAGCACGTCACTCCGCAGACGCGGCGTATCTCCGCCCTGAGCGCCTCGCCGAGCGCCGTCGCGCGCTCCGCGGCAGATGCGCCGCGCGCGCCGTAGAGGTGTAGCGAGCCCGTTATGTCGAGGAACGCCTCGTCAACCGAGACTCCCTCGACATACGGCGTGTAGTGCGAAAACACCTCGAACGCCCTGTCCGAGACCTCCTGGTACGCCTCCATGTGGGGCCTTACGAAAATCGCGTGCGGGCATAGCTGGTACGCGGTTCTCGACGGCATGGCGCTGCGGATCCCGAACTTCCGCGCCTCGTAGGAACACGTCGACACAACTCCGCGCTCGTGCGGCCCCGAGCCGACGACGAGCGGCTTCCCGCGCCACTCGGGGTGCGACAGGAGCTCCACCGACGCGAAGAACGCGTCCATGTCGACATGCAGGATCACGGCCATGCGACGATTATAGCATAATGCGACTGAGGCCATTTCAGTTCGGACGAGTGTGTCGTCAGTCGTCGAAGAGGTCGCGCAGCCATCCGGCCCTGCGGCCTTCGGCACGGCGGCGCATGTCGATGAGAAGACCGTCGATCGAGTGGTTCGCGAATCGCAGGTTGTCGACCTCGAATATCTCGCCGACGAGCTGAGTTCCGGGAATCGCTGAGACGGGATCGCCCTTGCTCCTTATGTTCGTGACGAGGCCGGCGGTCCTCTCCACTGCTTCCTTCGGAAGAGAGAGCAGCGTTATGCTCGATATCCCGGCCGCATTGTAGGTCGCGCACGCGAGGCGGCCAGGGTTCTGCAGCATCATCGTCGCGTACGCCGCTATGCCGCCGCCGAGGGAATGGCCGGAGACGACGAGCTCCGCGTCGGGGAAGGCGCGCCTGACGGAGGAGAGCATCTCTGCGCCGTAGAGATACTGCTTCGGCGTTCCGCCGCCGCCCTGATGCGCGTCTACGACCCAGTCCTGCATCCAGTGCTCGTCTTCCCCGGGCGCGTTCGACCCGCGGAACGCGACGGCCACCGTGCCGCCGTCTTCCTTTCTGCAGAGGCGCGCGCCGAACCCCGCATTGTCGCTGTCCTCGACGAAGCCGGTGTCCGGCTCGTAGCGGAAACGGCCCGGCGCAAGGTCAATGTGCGCGAACTCTTCGGACGTGAGCGCCCTGTATCCCGCCGGAAGGTCCGGATGGTTGCGGTATGCGGCGGCTGCGAGCTCGCCGACGGCGATGAAGTGCTCGTGTCTGTCCGGGGTCAGGTCGTCTCCGAAGGAGAGGACCTTCGCCCCCGCCCACGCCACGGTCGACTTCGCGGCGCCGGTCGCGGTGGAAACGGCGTCTGCAGAGGCGCGGACGACTGCATTGTCGTCGCCGTAGCCCGTTTCGAGAACGCGGCAGCCGCCAACCAACGCCAGCGCGGCGGACAGAGCTAAAAACCCGGAAGAACGGTTCATGCATTAATTATATCTTATTGTTCTGTGCGCGGTCAACGGGATTCGCCATGCGGCGTTCGCCCACTTCGGCGCCGGGATTTGGTATAATCTGCGGCAGGGAGAAACTGTTGTAGTGATGGTTGCATGGTCACGAGAGCGCATAGCGGTGGCCGCGTATTTCGCGGTCCTCGGTCTCATATGCGCGACCTGGGGGTCGTCGATAGACGACATGAAGGCGCTTCTTGGGCTTACCGACTCCCAGCAGGGGTGGCTCCTGCTCTCGGGGCCCGTCGGCAATCTCGTGAGCTTCACGTTCGCGAGCGCGGTCGTGACGCGCCTCGGAAGCCGCCGCTGCCTCGTCCTCGCGGCTTCCGTCTATCTCTGCGCCGCGCTCGGCATGGCGGCCTGCTTCTTCTTCCGCGCGCCGGTTCCGTTCTGGTGCGTGGCGATCGCCGCGCTCGGCGGGACCGGCAACATCTTCAACATATCGGTGAACACGCAGGGCGGCATCGTCGAGAGGCGGGCGGGCTGCACGATAATGAACTCGTTCCACGCGATGTTCAGCCTGCTGTGCCTCGCGGGCGGGCTGCTCGCGCTCGTCACGGCTTCGTGGTGCGTCCCGGTTGAATACCGGTTCCTCGGCGTCATCGCGGTGGCCGTTGTCGCGCACCTGGCGTTCTTCCCGTGCCTTCCGAAGGATAACGACGTCTCGAGGAAGGAGAAGGGCGAAGGATTCCGCCGCCCCGACATGCCGCTTTTCCTCATAGGCGTCGCGGCTCTCGTCGTCATGGGGTGCGAGGGGTCGATCAGCGACTGGGTGGGCGTGTTCTACCGCGATTCGCTGGGCGCCGTCGGGGGGCGCGTCAAGTGGGGCTTCTGCGCCGTCGCCGCGATGATGACGCTCGGGCGCTTCGTGACTGACAGTTTCGTGAACCGCTTCGGCGGAGTCCGCGTCTTTCGCGTCCACAGCGCCCTTGTCGCGTCGGGTCTCGCGGTTGCGCTGCTCTCTCCGTTCCTCGGGCTCTCTGGCCTTCCGCTCCATCTATTGGCGACGGCGGGATATGCGGTCGCGGGCTATGGAATCTCCGCGCTCGTCCCGATACTCTATTCAAAGGCGAACCGCACAAAGTCGATGCCGGCGGGCTCGGCGATCACGTTTGTCGGCTCGATGGGCTTTCTCGGCTATTTCGTGTGGCCGCCGATGATCGGGCAAGTCGCAGACGCGACAAGTCTTTCCCTCGCGCTCGGCATATTCGCCGTTTTGATCCTCGTCTGCCTTTTTCTGCATCTCGCCGACGACTGACAGGGGATTTTCGATGCACAGACTGCTTGTCGATACAACAATGCTCGAATCGGACGCGCCTGCGCTGCCGAAGGACGCGGCGCGCCATCTGAAGGTGCTTCGCCCCGAGGAGGGCGAGCGCTTCGAGCTGTTCGACGGAAAGGGCGCATGGCGCGTCTACGCGCATTCGGGCGGGGTGCTCTCGGCCGTCGGCGCGATCTGCCGCGAAGCGGGCGCGGCGCATCCGCCGCTGACGCTTTTCGCGTGCGTCACGAAGGGATCGCGCTGGGACTGGACGATAGAGAAGGCGACTGAGCTCGGCGCAAGCCGCATAGTGCCAGTCATCTCCGATCGCACGATCGTGCGCATCGCGCACGGCGAACGCGAGGCGAAGCGCGAGCGCTGGACGCGAATCGCGGAGGATGCGGCGCGCCAGTCCGACGCAAGGTGGATACCCGATGTGCTCGCGCCCGTCTCGTTTCGGGAGTCGCTTGCGCTTGTCGCCGGGACGACGTGCTTCGTCGGCGCGCTTGTCGAGCCGCCGGCGCGTCCGATCCTCGCTGAGTTCGCGCTGCGGCGCGGCGAATGCGCCGCGAAGGAGGGCGGTGCGGCGGTATTCGTCGGGCCGGAGGGCGACTTCACGCCAGAGGAGCTTGCGGAGCTCCTCAAGGTGGCGCACCCTGTCAGCCTCGGGCCGACCGTCCTGAGGGCGGAGACTGCCGCCATATTCGCCCTCGGCGCGATAGCCGCGGCAATGCAGGCGCGGCCCTGACGGATGTTTCCGCCGTTCGGCGTGTGCTTTCCGCGCATTTTCCCGTCCACAGCCGCCGCGGTTTTGGTATAATATCCGCCCGATTGCAAATCATTTTCAAATTGAAAGGCAGTTGGTATGAAGCGAGCGGACATTGACAAGGTCCTTATCATCGGCTCCGGTCCCATTGTTATCGGGCAGGCTTGCGAATTCGACTATTCCGGAACGCAGGCGTGCAAGGCCCTGAGGGCCTGCGGATACAAGGTCGTCCTGGTGAACTCGAACCCCGCGACAATCATGACGGACCCGGTGATGGCGGACGCCACGTACATCGAGCCGCTCAACGAGGCGCGTCTCGAGCAGATAATCGAGAAGGAGAGGCCCGATGCCATTTTGCCGAACCTCGGCGGGCAGACGGGCCTCAATCTTTCCATGGAGCTCGCGAAGAAGGGCATCCTCGACAAGTACGGCGTGAAGGTCATCGGCGTCAACCTCGGCGCCATCGAGCGCGGCGAGGACCGCGAGATCTTCAAGGAGACGATGCAGAAGCTCGGCATCGAGACGCCGAAGTCTGGCATCGTCCACTCCGTGGAGGCGGCTCTCAACCTCGTCCACGACACGATCGGCTACCCGGTCGTCGTCCGTCCCGCGTACACGATGGGCGGAGCCGGCGGCGGCTTCTGCTACAACGACGAGGAGCTGCAGACGATCTGCGCTCGCGGACTCGACGCCTCGCTCACGCACCAGTGCCTCATCGAGGAGTCGATCCTCAACTGGGAGGAGCTCGAGGTCGAGGTTGTTCGCGACGCGAAGAACCAGATGATCGCGGT
>DJXI01000033.1:5966-19451 GCA_002449695.1 Verrucomicrobia bacterium UBA7008 | reverse complement strand
CAAAACTTCTGAGCGAGCAGCTCCAGCGCCGAGCAACGATTGGCCGCACGGACGGCCCCGCAGCCGCTGCGGCTCAATGGCAGCCGCAGCTGCAGCCGTCGCCGTGCGCGTGCGGCGGATCGACGGTCTTGAACGTGATCGTCGCCTGCTCGCGCAGCTCCGCGACATAGGCGTCCATCGCGCGGCCGCGCGCCTCGTGGCGCAGGAGATCCTTGATCTGGTCGTGCACGTCGACGAGCGTCTGCGCCTCGCCGCCCTTCTCGTCCGCCTTGTAGATGATGTGGTAGCCGAACGGCGTCGTCACGATGTCCGACACCTCGCCCTTCTTCATCTCGAACGCCGCCTTGTCGAACTCCGGCACCATCATGCCGCGCCCGAACCAGCCGAGCGAGCCGCCCTCGCGCCCCGACGGGCAGTCGGAATGCTTCTTCGCCTCCTCCGCGAAGTCGCCGCCCGCCGCGATGCGCTCGCGGATGGCGCGGATCTTCTCGAACGCCGCGCTCTTCGCCTCGGGCAGGTCGCCCGCCTCGCTCTTGACGAGGATGTGCTGACAGAGGACCTGCGGCGGGACGACATACTCGTTCTTGTGCGCCGCGTAGAACGCTTCGACCTCCGCCTCCGTCGGCTCCTCGACGTGCGCGCACGCCTGGTTGACGAGCATGTTGACGCGCGCGCCCTTCTCGAGCTCCTTGCGGAACGCCTCCTCGGTGATGCCCTGCGCGGCGAGCGCCTTCCGGTAGTTCTCCTCGCCGCCGACCTGCGCGACGACGCGCGCGACCTCCGCGTCGACGTCCTTCGCCGTGACGGGCAGCTCCAGCTGGTGCGCGCGGTCGAAGAGCAGCTTCGCGCCGATCGCCTGGTCGAGCGCCTTTTCCTGAAGCTTCGGCAGGTTCTTGCGCACCTCGTCGAACGCCATGCCGTGGCTCATGTAGAACTTGACGAGGCGGTCCAGCTCGAAGTTGATCGCCTCCGCCGAAATTTCCGTACCGTTGACAATTGCAGTTTTCATGGCCGGATATTATCTCATATTTCGCGCCCGCCCGCAACCGGCACGCACGGCATTTGACACTGTTGGTCAACATTTGGTATACTTGACCCGGAATCTGGAAAGGATGTTGATATGCCGACAACGCTGAACGTGCATGAAGCGAAAGCCCGTTTCTCGGGGATGCTGGCCGAAGTCGAATCGCGGCTGACGTCCTTTACCATCCTGCGCTACGGACGGCCGGTTGCAAAGATCGTGCCGATTGCGCGCAACCGCCGGATCCATCCGCTGCCCGGCTACGGCTCGCGCATCAAGATCAAGGGCGACCTTTTTGCGGATGATTCGGCGCTGTGGGAGAACGCGTGATGGAATATCTGCTGGACACCTGCGCATTGCTCTGGCTGGGCATGGGCGGAGGCGACCTGAGCGCCGAGGCGAAAAGGCGGATCACGACGGCGAGACTCTTGTACTATTCACCGATTTCCGCGTGGGAGATCGCCCGTCTGCAGAAGGAGGGAAAGATCGGGCTCCCCAACACGCCCGAAGGGTTTATGGCCGATCTCTGCGCGCAGTACGACATCGACGAACTGCCGCTCACCGGCCAGACGATGATCGGTGCCGCCCGGCTTCCCGACCATCACAAAGACCCGGCCGACCGGATGATCATTGCCGCAGCGCTGGAGCATGGCCTGACGGTGATCACCGGCGATGAGAAGTTTGCGCGCTACGGCGTGCCGACGGTCGGCTAGACGGTCGCGCGGCGTCAGTCGCGGCGTCAGAAAAGGGCTGTCACCGCCGCGTCGATGCCGTCGACGTCGACGACCTGCGTCTGCACGACCGGCAGCCGCTCCAGATCGCGGAAGGCCGGCGGCGGATCGGTCAGCACGTCCTCGCCGAACGCGCGCGCGCACGTCTCGGGGAACTTGTAGGGCGTCGCCGTCGCCGCCACGACGAGCGGCCGGCCCGCCTGCGGAAAACCGAGACGCCGCGCGACGGCCGTCGCGACCGCCGTGTGCGGATCGAGCGTGTAGCCGCCCGCCGCGCGCATCCGGCGCATCTCCGCCTCGGTCTCCTCCGGCGTCGCGACGCCGCCGTCGAAGTCCGCGAAGAGCCGCGCCCTGGCCGCGTCGTTCAGTTCGTAGCGGCCCTTCTCGGCCAGATCCGCCATGAGCCGCGCCGTCTCGGCGCACGCCGCGTCGATGCGGCCCTCCAGCCCGCCGTTCAGGAGCCACAGGAACCGCTCGACGTTCGACGACCTGCGGATGTCCATCGACGGCGAGTTGGTGATCGTGAACGTCTCGCCCGGATCGTAGACGCCCGTCTTCACGAAGCGCGCGAGCACGTCGTTGACGTTCGACGCGCAGATGAACGTTCCGATCGGCGCGCCGAGGAGCTTCGCGTAGTACGCCGCGAGGATGTTGCCGAAGTTGCCGGACGGGACGACGACATCGAACGCGCCCAGCCTGGCCGCCGCGAGGATGTAGTAGCCGATCTGCGGAATGAGCCGCCCCGTGTTGATCGAGTTCGCCGACGAGAGCGTCACGCCCTTCGCCGCCGCCGCCGCGTTGATCGCCGCGTCCGCGAAGATGCGCTTGACGGCCGCCTGCGCGTCGTCGAAATTGCCGCGGATCGCGATCGCGTGGACGTTCGGCTCAGCGGGCGTCGTCATCTGGAGGCGCTGGATCTTCGACGTGCCGACGTTCGGGAAGAAGACGGCGACCTCCGTCCCCGCCACGCCCGCGAAGCCCTGCATCGCCGCCGAGCCCGTGTCGCCCGACGTCGCGGTCAGGATGAGGACGCGCCGCCCGCCCGCCGCGTGGCGCATGAAGACGGGCAGCATCGACAGCGCCACGTCCTTGAACGCGCCCGTCTTGCCGTGGAAGAGTTCGAGAATCTGCATCCCGTCCGCCGCGACGAGCGGGATCGGATCGGCGGCGGGGAAGCGGCTGAGGAGGCGGTCGACCGCCGCCGTGCGGACGTCGGCCGGAAAGTCGCCGAAGAGCGCGGCCAGCACCGCCTCCTCCGCGTCGCGCAGCGTCCGGACCGACGCGAGGTCGATCTTCTCCGCGCCCGTCAGGACGGGCACGTACAGCCCGCCGTCCGGCGCCAGACCCTGAAACACGCTTTCCGGCCCCGTCGCCGACAGTCCCTTCCGCGTCGAAACAAACTTCATCTTTTCTCCTTCCTGCAACTTTTAACTGTTAACTTTCTAACTTCCAACTCTCAATTCCCGACTCTCACTTTCCAACTCTCAACTCTCAATTCTCAACTCTCAACTTTCAACTCTAATTGAACATGAACTCGACGACATCGCCGTCGCGCATCTCGTAGTCCTTGCCCTCCGGCCGCAGGACGCCCGCCTCGCGCGCGCCCTTCTCGCCGTTGTACTTCACGTAATCCTCAAACGAGATCACCTGCGCGCGGATGAAGCCCTTCTCGAAATCGGTGTGGATCACGCCCGCGCACTTCGGTGCCTTCCAGCCGCGGCGGAACGTCCACGCGCGCGACTCCTTCGGCCCCGACGTGAAATAGCTCGCGAGCCCCAGCGTGTGGTACGCGAGGCGGATCGTGCGGTCGAGCGACGATTCCTCCAGCCCGTAGCTCGCGAGGAACTCCTTCGCCTCGTCCTCGGACAGTCCCGCGAGGTCGGCCTCCATCTGCGCGCAGACGATCACCATCTCGGCGCCCTGCCGGTCGGCGTACGCCTTGAGCGCGGCGACGTGCGGGTTCGCGCCCGGGTCGGCCAGGTCGTCCTCGGCGACGTTGGCGCAGTAGATGACGGGCTTGTCGGTGAGGAAGTGGAGCTCCTTCAGGACGGGCAGGATCGCGTCGCCCTCCTTGCGCGGGAACGACCGCACGCTCCGGCCGTCCTCCAGGTGCTTCAGGAGCGCCGCGCACGCCTCGGCCTCGGGCCGCAGCGGCGGCTTCGCCTGCGCCTCCTTCTTCACCTTGTCGTAGCGCCGCTGGAGCTGCTCCATGTCCGCGAGGATGAGCTCCGTCTCGATCACCTCCGCGTCGCCCGCCGGATCGATGGGCGCGGACTTGTTGCCGCCCTCCTGGACGTGGATGATGTCGTCGTTCTCGAAGCAGCGCACGACGTGCAGCACGGCGTCGCACTCGCGGATGTTGGCGAGGAACTTGTTGCCGAGCCCCTCGCCCTTCGACGCGCCCTTGACGAGCCCGGCGATATCGGTGAACTCGACGGTCGCGCGGATGATGTTCGCGGGGCTGTCGATCCTGGCGAGCGCCTCCAGCCGCGCGTCCTTGACCTCGACGATCGAGGTGTTCGGCTCGATGGTGCAGAACGGATAGTTTTCGGCCGCGGCCTGCTGTTTCTTCGTCAATGCGTTAAAGAGTGTGGACTTGCCGACGTTCGGCAACCCCACGATTCCGACAGAGAGACTCATTTTTGCTCTTCTTCCTTCGTTTCGGTCTTCGGCGGACTGTCCCAGTCCGGATACAACATCTTGAGCGTGGCGCGGTAGTAGTCCGCGTCGATCACGCGCTCGTCCGCCAGCGCGTCGGCAAGCAGCTTCTCCAGCCGCGTGACGCGCGCGGTCCGCACCGCGTCGGCGCGCGCCGCGCGCGTTTCGGCCATCTGGCGCTCGGCGCGCGCGAGCCGGCGCGCCGCGCGCGGCAGCGTCGGGTCGTTCTCGGCGAGATAGACGCGCTTCTCCTTCTTGACGAGCCGACCATCCTCGTCGAACGCCTGGCTGTCGTCGCCCACCCAGACGAGATCCGCCGCCGTCTTCTCGGGCCGGAGCGCCGCCTCGCGCGCGTCCAGATCGCGCTTCCACTCCAGCAGCTCGCGCTCCATCTCCACGAGTTCGAGCTGCTTCAGTTCATAGAGCTTCGCCTCGGCGATCACGCGCTCGGAGCCGAGGCGCTCCTTCTCGAGCGCCGCGAGCGCGGCCTCCGCCTTCGCCGTCTCGGTGGCTTCGAGCGCACGCGCCTTCTCGGCCTCCGCCTTCGCCGTCTCCGCCTTCGCCTTCTCGGCCGCGCGGCTGTCCGCCGCCGCCGCCGCTTCCGCCGCGCGCGCCGCCCGGTTCGCCTCGGCCTCCTGGCGGTCCGCCTCGGCCTTCTGCGCCGCCGACGCGGCCGCGTCGCGCGCCGCCTCCTGCGCCTGGCGGTTCTCCGCGGCGGCCGCGCGCGCGGCCTCGGCGGCCTGCGCCCCGGACGCGGCGGCCGCCTCCTCCAGCCGCGCCTTGCGCGTCGCCTCCTTCGCGGCGGTCTCGACCGCTTCCGCCTCGGCGGCCCGCGCGCGCGCGACGGCCTCGCGCTTGTTCAGAACGACGACGGCGCTCACGGCGGCGACGATCACCGCCACGCCGAGCACCAGCAGCGCGACGAACTTGATGTTCACGCGCGGCGTCATGGCGCGGCCTCTCCCTCGGCCGCCGGCGCGGCCGCCTCCGCCTCCGCCGCGGCGCGCTGCTCGCGGTTCGCGCGGATCTCCTCGGCCAGCGCCCTCAGCTGGGCCTGCTCCTCCGCGTAGGCCGCCTGCTCCTGGCGCACCTCGTCCTGATGCTTCTTGAGCCACGCCTCGCGCTCCTCCTCGTCCATCTTCTCCAGCGCCTTGACGCGTTCCTCCTTCCACTGCTCGATGGCGCGCCGCGTCTTGCGCTCCTCGTCCTGCTTCTTCGCCTCGTCCTTCAGGCGGCGCAGCTGCTCCTTCTGCGAGACGGGATCGGCGAGCGACGACGCGGACCAGCCGTTGTCGTCCCACGGCCGGGTGTCGGAGAGCGCCCGCTTGCGCCGGAGCGCCTCGGCCTGCGCCATCTCGCCGTCATCCAGCACGTAGGGCGTCATGAACACGAGCAGCTCCTTGCGCGCCTCGACCTGCGAGACGCTGCCGAACAGCCACCTGCCGATCCAGGGGATGTCCTTCAGGATCGGAATGCCGCTTTCGCTCTCGGCCTTGGTGGTTTCGGTCAGGCCGCCGAGCACCACCGTCTGCATGTTGTCCAGCAGGATGTCGGCCGACATCTTGCGCTCGACCGCCAGATCGACGAAGCCCGACTCGTAGACGCCGTTCTTGGGGATGAGCATCGACTGGCCGTTCTCGTGGAACTGCGAATACTCCTCCTCGACGGTCAGCATCACCGTGCCGTTCGGGTTGATCTTGGGCGTGATCTTCAGCTTGATGCCGATGTCCTTCGCGCTGTAGTTGGGCGTCGGCTGGCCGCTGTTGCCGTACGAGCCCGACTGCGCGGTCCAGCCGGTCAGGAACTGCCGGTTCTCGGTCGCGTCGATCGTCGCCTCCTTGTTGTCGACCGTCATCACGATCGGCGAGGCGATGTATTTCGAGCGGGAATCCGACTTCGAGGCCTGGATGACCGCGGCCAGGTTGAGCTTGTCGCTCTTCAGGAAGTAGTTCAGGCCGCCGCTGATCGGATTCGCGCCGCCCCACGCCGCCGCGCTCGCCACGTTCGTGCCAACCGACATCATCGTGCCGAGCACGCCCGAGCCGTTGCCGCCGCCGCCGCCCAGCATGAAGTTGCCGTTGTTGACCAGCCCGTCGCGGACGATGCGCGTGACCATCAGCGGCGTGTCCGTCTCCTCCGTCGTGTGGGTCACGTTGCCGTCGTCATCCGTCGCGATGTACAGCGGCCGGCCGTACGAGTCGGTGGCCTGCACCTTCGCGCGCTGGCGCCCGCGCATGACCCAGTCGATGCCCGTCTTCAGATCGTCGCCCAGCGTGACTTCGACGATCACCGTCTCGATCAGCACCTGCGAAAGCTTCACGTCCATCGACTCGATGATGTTCTCGAGCGTCCCGACGAGCTCCTTCTGCGTCATGACGACGAGCCCGTTGATGCGCTTGTCGGCAAGGACCGTCGTGTTCTCCTTCGACAGCTCCCCGGCCTTCGCCTCGCCCGTGCGCTGGTTGGCGCTCGCGCTGCGGTTCGACGCGCTCGCGGTGTTGCGCGTCACGTTCGCGTTGCCGCCCGACTTCGCGTTCGCGTTCTGGTTCGACTTGGAGCTCGACTTGGCGTTCGCCGCGTTGCCGATCAGGTCGTTGATCATGTCCGAGACGTCCTCGGCGTCCGCGTACTTGAGGCGGTACACCTTGACGACCGTGTCGGGCGTCGTCTCCACGTCGAGCTGCTCGATCACCTTGTCGAAGAAATCCATGTTCGACTTCGAGGTGATGACGACGAGCTTGTTCGAGCGCTCGTCGGCGAGGATCAGCACCTTGCCGCGGATGAGCCCGCGGTCGGCGTCGCTCACGCTCGTGATGAGCGACTCCGCGACCGACGGCGCCGCCGGCGCGGCGTTGTTCGCGCCCGGCCGCCGCAGGAGCGTCGGCTGCGGCGCGCGGCTCGCGGCGCTCGCGGCCGCGTTCTGCTGCGCCCTGCCGCTCTTCTCCAGCTCCTTCTGCGACTCGATGACGATCTGCTCCAGCGCCGCCTTGATCTCCGTCGCGCTCGCGTTCTTGATCTGCCGCACGAACACGTTCTCCAGGACCGGCATCGCGATGTCCACCGACTTCGCGACCTCGATGAGGCGGTTGATGTTCTGCTGCGTGTCGGTGACGAGGATCGAGTTCGTCCGCTCGAACGTCTGCAGCTCGCCGCTTCCCGAGACGAGGTTCTTCATCATCGGCTCGGCCTCGTCCTTGACCGAGATGTTCTTGAAGGGGATCATCACCGAGACGACCTTGCCCGAATCCTCGAACGTCGCCGCCGGATCCATGATGAGCGGGATGCCTTCCTTCCGGACGCCCTTGCGCGGCAGCGCGCGCACGAACTTCTCGCCGTAGTTCTCGAAGTGGATGCCGTTCATCTCGCAGACGACCTCGATGGCCTCGATCTGCTCCTCCTTCGTGAGCTTCTGCCCCGGCCGCGACTGGAGCGTGATCGTCGCGCTCGGCGTCTGCGGATCCTTGAGCACGGTGCGGTCGACGAGCTTGCCGTACGTCTCGAACACCATCTCGATCGGCGAGTTGTTGAAGTTGAGGTCGCTCGCCGCCTCCTCGTCGTCCGCCGCCGCGGCCGCGAACGCCGAACCCTCGCCCGCCGCCGGTGCCGCCGACGCCGGCGCCGCCGCCAGACCGCGCCGCAGAAGCGGGCTGCGCGCCTGGCCGAACGCTGCGGCGACCGCCAGGGCCGCGCACGCCAGAATTCCGATTTTCAGCTTCATGTCATTGTCCCTTCTCTTACTCGCCGCGCATGTACGCGCAGGTCAACGTGAACGAACCCTTGAGATATCCCGTCTTGCTGCTCGGCTTGAAGTTGAGCGCCCGCACGTCGAACATCCCCGCGTCCGAGTTCTCCAGCTCGTAGATGAAATGGACGAGCGATTCGAGCGCGCCCTCCCAGTTCTTCACCTCGATCGGCAGCTCCAGCACCTCGCCCGCCTCGACCTCCGTCCCCGCCTGGCGGTTGGAGATCTGGATGAAGTTCTTCGCCGCGATCTCGTCCATCCGGGCCAGCCACGTCGTGTCGGTGTTCTTGCCCGCCTCGAAGATCGGCATGCGCGTCTTCTCCTCCTCGTAGCTGTCGACCCAGCGCGCCTTCTTCGCGATGAGGTTCTGCTCGTCGCGGTACTTCCTGCACGCCTTCTCGTAGGCGGCGCGCGCCTTCGCCCACTCGCCCTTCGGCCCGCCCTGGCGGAAGAACCAGAGCCCCGCCGCGGCCGCGTAGAGGACGACCATTCCCAGCACCGCGAGCACCGCCTTTTCCTTCAGTCCGCCGCGCATCACTCCTCCTCCGTCTCGAACTTGCACTCGATGTCGAAGCGCTGGCGGCCGCCCTTGCCCGCCGACGGGCCCGTCAGCACGACGTCCGCGAACGCCTCGGTCGCGATCAGCGCGTCCTTGAGCCCGTAGACCTCCGCCGCCTCGTCCGCCTCGCCCGAGAACTTGACGCTCTCGCCGCGGCGGAAATTCCAGCTGCCGAGCTCCACGCCCGCCGGCAGCCGGTCGGACACCGCCTTGAGAATCTCCAGCACGCCGCGCGAATGGTCGGAGTACTTCTGCATCAGCTCCACCTTGTCGCGCATCTCCTTCACCTCGCGGTACTTCTTCGCGTGCTCGGCGGAGAGCGCCTTCTGGTGGTTCGTCAGAAAGCCGTAGACGACCGGCACGCCGAAGAGCACGAGGAGGATGAGCGCCCAGACGGCGCCCGCCACGGCCAGCGACCGGACGAGCTTCGCCTTGAAGCGCGTCTCGTCGAGCACCTCGCGCCAGCTCGCGGGCAGCGCGTCGAGCGTGCCCGGCTCCTGCGCGCGCTGGACGAGGCCGGCCACCGCGTCCGCCGGCGGCGGCGCGAGACGGCGCACGGGCGCGAACGACTCCAGCCCGTCCGCGGCGATGTCGCCGACCAGCACGATCTCGTCGAGATTCTTCGCGCCGCCGAAATCCTCCGCCTCCAGCAGCGACAGCATCAGCTCGCGCGTCAGATCGCAGGCGGGGGAGAGCGCGCGCACGGCGCTCGGCTCCTCGCGGTCCAGCACGAAGAGCGCGAGGTCGTCCGGCTCCTGGATGAGCACGAGCCGCCGCACCGCCGTCGCGCCCTCCGGCGCGATCTCGCGCCACATGTCGCGCAGCGTCCCGAGCGCGCGCGCGTCGACGCGCGTGACGTTCAGCTTCGCCGCGTCGAGCGCCTCGGCGAGGTCGTCCGTCGCGCTTTCGGGGAGCGCCGCCGCCAGCACGACGAGGCCCTGCGCGTCCTCGCGCACCGCCTCGCAGCCGACGGTGAGCGGTTCGTCGGGATACGGCGACAGCGCCTGCAGGACGGGCGTCGCGACGGCCACGGGATCGTCGCGCGACTCCGCCGGGACGCGCACCATCTTGACGAGCAGACGGCCGAGCGGCAAGGCGAGCACCGCCTCGCCGCGCCGTTCGCCCGCGCCGTATACGCTCAACTGGCCGCCCTCGAAGGCGGCTATCTGGACACTCTCTGCCATTAAAGTTGTATTATACCAAAAAATTGGCTGCTTGCGGACAGGCCCCGCGTTTCGGCTCGGTGGCGGGACGCCTTACGCCGCCGGCGCCGGCGCGGCGGCGGCCTTCGCCGCCTTGCGCTTCTGCGCGAGCTTCCAGACGAGGAAGCCCGCGGCCGCCAGCAGGAGAACGCCGATCACCGGGCGGTAGACGATCCACGCGACGGCGATCGTGACGAGCGCGCACACGAGCGCCGTCAGGAACGCGACCAGGCCGGTGCCGATGCCGACGAGATCGCCGAGCAGCGGCAGCACGTCGGCCACCACGCTGAGCGGCTTCAGCACCGCCGACAGTCCGAAGAACATGAGCAGGAACCCGGCGAGACGGATCAGCCAGGTCATCATCGCGTTCCCGGAGCGCGCCGACGCGAACATCGCCGCGGCGTCGGTGATCCCGTCGTGCAGATAGTTCAGCTTCTTGCCGTTCCGGGCGGTGTAGTCGACGAACGTGTCGCCGTGCTGCCGGGCCACGATCGAGACGTCGTGCGGATACGTCACGCGGAACGTCACGCGCAGGTCGCCGATGCGCGGCTGCGCCGCCACGCTGCGGTTGTTCAGCGCGTTGCCGCGCGTCTCCGCGTTCGGCACGTAGAGGACGGATCCCTGGAGCTGCACGCGCGGGACGGGGCACGCGAAATCCGCCGGGAACGCGTACGCCTGCGCGCCGCCGATCCGGCCGATCTGCTTCTCGCTCAGACGGAACGCGCCGAACGTCACGTTCGCGGCCGTCTTCTCGTCGTCCGTGAATTCCATCGCGCCGGGGTTGTCGTGGCCCGGCTCCTTGAAGCTGCCGGAGTCGATCACGCGGCCGACCCAGTCCTTCCGGTACGTGTAGGTGGTCGTCTTCGTGACGCTGCCGCCGACATTCTTCTTCTCGGTCGTCTTCGCGTCCTCGATCCACTGGTACATCTCGACCGTGCGCGCGAGCTTCACCGCCGTGACGGACACGCCGAACGCGTCGTCCGTCAGCACGTCCTGCGTGTCCGCGCGGCCGGTCATGTGGACGAGCCGGCCGTTCAGTTCGGGATCGACCGCGGCGTTGGACTCGACCGAGACGCACGCGCCCTCGCCCTCGTCGATCGCCTTCGCGGTCCGGACGGAGTTGCCCTCGTTCCAGAAGAGGAGCGGGAAGCCCGCGAGGAAGAGCGCCAGTCCCGTGAGAATGCCCCGGATGGAACTGCCGAGGCGCGAGAACCAGGATTCGGTGACGGTTTCAGTAACGGCCATGATCAGAGTCCTTTCGTCTTTTTGTCAGAGAAGATCTTCACGCTCGACGGGATGGCCGAGCCGTTCACGACCGTTCTAGTTTATCATAATCCCGTCCATCCCGCAACGCACCGGCCACGGGGGCGCAGGGCCCCGCCTTACTTCGCGTTGTCGTAGTGGCGCGCGATCGCCTCGTAGCCCGCCATCATGTTCTCGGGCAGCCGGCCGTAGAGCTTGTAGTAGTCGCAGACGACCGGGAGGCACCGCGTCTTCCACTTCGCGATCGTGTTGAGCGCGATCGACGCGAGCTTGTGGTGCGCGAACGGGTTGGTGAAGCGCTCGACGATGGAGTTCGCGTAGTCGGTCTTCTCCGCGTCGGGCAGGTTGACGGTCGGGTAGATCTCCTCGAACAGCACCTTCTTCAGGAACGCCGCGCCCTCGGGATCGGTCACGACCTGGGCGACCTCCTCGAAGCCGCGCTCGAGGCCCCAGTAGACGATCGTCGTGTGCGCCGCGTTGAGGAAGCGCACCTTGCGCGTGCGGTAGGGCTGCATGTCCGGCGTGTAGACGACGTTGACGCCCGCCTTCTTCAGCGGCAGTTCCGCCTCGAGGTCGAAGCCGGCCGGCGTCTCGACGACGAAGAAGTGGAACGGCTCGCCGCAGACGAGCACGTCGTCCTTCTCGCCCAGCTGCTCGGCGTAGCGCGCGGCGGATTCGGGATCGGGACGGCCCGCGACGATGCGGTCGACAAGCGTGGAGCAGAAGACGCAGTCCTTCTCGATGTACGCCTTGAGCGCGGCCGTGTCGCCCGGCTCGTCCGCGAGGTGCTGGAGGACGCACTTCTTCAGGTTGTCGCCGTTGTGCTCGATGAGCTCGCACGGGATGAAGACGAGGCCGGGGAGCCCCGCCGCCTGGCGCGCCTTGACGAGCCGCAGCACCTTGGCCGGGAACGTGTCCGCGCCCTTGACGTACTGGATGCCCGCCTCGGTCGTGTTGGAGACGACGAACCGGAGCGCCGGCAGCGTCGCGTACTTCTCGATGTTCGCGGACAGGTCCACACCCTTGACGCACGTGATCTCCTCGATCGTCTCGACCTTCTCGCCGTTCATGAAGCCCCGGAGGCACGTGTGGTACCGGCCGCCGCGGTCGTTGAGGATCTTCGCGGGCACGCACAGCTCGTCGCCGATGGGCTGGATGATCTGGACCGCGCCGTCGAACCCGGCGGAGTCGTTCATCTTCTTAACCATCCAGTCAATGAAGCAGCGCAGGAAGTTGCCCTCGCCGAACTGCAGAATCTTCGTTTCCATTTTTGATCGTCCTTTTTTGGAGTGAATGAAAAATCACTTGTGCGAATTGGCCTATATGCGAATTGGCCTATAGTTTATCAAAAAAACGCGCGCCGCGCACTGCCCATTCGGGTACTGCGAGAAGTTTAGAGGTTTAGAATCCTAGCAAAAAAGGCGGGGCTGAGGCCCCGCCTTTTTTCACGGCTGCCGCCGGAAGGCCTTAGCGGACCTTCTTGTAGCCGTAGACCGCCTTCGCGCCCAGCTGCTCTTCGATGCGGAGAAGCTGGTTGTACTTGGCGATGCGGTCGGTGCGGCTCATGGAGCCGGTCTTGATCTGCCCGGAGTTCGTGGCGACCGCGATGTCGGCGATCGTCGCGTCCTCGGTCTCGCCCGAGCGGTGCGAGGTGACCGACGTGTAGCCCGCGCGGTGCGCCATCTCGATGGCGTCGAGCGTCTCGGAGAGCGAGCCGATCTGGTTCACCTTGATGAGGATGGAGTTCGCCGCGCCGAGCTTGATGCCCTTCTCGAGGTACTTGACGTTCGTGACGAAGAGGTCGTCGCCGACGAGCTGGCACTTGTCGCCGATGGCCTTGGTGAGCGCCACCCAGCCGTCCCAGTCGCCTTCGGCCATGCCGTCCTCGATCGAATCGATCGGGTACTTCTTGACGAGGCCCTCGAGGTACTTGACCTGCTCGGCGCTCGTGAGCTTCTTGCCCTTCTTGCCTTCCTTCCAGGTGTAGTCGTAGATGCCGTCCTTGAAGAACTCGCTCGAGGCGCAGTCCATGGCGATCGTCACGTCCTTGCCCGGCTTGTAGCCCGCCTTCTTGATGGCGGCGATGATGCAGTCGAGCGCATCCTCGATGGAGTCGAGCGCCGGGGCGAAGCCGCCCTCGTCACCGACGGCCGTGGAGAGGCCGCGCGCCTTGAGGACCTTCTTGAGGTTGTGGAACACCTCGGCGCCGCAGCGCAGGCCTTCCTTGAAGCTCTTCGCGCCGACGGGGCGGATCATGAATTCCTGGAACGCGATCGGGGCGTCGGAATGCGCGCCGCCGTTGATGATGT
>DJXI01000033.1:0-5896 GCA_002449695.1 Verrucomicrobia bacterium UBA7008 | reverse complement strand
CGTTGATGATGTTCATCATCGGGACGGGGAGCGTGTAGGTGTTGGTGCCGCCGATGTAGCGGTAGAGCGGCATGCCAAGGCTGTTCGCCGCCGCCTTCGCGACCGCGAGCGAGACGCCGAGGATCGCGTTCGCGCCGAGCTTGGACTTCGTCGGCGTGCCGTCGAGCTTGAGCATGAGCTGGTCGATGCCGCGCTGGTCGCACGCGCACTTGCCGATGAGCTTGGGGGCGATGACCTTGTTCACGTTGTCGACCGCCTTCTGGACGCCCTTGCCGAGGTAGCGCTTGGGATCGCCGTCGCGCAGCTCCAGCGCCTCGTTCACGCCCGTGGACGCGCCCGAGGGGACGGCCGCGCGACCGAGGGTGCCGTCCTCGAGGACGACGTCGACTTCAACCGTAGGATTGCCGCGCGAATCGATGATCTCGCGCCCGACGACCTTCTGAATCATCATTTTCTTCTGTTTCCTTTTTTGTTCAGGATAAACCCGTTATTGGAGAATAGTATATCAAACCCCGCGCGCGCGCGTCAACTGCGGCGGCAGCGGCCCCGCCGCGCTCGGGACAGACCCCGCTCGGGGAGGGGGCGTGCGTTTACTTTTGACAGTGGCGCTGCCCGTTTTTCAGGCTATCGGTTCACCTGCCCGAGAATTTTAGGCGGCCGCCCATGCTCTCGCCTTCCTTATGCGCGGATCCTTTTCTGGCTCTAAAGCATGCGGGCGAAATCCGGCTCACTCCTGAGGCAGCTGCGCCTCGATTTCGTGGATGGCGTTGGTGTCAGGCAAGGGAGAAATGCTGCTGAGCCCCCCGCCTCTCATCAGGAGACGTTCAATTATCCTTTCGCAGGTCATGTCCCGTCCATAATAGCCCGGGCCGCCGTTGATGCAACCATTGCTCCAGTCGTCCGGCGCATGGCCGTAGTTGAAGCGGCGGCTAGCTCATTCTGCCCTTCTTTCACTCCCCGACGGGTTGCGCGTCGCGGACGCGGGCCTCGTAGACTTCCTTCGGCGCGCCGGTCAGCGTCGGATCGTAGACCGCCGCGAGATTGTCGCGCCGCCGCTGACTGTGGCGGTACGACGGGAACATTTCACAGACCTTCCTGTCGAGATAGGCGTAAATGGGTTCGCGTTCAAGGTCAACGCGAGAGAGGAAGTAGGAGGCGATCCGGTTCTTCTGCTCCTGCACGGCCGTCGTATCATATCGGTAATATTTCCCTAGACGCAAATAAACAGCTTCCCGCAAAGATGCCGAAAACGTTGTCGCATTTGTCAGCACTTCATTCGCGATGTCAAATACATCTTCAGAATGCGAATTGATCAACATTGCACCAAGAAGCGCCTCTCGCTGTGCATAGTCCTGTGCATCATGCCAGATCGCCGAAAGATAGGGCAGTTCGTTGGTGCCGCCATACACGCTCACATTTGCAACCGCCAGTTTTCGCGCCAACCTGTGATAATTATTCGTCTCGTTTCGGTCATACTTGCCGGCAAGCGTCAGCAAATCCTGCAGAAACTCGTCCCGCGTCAGTTCATACCGAAGTCGCACATCCTCCTCTGGCGACACCGCGTCATCCTCATTAGAGCAGCACGGCGGCCATGTGACGATCTCCTCCAGCGCCGCAATGCGCTCCTCGCGCGTCCCCTTTGCGGCGACCGCACACATGCACATCAGCAGTGCAAAAACTGTCATTATCTTTTTCATCATTGTTCCTCAAACATTCCCCTTAAGAACGCGGCCTCCTCTTCAGTCAATGAAGCGCGCGCGACGACGAGAGAAAGTATCGCCTGGCGCATTTCTGCGTCAAGAGCGTTCTGCAGGACGACGGGGAATGCATTTGTCACGGCATTCAGCATCAACGGTTCTATGCGATCGGCAACCTCCACAATGTTTTTTCGACGATAAAAGGCTTCTTTTCGTTCCGCGATGTCGTTGAAGACCGCAAGTTCGTCTGCCGTCAGCAGCCGGTGCGTCACCGTCGCACCGCCACCTGCGACCGCCCCGCGCGCCGACCGCAGCCGTCCCAGAAAATCCGCAGCCGCGAGCCACGCATTCGTGGACGCGGACACTGACGGCAGATACGCGTACCGATGCAGCATCTCGCCTTTCACAACACACCATCTGTCACCCGTCTCCAGCGATGCATCCGCGCGCGCCACCGCACAATACCAGTCGGACAATGTTTCATCGTACCGAGAATCAGCCTGCATTTTCGCGAGCAGACCGGGGACGATGACGCATTGGTACTGCGTCATCGCGGCCGCGCCGCCCCAAAGGTTGGTTGTCGCCCAAAGCTGCCCTGCCAAATCCGGGCCTTGATCCCCGAACAGGCCAAAGCTCATCGACAGCATGCACACGATTAGTCCGGCACGTTTGCTCATGGTTTCTCCTTTTCGATCCTGAATATACTGTTGGTCGTCCGCTCACCGCAATAGCCAAATTTTCTCACCCGTGCCGTCCCGTCCGCATCGAGTTCAAATCTTTGATCCGTTTGCGTAAAAATGTTCGTCACGCCCTCGTCCCCGTAAACCCGCCAGGCCACGGGTATCGGCCAGGTGAATGAACCGCCTTCCAGCCAGGGCGGTGCATTGTATCCCGCGCGAACAAAATCGTCCGATCTGTTGTTGACGCCCACATTCCGCCATCGGCCGGCCCCGTGCTTTCCATGATCCAGCATCTCCGATTTAGACGGCTGGGCATAATAGCCGACCGCATTTGTCGCCACCCTTGGCACCTCCATGACCTGAACCATGCCAAAGGACACGTTCGTCGGCATCAGCAGATTATTAAATGTCAGGTCAAACAACCCTGAATATCCGTTGTTGTCATAATAAATGTGATCGACCGACTCGACATGAAATCCCTCAGGCTCGACAATTTTAAACTCGTATTCCTGGGAGCAACCGCCAACCTCCATCGTCACGCATGAAACGGCCGCCGTATGACTCGCCGTAAAAACTGCCGCATCCATGCCCGTCTCCACAAAGCCTCCCTCGCCCGACCACTGCTGATACGGCGACGGCTCCGTCACTTCTCCAGACGTACAATTAAAATGGGTGACAATCTGATGCGGCTTGAAAAAGAAAAGCACGCTCTCGCCCACCCCCAGCAGTGTCCTTTCGCGGCAGGCCGGCGTTGCGAAGACCGTCTCGTGTCGAATCTCGGCAACCGACAGGGTCTGCGTCACGCTGTGCAGGTCGCCATTTGATTCTGCATATTCCCATTCCAGCGCGACATCCCCTACGACAGCACTCGCCACGATTCCTTCAATGCAAAAGTTCGTCGAACTGAAACTGCTGGCGCTCCAAGTCTGCGGAAGAGAAACCGACGACAGACCTCTTGATTCATCCCTGAGAATCACGCTGCCGCCACCGGAGATGAATCGCAGACTCAAATTTCCATTCGTTGCGACAGGGGGCGCAAACGTCACCGCCATGCCACCGACATCACCATCTACAATCACTGTGCGCGGCAAAGACAATGACAGCCACAACAGCGGATTCGCCAATCTCTTATAGAAGCAATCACACGGCACGAGCATCCCGCACGACCTTGAATATCCTTCCCATGTCAAAACAGCATCCAGCCAATGCTCGTGCCCGTGACACGTGCAGGTGTCCGCGCACGTCCACCGGAAGCCGTTGGCCGTCACGTTCAGCGCGCAACAGCCGCCCGAAAGCGAAGCGAGCGTCAGCCCGGGGATGGTCGGCGCGACAGTCAGCGAATAATCGTTGCCGTTCCGCTCAAACGAGCAATCCAGCGGGTAGGTAATGTCGAACTCCTCCGGCGTGAACGAAACGATATGCGCGTTTTCATCGTCCAGCGCAACATCCGTCAACGGAGCATCCGCGCGCACAGCGTAGTTCGCGCCTTTCAGGAGCGGCACTTCGCAGGTCTGTCCGGCGTTCGCGAGGATGACGAAGTCGCCCAGATCGCTTGCCCCGTCGCAGGTGACGGCGATACGCGTCCTGTCCGCCGTCGCCGTGAACGCGAGCGTGTAGTAGGCTTCCGGCAGCGCATTCGTCGCCGCCACCGCGCGGAGATTTGCCGCCCACCACGCCTCGCCCGTGCCGAAGCAGTCGCCGTCGTGGGATTTCGGCGCGGGGTCGATTTCGTTGGCGAGGCCGTCGCCGTCCCAGTCGCGCGGATCGATGCGCGCGTAGACGCGGCGCAGGTTGTTCGACTGCGTGGCAAAGGCGCCATCCGGCCACAGCGTCACCTGCGCCATGACGGGCGCGTTCGTGTCGCCGTTCAGGAAGAAATTGTCCCAGATGATCGTGCGGCTGTCGTCCGCGCCCGCGGACAGCAACAGGCAGCTTGCGCCCTGCATCGCGAGCATCGGCACGCCCACCGCGCAGATTTCGTGCGCGGCGTCGCGCGGCGTCGCGCGGAGCTTTCCTTCGACAAAGTACCAGAACGACGAAAAGGCCGCCCCGTTCGTGCCCATCGGGAACGACCACGGCGAAAGGTCGAGGCGGTGGTTGCCGAAATTGGATGATGCGCCGTGAAGGTGCCAGTTGCCGACCGTGACCGCGTTCGTCGGGATTTCAATCGCGGCGGCGCTATCGTCCTCATCGACGAGAAGATAACCTCGGTCGATGTCCATTTCGCCCATTAACACACCAAACTTAGAACTCGCGTACGCCGGCCGCCGGCAGCGCACCGCCAGCCTTCAACTCCAGCAGTTCTCGCTTCGCTTCGCCAGACATAAGACGGTCGCATTTCTGAAGCAGCTGGACGTTGTCGTTCGCGACCGCAATGACGCGCATTCGCTGAAGGATGTTGCTGACGGCGGGTGCATCATAATTTAATTCCAAGGCAATATCCGATACAGTGCCGTAAGGGGAAAAGATGAAACGCACGGTCGCCCAACTGCACGAATTGGTGTCGCTCTCGTATCTGGCGAGAATGCGATCGAGAAAATTCGTGTAGTTGTCAAAACCCGAATAGGCCGCAGCGCACAATGTCGTAAAGCGCACCATCTCGTTTGTCTCGTAGGTTTGCCAGTCGTCGGCAATGGCCGTGCAGTTGTTAGACACAATGATTGCAAGCGGCTGAATGCACTGTTCGTCCATTTCATTGAAGAACCCGCCGCCGCGAACGGCCAAAAACTGATTGAACGGCGAGCGATAATCTTTATAAAGGTTCCAGACTTGAGCGTAGATGTTGGATGCCAGCGCATCAGCCGGGTAGCGCCATTCACCATTGTAGCGAATCCTGGCCTCGGAAAAAGCCTCTGCCGTCGTGTACTCTTCCGCCATCAGGCAAAAGCTGACAGACAAAAAGGATAGCCACATCACGCGAATCGACGTTGATTTAATTTTCATTGTCATCCTCCATTGGTTTGTTATAACCGCACGTGCCGTCAAGCATCAATCTGGAATTTCGCCCAACCCCGTCAGGGCGGGCGCTGATCGTCCATCCGTCATAATCCACAATACCGCAGTGTCCTATGGCTCGGCTTGGATGGCCTGCGATGAATCCTGGTTCCGGATAAACCTCGCTCCCGAGATAGCGCCACCCTGGGATGGCAACATTTCCATTCGCCCATTCATTGGCAATTGGAGGATAGCGGCCATCAGGTGCTGGCCACGGACGCGGAATGGTATGAAGTACAGGAACCGCAATTCCCGCTTCGATAGCCGCATCTGCCACAAATCGATTGCATTTAAACCGGTTCTCTCCAACAGCAGAAAAACCATTGGCGGATGCAAGATGGCTGTCTACGGCATACTCTGAGTGGCCGATGTGCGCAAGAGCCGCATTGCGTATGGCGAGCAAATCCTGCGTTGAGGCCACCCCGACATGATCACGGTCTCCAGCCAAACAGGGTCCCCGCACCTCCCCTATCGCGGGAATGTCTGGCTCATCCGTTGCGTGGACATATTCCACCGCATTCGACT
>DJXI01000069.1 GCA_002449695.1 Verrucomicrobia bacterium UBA7008 | reverse complement strand
GGTCCTTATCCTCTGTGGGCGCAGGTGAATTGAGGGGAACATTCCCTAGTACGAGAGGACCGGGAATGACCTACCAATGGTGTTCCGGTTGTCGCGCCAGCGGCAGGCCGGGTAGCTACGTAGGGAACGGATAAGCGCTGAAGGCATCTAAGCGCCAAGCCTCCCCCGAGACAAGTTCACCCACCAGCAATGGTCTCAAGCCAGGTTCTAGACCAGGACCTCGATAGGCCGCAAGTGTAAGCGCAGCGATGCGTTGAGCCGAGCGGTACTAATCAGGCGTGCGGCTTAGCTTATTTTTCCAGACTTCACTTCAATGTGAGACCCCAAGCTGGTCTCGACGCGTTGTGATTCTCTTTGGTTTCCATCTGAAACCGGCCTTCTGGCTGGTGGCCATAGAGGGGCTGAAATACCCGTTCCCATTCCGAACACGGCAGTCAAGCGCCCCATCGCCGAGGGTAGTGTGGGACCCGCCCATGCGAGAGTAGGACGCCGCCAGCCTTTTTTGTTTCTTGCGAATGCAAAAAACAAAAAAGCCTGGCGCCGTCCTGCGGACGCACCCCTCTAGCGACTTTCGCTGCGCGAAAGCTCCTCGCTCCGCTCGTCGGGGGATACGCCAGCCTTTTTTCATGCCCTCAGGGCATGAAAAAAGCCGGGCGCCGTCCTGCGGACGCACCCCTCTGGCGACTAGGCTTCTAGAATCTTAGAACCTTTGCGGCAAAATCGTCAAAGCCGGGAAGTTCAATGAATTCCGCGGCACCGCCGTCGATGGAGGCGGCATACTCCGGATTGATCGGCAGCCGGATTGTCGCGGGAATCGCGAATTTCTGCGCGAGCGCCTCGACTTTCGATGCGCCGAACGGTTCGATCTTCTTGCCGCAGTCGGGACACGTCAAGTAACTCATATTCTCGACGAGACCGAGCACCTTCTTGTTCATCATGCCCGCCATCTTGACGGATTTCGAGACGATCATCTCCACCAGTTCCTGCGGCGACGACACGACGATGACGCCGTCGACCGGCAGCGACTGAAAGACGGTCAGCGGCACGTCGCCCGTCCCGGGCGGCATGTCGACGAAGAGGACATCCAGCTCGCCCCAGTGCACATCGGTCCAGAATTGCTTGACGACGCCCGCAATCACCGGGCCGCGCCAGACGACGGGATCGGACGGATCTTCCACGAGCATGTTGAGCGAGATGACCTTGATGCCGGTGTTCGAGACGGACGGTTCGATCCCGTCATCGGTCTTGAACGCGCCGCCGGCGAGGCCGAACGCTTTGGGGATCGACGGCCCCGTGATGTCCGCATCGAGGATGCCGACCTTCTTGCCCTGACGCATCGCGGCGACGGCGAGCATGGTGGTGACGAAACTCTTGCCGACGCCGCCCTTGCCGCTCGCGACGGCGATGACGCGCGCGACCTTCGAGGCCGCGTTCAGCTTTGCGGAAAAATCAAAATCAGCTGTCCGGCTGCCGCAGCTCTTGCCGCAGGTCGAACAGTCGTGTGTGCACGCTTCTGCCATAGTCTTCTCAGCTCCCTTGTTTCAATTGTCCAGATAGTATATCACATTCTCCCTCACCCCGCCATCGGCCGATGGGTCTGCCTTTGTGCGGTGCGAACGGTCGGAGATTTTTCCTTTGCCACGGAATGATGAAAATTTGCTATAATCTGCGACAGATTGAAGATAGCTCGTCTTCAAAGTAGGAAAGAAAAGAGGGGCTCATGAAAAATCTCATTCGTCAGGCGGCCGCTGTGCTGTTCACCGGCTCTGTCCTGTCGGCGCTGGCCGCGGAACCGTCAGCCGTGTGGTCGCGCAACTTTCTCACAAGCGCGCCGAGCGCGGGTTACACGCTGGACGTGAACGGCAACACCGCGCCGGACAACGGCGATGTGATCGTCATCACGAAGGGCGCGCCGAACTATGAAGGCGGCGCGCGCTTCATCGTCGCGGACGACAGTGCGACGGCGGCCGCCGCGACAATCATCTTCAAGGTGGCGGATCTGCCGCGCAATACGGAAGCGTTCCTCATTTCGATGCACAACAAGCTGAGCGCGGGCGGCGGCGTGAACGATCCGCGCGGCGTCTATGTGGGCACCGACAACAAGATCTATCCGATCGTCGGCGGCAACAAGGTTTCCAACGCGACGCCGGGCAGCGAACTTGCGGACCGCACGGGCGCGCGCACGTTCGCGTTCGTCTGGACGCAGACGAAGATGGAGCTTTTCGAGGTCGAAGAGGGTGTTGCGAACAGCAAGTACTCCTATTCTTATGGCAACCAAGGACATACCTTCGGCGGTTGCACGATCGGCGCGGCGAAAGCGAAGAGCAGCGGCGACAAGATCAAGTGCGCAACCGGCCTCAAGATTCTCGGCGCGGCGGTTTTCAACGGTTCGGCGCTGACGGCGGACGAGATCGCCGCGTATGAATTCCCCTACGGACGCGAAGGCGTGATCTACGACTACGTCTTTCTCGGCACGGAAAGCGGCGTCTGGGAGACGCTGGCGAACTGGAAGAGGCCGCAGGACAAGATTCCGTATGCGCTGAGCAATGCCGCGTATGCGCCAGCGGCGTTTGACGGCACAGTGATGCAGAATGGCCCCGTGACGGCGACGGACCTCGAAGGCTGGCAGTTCAAGGTGGCGCTTTACAATGGTGCCAAGGTCACTGTCGGCGCTATCAACAAGTTGCAGGACAATATGAGCGCGGAAGACGGCAATTCCATCCGCGTCGATGCGACATCCAAGCTGTACATCGGCGGCTGGGGCGCACGCGCCGGTAAGATGCAGGGCACGACGAAGATTCAGGTGGATGCGCCCGACGGCCTTGAATTCGGGGCGGGAACGAAGAGCGGATCTTATACGTTCAACTATTTTCTGAGGGGCGAAGGGTCGGTGAAGTTCGGCGGCGCGGTCGATCACGGCACGCACGCCATCAAGAGCGTGGAAATCGCGCTTGGCGAAATCGTGGAAGGGGGCGTGAAGGTTCTCCGCCGCAAGCAGCTCATCAGCTATGCGTCGACGGGCGTCAACTTCAACACGAGCGGGGCCGTCGTGACGAACACGGCCGGCACGTCGGTGGAACCCAAGGTCTCCGCCCTGCCGCTCACGAGCGACAGCGCCGTCGGCGACTACCGCTTTGAAAAGACGGCGACGGGCCTTTACCTTAACTATGTAGATATGGTTCCGCCGCGGACGCCCGTCGCGCTCGATCTCGCCTTTACGCTCACGGCAAGCGGCAACACGATGACCGTCACGCCGAAAGCGACAATGATCGACGGCACGACGGAAACGTGGGACGCGGTGCCGTGGACCGCGACGACGAAAAATTCGGCGCGCGGCAATGATACGTGCTATGGCGGAATGAATACAGGCTCGTTCCTCGCCCATTTCAGCAACGGCGTCGCGGCGAAAGACGGCGTCATCCATCCGAGCATCAATGTGAAGATGACGGACGAAACCGGCTCCAAGACGAACGGCGGCACGCCGACCGGCAAGGAATGGTGGTCGATGGTGCTGGATGTCGCGATTCCCGATGGCGTCGAACCGATGGGCGTCGAGTCGATTCAGCCGCAGCTCTTCATTTGCAATGCGTCGGGGGCTGCTCAGACCGCGTATCAGGAATACAAGCTGATCGACTGCGATCTTGCGATTATTGACGGCGAGACGACGACCGCGACAACTGTCCTCACCAGTCAGATGGGCAATCAGCTGCGCAACACCGAGGCGGCGACGATTGCGGCGAATCCAGGGCGCTCGTTCAAACTCTTCATAAAGGCGCAGGCACATACGGACAACAACGGCTTCTTCTCCGGCATCGACGGCGTGACGCTCACGCAGACGTTCGAGCGGCTTTCCGATGCGTTCGAGGCGACGATCAACGGCGAGACGGCGTGGGGCGACATCGTCTGGACGAAGACTTCTGATGGTTCGCCCGCGACGCTTCCCGAAAATTTGAGCATGGCCGTCCTCGCGATTCACGGCAAGGGACTCGTGACGGGGCTCGCGTCCTCCCCACTCGGCCTTGCGCTGGACGAATTCGTCGCTTGCGACGTCACGGCGGCGACGGCGACCTCGTTCTCTGGCGCGGGACGCTTCCTCGTGAAGGCCTCCAGCCTGACGTCCGCGACGACGCTCGACAGCTCCGTCCGCCGCGGCGTGATCGGCTATGGCGAAGCGGGCGAGACGGCGACGGGCGCGCTCACGATCAATTCCAATCCGTTCTACAGCTACGGAAACGCGACGCTCAATAATGTCTCCTTCTCGGGCGACGGCGAAGTCTTTATCGAAAGCGGAAACCTGACGCTCAGGTCGTCCGGCGTACAGAACCGCTACTTCAAGTTTGCTCCAGGCGCGACGCTGACGATCGACGCCGACCTGACGCTGAAAAGCAGCAATTCCAAGGGCTACTACGGCAACGGAACATTCGCCGTCGCGCCGAACCGCACGGTCCACGGCGGCTATCTCGGTGTTGATGCGAAGTTTGAGTATGGAAGCGAAGGGCAGCTGCGCCAGCAGATCGTCTGGACCGACCATGGCAAGGTCGGGGCGGACGCGACCCTGAAGTTCACCACGATGTCCACGACGCTCGATACGAACCTGACCGACTTCCTCGGTCGCTTCGAGATTGAAGACGGCGGCAGGATCGAACTTTATGCGCACGGCTCGTCCGCGCCGTATCTGACGCTGCCGGAAACGGATGTCGCGGCGACGTGCGATCCGACGGGCGGCGTGACGATGGGCTACTCCGCGGCGTTTGGCGACCTCGTGAAACTCACCAACATCGGCTATGATACGAGCTTTACGTCGGCGCTGACGGGCGCTGACGGCTTCACGGCGGCGGAATCGCTGCCCGCCGGCACCTTCACGGCGTCGCTCTACGCGGATGTATCGGGTGCGCTGGGTGAGACGGTGCTGACGCTCGGCGATCCCTCCGCCACCGCGCTTCGCCTGCTTGCGAAGCCCGGCATGATGGCGCTCGCCGAAGTGAAGGGCGGTACGGTGCGCGAACTCGGGCTTCTTGCGCCGCGCATGAAGGGCTACCACCTCTACACGGTTGTGCGGAGCGGGAGTGAAACAACGCTTTATTTCGACGGGACGCTGCAAGGCATCGACTTCTCGGTGACGGACGATGTGTCCGGCGCGTACACGCTGGGCGGCGGCCTCGCGGTGCGCATGGTGCGCGTCGAGGGCGCGAAGCTCGGCGCGGCGGCCGTCCAGACGCTCGCCGCGTCGTGGCCCGTCATCGACACGACGACGCCGCGCGTCAGTTCCGAATGGGCGGCGCAGTATCTGCCGCCGGATGTGGTGGAGCCGATTTACCGGCAGGATTACATTCCGACGAAGGACGAAATTGATGCGTTCATGTCCGCGCTAGACGCGCAGGCGGCGAACAAGAAGACGTTTCTCCAGAGTTATCTCCTGGGCCTCGATCCCGAGGACCCCGTGCCCGGCCATACGCGCGCCTACATCAACGAGGTGAAGTTCTCGGCAGACCCGATCGACTTCGCGCAGACGAACGCGACGGTTCTCCTTGAATACGCGAACCCGGCGGCGAATTCCGGCATCAACGTCACCTACCGCCTCCAGGCGCGCGGCGACCAGAACGCGCTCAAGCGCGACATTCCCGTCGTGGACGGCCAGGCCGTCATCCGCGACCTTGAAGCGGGCGGACGCACCGCGACCGCGTACAAGGCGGTGACAGAAGTCGCGCCGAAGAAGCCAAACGTCATCTTCGTACTCGCGGACGATCTCGGCTACGGCGATGTCGGCTGGACGGTGCAGAACAAGCGCAAGGCGAACGGCGCGGACTGCTGGATCGAGACGCCGCACATGGACCAGATGGCGGCCGAGGGCTGCACGATGACGGCGCACTACGCGGCGTGCCCCGTCTGCGCGCCGTCCCGCGCATCCATCCTGACGGGCAAGCATCAGGGCGAATGCTCGCTGCGCGACAATCTCTTCGACTATCCGATCCTCGAAACGCGCACGATCGGCACGCTCATGCGCGAGGCGGGCTATACGACGTACGCAATCGGCAAGTGGGGCGTCGGCGGCGCGGGCGAATCGGGCACGGCCGCCACGGCGCGTCCGCTCGACCGCGGCTTCGACCATCACTACGGCTTCCTCGACCACGGCGCGGGGCACACGTACTACCATTACGACGGCCTCGTCAACGGCGCGTACATGGGCGTTGTCGAAGACCGCGAGCACCGCACCGACACGGCGCTCGGCATCTATTCGACCGACCTCTTCATCGCGCGCGCCAAGAAGGTGATCGCCGATCAGGTGGCCGAGAACAAGAAGAACGGGACGGACAAGCCGTTCTTCATGTACCTCGCCATCAACACGATCCACGGCTCGAACGGCACCTACCTCGACTCGAGCGTGCCGACGCGCGTGAACCTCCACGTGCCGGGGCGTCCGTACCCCGACGCGACGCCGGGCGACGGCAAGCCGTTCGGCCTCGGCAGCGGCGCGGACTGGGACTGGCTCCAGGCGAACCGCGAAGAGATCGACAAGCGCAACACGTGGAAATATCCCTATACAGAGAGCTTCACTTCAAAGGCGAATAAAGAAGAAAGACAGCGCTATGCGACGGGCATTACGCGCCTCGACGACGCGATGGAGGATTTGAAGCAGACGCTGATCGACCTCGGCATCGCCGAAAACACGCTCGTCATCTTCACGTCCGACAACGGCCCGACGAACGAATACGGCACGAATGTCGACTACTTCGATTCGAACGGCGACTTCCGCGGCATGAAGCGCGACGTGCTCGAAGGCGGCGTGCGCGAGCCGACGTTCATGTGGTGGCCGGGCCACATTCCGGCGGGCTCGGTCGACGACCAGCCGTCCATGAACCACAGCTGGTACAGCTTCCTCGAACAACTCGTCAAGAGCGGCGCGCCCGGCCAGCTCCCCGAAGACGTCTATACGGAGTACACGCACGGACAGAGGGGCAATCAGCAGGTGATGGTGCGTATCGGCGACTACGTGGGCGTCAATACGAACATCGGCGCGGGCAAGACGTTCGATGATATGACAATCAACGTCTATGATGTGGCGAAGGATCCCAGCCAGTCGAAGGACCTGAAGGACGACGAATATGTCGTTCGGGAAATTCTGCCGCGGATGCGCGCGCTCATGAAGTCGTACCACACGCTCTGGCGGCGTCCTGACAGCTGGGCGAACGGCGGCGCGGCCAAGAACTATGACCGTCCGTACGACACGACGAACAACTAACGGGAAGGGGATGCAAGACGATGAAAAATGTAATGATTATTTCGGCGCTCTTCCTGTCCGTTGCGGCGCTCGCCGCGCCGACGGACAACTGGATCACCTTCGGCCTCGACCGCGCCACCTACCTGGACGGCGCGGCGGTCGCCGACGGCGAGGAATTCGCACTCGTCTGGACGGACGAGGCGGCCGTGACGAACGAGGTCCTGCGCCTCGCGCTCGCGGAGGACGGGTTCTGTCCGGTGACGCTCTTCAACGTGACGCCCGCGCAGACGGGCGGGCGCTTCCTCATCTATCAGCAGGACACGCGCGAAACGAGCGCGGCCGGCGCAAAGCTCGTCGCCACCGCCGCAGTCGCGACCGAGCGCGTCGTCAAGGCCGAACTCGTCCGCACGCTGACGCCGGTTACGCCGGGCGAGGTGGTCTCTGTCGCTACCGCGGAAGACGCCGCCGCGCTGCCGATTGAAATCGTTGACGCCGCTGCCAAGGCGGCCGGGCAGGAAGAGGTGGTCGTGAAGGACATCGTCCTCAACCCTGAGACCGGCAAGTACGACGTCACGCTCGTCATCAATACGGCGAGTGAGAAGTTCGTCGCGCCCGAAACGACGGTCGCGGAATTTGCGATTGCCGGGCTTGCCGCGATCGCGGAGAATGTCGGCGACGTGACGGTTGAGCTCCCCGCCGACAAGGTGACGCCGGGCCTCTACTATTCGGTCGAATACGCCGACAACGTCCGCCTGACCGGTGCGACCGAAACGGCGCGCAGCCTTGCCACGGCCGCGGGCGTCACCATCCGCGTGCCGAAAATCGAGGCGGCGACCCAGTTCTTCCGCATCGCCGTCAACCTGACGGCGCAGTAGGCCGTCAAAGTCCCCGTGCGGCGCGCAGGTCGCGCTGAAGTTCGCGCAGTTTCTCGGGGCGTTCCGCCGCGAGGTTGTGCTGCTCGCCCGGATCGTCGTCGAGGAAATAGAGCTGCGGCTCCTTCGAGTTGATCAGCTTCCACGCGCCCTTGCGGTAGCCCCACGGACCCCACGCCGGCTGTTCAACGAGGCTGTCGCGCCCCGCGTCGCTTGCGCCGAGCAGGACGTAGGAAAGTTCCTGGCTGTCGCCGCACGCGCCGTCGGGCACGTCGACGCCCGCGATCTTCGCGAGCGAACGCGCGAAGTCGGTCTGCGAGATGAGCGCGTTGTTTGTTGTGCCGGGCTTCACGTGCCCCGGCCACGCGACGATCATCGGAATGCGCGTGCCGCCTTCGAGCACGGTGTACTTGCCGCCGCGGAAGGGCGCCGCCGGATTGTCGTTCGCCCACGCGTCGCGCGCGCCGTCCTCGTAGCCGTCGCTGACGCGCGGCCCGTTGTCGCTCGTGAAGATGAAGAGCGTGTCGTCATAGCCCGCCGCGGCGAGCGCCGCGCGCACGCGCCCGAGGCAGTCGTCCATCTGCACCGTCGCGTCGCCGCGGATGCCGAGCCCGCTCCGGCCCTTGAAGCGCGGGTTGGGATCGCGCGGCACGTGGATGTCGTTCGTGGCGAAGTAGAGGAAGATCGGCTGGCCCGCGCTCTCCCGGATGAAGCGCTCCGCCTCGGCGGTGATGCGGTCGGCGAGGTCCTGGTCCTTCCAGCACGCCGCCGCGCCGCCGCGCATGTGGCCGATGCGCGAAATGCCGTCGATGATCGTCTTGTCGTGCTGACGGTCGGACGGGCGGCCCCACGCCTTGAGAAGCTCCGGGTTCGTGTGCGCGGTCAGCTCGCCCTCCCACTTTGTCTCGACGTTGTCGTAGCTCACCTCGATCGGGTCGGCCGGATCGAGATCGACGACGCGGCCGTTGCGGATGAGCACGCACGGCACGCGGTCGGCGGTGGCGGCCATCACGAACGAGTGGTCGAAGCCGACTTCGCGCGGCGAGGGCGTGATTTCGCCGTTCCAGTCGATGGGTTCCTCGCCCGCGCCCAGCCCGAGGTGCCACTTGCCGATCGCGGCGGTGCGGTAGCCCGCGCGCTTCATCAGCACGGGCAGCGTGACGTTCGCTTCGCCGCTCCCTTCGACCGGCAGGATGAGCTTCGCGTCGCCGTCGAGGATGCGCGTGTCGGGGCGGCGGAACGCATAGCGGCCCGTCAGCAGCGAGTAGCGCGACGGCGTGCAGATCGGCGTCGCCGCGTGCGCGTCGCAGAAGCGGCAGCCGTCGTGCGCCAGCCGCTCCAGGTTGGGCGTCGGCACCTTCGCCTGCCCGTAGACGGACGTATCGCCGTAGCCGAGGTCGTCGGCGTAGAAGACGACGATGGCTTTCGGTTTGGCGACGACGGCCGGCGTCACGGCGAGCAGCGCCGCGCCGATGAGCCATTTCGAGATGTGTGCGTGTTTCATATTCCCCTCCTTCACAGGCGGATATTGTATCATGCCGCGCCGCGCGAATCAATCCCCGCCCATGCGGAATATCCCCAGTTTTTGGAAATGTGAAGTCCAGAAGCAAATGCAAGTTTCTCTTGCGTTTAGTCCCTGAGAATGTTGGGCGGGATTGAAAGGCAGGGCATTTCCCGTCATTCCTTCCGAGGAAGGAAACCCGCGTTTACTTCTGGACAATACTGCCCGTCGCAGGTTTTGTCAACTCCGATCAGCGGGCTCTCGCGCGGCCTCGTGCGACCTTGCTTCGCAAGGCTCCTCG
>DJXI01000026.1 GCA_002449695.1 Verrucomicrobia bacterium UBA7008 | reverse complement strand
AGACTTCTGCAATTCGCCCGTCTTCGCATCGCGCCGCTGCCACTTGACGAGCGTCGCATCGCCCTGTCGCTCGAATGTCACGGCGATATGGTAGTCCTCCCCGATTTCGTATGGCGCCATCGTGCCGTCCACAGCAATCTCGCCGGGATTCTTCATTCCGGCGCGGTCGTTGTTCAGGTTTGTCTCGTATGTCCAGCAGAGCGTGAAGTAGTGCGCATTGTCTGCGCCGTAGTCAAACACGCGCGACCATTTCTGGACGCCATCTTGCCGCGCCCACAGCTCAATAGTCGCCGCCGTGGTGTCGAGCATGTTCGTGCCGAGGTTCACATAACCTGATCCATGCGAGCAGCCTCCGTAGCCCATGTGGACACGATTGCCGTAGAGCGATACGCGTTCACCAACGTTCACGGCATCCGCATCGCCGACCGAATCCGACCAGTCGCCGTTGAAGCTCCAGCGGTGTGTCAGCTCCGCCGCAGAAAGCGGCAGCACCGCGCCAATCACGATCGCCGCACAAGCGGCGACACGTCTTGTCATGTTCTTGCTCATTCTTGTCACCCCCTGTCTCAACCTTTCCCGCCGCATCTATTTCTGCCGCATCTGCCGGCGGCGATCGTGAACGCCACCGACAGCGCGGCGACACCGATCCAAAACACGGCGAGCCAGTCGAGCGTGTAGCCGCTTGCGAACGTGTGCCCCATGAGCGTGGCCGCGCCGTCCGCGCCGCGCGCAACAAGGCACCCCGAGAACGCGCTTTGCAGCCCCGCGCCGAGATACGACCCTATTCCAGCGATGCCCAATGCTGCGCCGGCCGCGCACTTCGGCACGCGGTCAACCGCCATCAGTCCGCCGAGGAACGTGAGCAGAATGCCGACCGCAAGGCCGAACAGCACCATCGCCGTCACGTCAAGCCACGGATGCCGCCCCGGCACGAGCATGAACAGCACGAGCGCGGTAACATTCACCAGCCCTGCGGAAACCGCAAGTTCCTGACGGCTACCCTTGAAGAAGCGGTCGGATATGATGCCCGACAGCCCCGACGACACCGCGCCGACTATGGAGTTCACCGTGACGATCATCGCGGCATCCGTGCCCGTGTAGCCTTTCTTGACCTGAAGGAAGAAGATGCCCCAGTCTATGACAGCGTAGCGGCTCGCGGCGAAAAGGCCGCCCGCTATCGCAATCAGCCATACGGCGGGCGCCGTTAGCGCAATCTTCTGCCCGCCGGCGGTATCGACCTTCGCCTCCGCAGCATCGACGGGGACGGGCGGCAAGCCTTCGTCCTCAGGTGCGTTGCCAAAGAAGAACCACGCCGCCGCAATGCCGACGGCACCCATCGCCGCCGCGCCCCAGAAGCAGCTGCGCCATGCGTAGTCCGCGCCGTAATGCGCGCCCGCCCAGACCATGACGCCCGCCGTGAGGATGTAGGCAAGCACCTCGCCGAGATTGTTCGAGCAGGACCAGATGCCGTAGTACGTTCCTCGCCGCTCCTTCGGCCACCAGCGCGAGAGCGCCACGACGCAACACGGTGCACCCGTCGATTGCGCGAGTCCGTTCACGAACCACACCACCGCGAGCATCAGCGCCGGAATGTGGAAGCCCACCACGAAGTTGGCGAGCGCCGAGACGAAGAGCCCGAACATGATGTAGCGGCGAACATTCACGCGGTCGGCGATGAAGCCGTTCACGAACTTGCCAATCGCGTAGGCGATGAGCATCGCCGAGCCGACGACGCCGATCTCCTTCGCCGTGTACGCGCCCTGCTCGATCATATCTTTCTTCGACGCCGAGAACGCGAGGCGGCAGATGTAGAAAAGCGCATACACGACAAGCATCGCCGCCACCTGGCGGATGCGACGCCGCGCATACGCACGTTCGAGCGCCGCGCCCGAAAGATCACTGACGCGCGTCATCTTAGAAATTCCTCCGCCCCTTCTGCGTGAGCCACACGACCAGTTCTGCTGCATAATCGCTCTGGATCATAGTCGCGCCCTGATCCAGCACCCAGCCCCAATTGGCCTCCGGGTCGAGGAGTGCGCGAGAGTCGCCGTGCCCTGCGGAAAGGGAATCCCACATTGTGTTTATCCAGAGGCGCGGAGCGCCTTTGGCCTTGAGGACGTCGCCGAACGCGGCGGCGTGTTCCGGCGCGTCCGCGCAGACTTCGTACATCGACGCCTTGCGCGGCTCCTCGGCGAGCCATAGCGGAAGATCGTGCGCGGCCTTCTTGTGCTTCTTCCAGCAGAACTGGATGACGGGCATGTAGAGAAGCTTGCCGCTTTCGACATCCTTCCAGTACGGGCCGAAGAACTTGCGGGCATCGTCGGGATCATGCAACGATTTCACAAGCACCTCTTTCAGCGCGCCCACGGCGGCGACCGCGTCAAGGATTTCCCTCGGATGCTCGGTGAACTTGTCGATGTTCATGATGATCTTGCCGCGCGTAAGCTCAAGGGCCTCTTCGAGAGTCAGTATCTCGTAGTCGGTCGGTTTGCCGCGCGAATCGCGCATCTTGAACTGTTTTATCTCCTCGAGCGTGAGGTCGCTCACCTTGCCCTTGCCGGTGGTGGTGCGGTTGAGTGTGTTATCGTGGTTGAGGATGAACCTGCCGTCCTTCGTCATCTGCACATCCAACTCCACGATGTCCGCGCCAAGCCGGATCGAGGAAAGTATCGCACCTTTCGAGTTCTCCGGAAAGTTCCGCCAGTCGCCCCGATGCATCGCGACGAACACGTAGTTCCTGTCGCCCGACACAAGCTTTTCCCTTATAGCCTCCGTGCGCGTCGCGCCGAAGATCGAACCCGCCATCACTACCGCCAACGCGGCTATTCTCATTTTCATCATAATGTTATGTTTCCTTTCAGATTTTCCATTCTGCCACTATCGCCTTGCCGGACGTGCCGAGGGAGGAAAGCGGACGCGCCGCTATGGTCAGCGTCTTGCCGGGCGGCAATTCGTCTTTTGCGATTTCGAGCGTCGTCACACCGCCGTTCGGCTCGTGGCCGACGCCCGTGTTTACGCCCGCCGCGTAAACCGCCTTGTGGAGTTTCGGCGTTCCTTCGTCGCCCGCCACGACAACCTCGTAGGCATACACCCGCGAATCGGGGTTGCCGTCGGCAAGAGGAATCGAGACCCTTACCGCATCTTCACCACTCTCCAACTTTACACTTTCAACTTTCAACTTTACACTCTTCCCGAACTGCGGTTCGCCGATGACCTTCATCAATTCGTCCTTCGAGAACGGGTGCTTCCCCGTTCCCCAATTAAACGGCATCACCCAGTCGGCGCCGAGGCTGGCAGCACCGCTGGAAAACTCCCGCCGTTCGATTACCATCATGTCATCGTAAATACGAACCACATATCCCTGCCGCCCCTTGCCGATGTTCTCAGCATCGCGTCCTTCAATCTTGGTCTTGCAGATATAGCTGTCGCCCACAAGCGCAGTACATCCCCTTGGTTCGCACGATGCGCACTGGATACATGGAAGCGTCCCATAATAAATAGAAGGTATGTTCCAGTTGGCGATGCTCCAGTGGTTGTGCCCGAAGAACGAGACGGCGTTGCGCTTCGCCGACACGCGCTTGCGGAGCGGAGCGACGGGGCGCGAATGCGTCATGAAGAAGAACGGACGCGCCGGATCGTCGAGCCGGACGGTCTTTCCCGTTTCCTCCACAAGCCGCACAAGCTCCGCGTCGTCAACGCCCCAATTCCGTCCGAAGAAATGGTAGCCCTTGACCTCTTTGTGCCAGACGCTATCGTACTTCTCGCTCCAGATCCGCTCCCAGTTCGCGGCCATGTCGGTCGCGAGAACGTGATTCGCCCTCTCCGCAGGGTCTGGATAGTTTTTCTCGACGAAATCTCCGTATCTGGCTCCTTCGGCGTCGTGGTTTCCGGTGACGAAGAGTTTCACGGGGCCGCCGGAAGGACCGAACACTCTGTTCCACGCATTTGCGTGAAACTGCATTTCCTCGACCTGTCCGCGATGCGCCATGTCGCCGCAATGCACCACAGCATCGACGCCGCGCCGTTTGAAGTATTCGAGCGCGGCGGCGAAATACTTGTCGGGCCAGTTGTGTCCGGGTTTGCCGCTCGATCCGTGCATGGTGCGCAGATGCGTGTCGCTTACCACGCCGAAAACAAGATTCGGCTTTTTGTCCGGCTTCCAGCCTTCAGGCGCGGCAAACAAAAAACCGCCCGGCAGAGCCGCGAACCCAATCGCGGCAAACGACGACTTCAGGAGGTCGCGCCTAGAAACCTCGCTTTTCATCGCGCCGCTCTTTCCGTCTTGCGGTTTGCGATGCCCGCGCAGTTGACATGGTCGCGCAGAAGGCGGCGGCGATGCTCCTCCGCGCGGCTGGCGAATGGCTTCCATTCAATGTTCTGCGCGAGACCACGAACTCCCACGAAAATGCAAGTTGGCGTCATGCTATTCCCCACGAAAATGCAAGTTTGCTGCTCCCCGCGATAATGCCCGTGCATTTTCATGTGAATGTTCTTTCGTACTCGATTTTCCCGTTGGTCGCGTTGTGGACACGGATATGCAGACCGTCAGGGGTCTGGAGACCCTCGATGACGGTGGGGAACTTCCTCTTCGCCCCTTTTTCCCAAATGTCGCATCCGCCCGAGACCATGTGCGTCCACGTCCTGCCCATGCATGGCGGATCGACGCGGAAGCGGTGCGTGTGGCCCGTGACGACAAGGTTTACGCCAGCCTTCTCGAAGAGCGGACCCCACATCTGCGCACATGGCCGATGCCATTCCGCCGCACGTTCCATGTCGATTTCATCGCCGGCATTGTGAGCGGGATTGGCGTCGGACAAAGGGATGTGGCAGAACGCCACCTTGAACTTCGCGGTCTTAACGGCGGGCGTCTCGATCATGTCGGCGAGCCACCGCGTCTGGAGCCGGCGATACGGCTCGAACTTCACAACACCGCCGAAATACGGATGTGCGTCCGGCTTGTCTTCGCCGGTGTCGAGGCCGATGAGCGCGATGTCGCCTAGCCTCTGCACGAAGTTGCGCCCGAGCGATGCATACCGCCCGGCGCGTTCGTCTAGTTCGCGGAACATCATCAAATCCTGCAGATGCCGGTTGAAAAGCCCCCTGAAGTCATGGTTGCCGTTGACGAACATCCAGGGCGTGTCGGCTGCATATTCCGGATAGTCGGGATGGACGTGTATGAACGTCTTCATCGCGTCGTCCAGCGTCGTGTTGAAGTTGCCGGTCGCATCGCCGTTCCAGATGACGACGGACGGCTTCAATTCCTGCAGCTTGGCAAGCGTCATTCCAAGGGCGGGCTCACGCTGGTGGGTGTCGGCAATGACGCAGAACGACCCACCCGCCCCTGGCCCAAGCGTCGTGAAGGAATGAATCTTCCCGTCCGCCTCGGAAGCGAGATTGAAGGGGCGGTATCTTTTGAATTCCATTCTGTCCGCGCCGATGCGATACCAGTAGCGCGTCGCGGGGCGAAGGCCGCGAATGCGCACGAGCGCGAAGCGGTCGTTCACATCCATCAGGCCGCCGGTACCGGAATACACCCGCTTCGCGCCGCTCATGTCAGGAGACTTGGAAATCTCCACCCAACCGCTCGCCAGAGCGTTCACGGCGAAGGAAACGCCTATCGACGTCTCCGCCGCGTTTTGCAGCACCGGCGCGGAGGCGAGGAGACGCCCCGGCGACGCGGTGCCGGGGCTTTCAGCGTTTGCCCTCTTTGGAAAGCCTGCCGCACCGCCGAATGCCGCGACAAACACCCCCGTCCCAAGCCTCGACAGGAACGAGCGTCTGTCCATCATTGCATCATCGATCGCCATGCCAGAATCCCTCCTTCTTTTCGCCGCCATCTAGCACGACAAGTCCCTTGCCCTTGCCGTAGTGCGTTCCGTAACGGTCGAAGAGAACCGTCACGTTGCGCCCATGGTAGCGGACGCCATCGATGCACCACCAGTCCCACGCAACCGGCGCGAGCGGGCGGACGTCGAGCCGCCCATCGTCCGACGGGCGGATGCCGCACAGCCCCGCGATAACCAAATCGCAGAACGTCGAATGGTTGTAGTCCTTGCCGCGTTCGCGGATGCGCTGCCGCCTGCCGGTCTTGCGCTCGTAGGCGAGCATGTTTTCCCGGACGAGCCACTCGCCCGTGTAGGCGTCGAGATTCTCGTCAATCCACGAAACAACCTTGCCGTCCTCGCGGATCAACTTCTGCTGCGCGGCGAATTGCCCAAGCAAAGCCGTGAAATCTGCTGGGGTGGCGGGGATGGGTGCATCTGACTGAAGCGTTCTGTAGAGCGCGGTCAGAGCGACACTTGTTGCATACGGCCAGTTCGGGCCGTCCCATCTGCAGCGGTGGCGGAGCGGCACGTCCCTGAAACCCGATGCGTCGCGCGCCGGAAACGTCAGACCCTTCGGCGCGGCGGAAAACCCCGAGCGCGAATCCATGAGGCGATTCCACGCCTCGCCGCATTCCGGGAGAGGCATCCCGAAATAGAACGGCGCGTAGCCGTGCAGTTCGCACACGTCGTCGAGTTTACCGCCCGCAGCGGGAAGCATCGAGAAGAACTTCTTTTCCCTGTTCCACAACTTCGCCTTTATGACTTTTTCGAGAGCGTCGGCCTTTGCAGAGAACCTTGCCGCCGTTTCGCCGTCGCCTTCCAATCTTGCGATTTCCGCGACAGCCTTCATGTCAGCCCAGCGCATGGCATTGACCATCGGCCTCGCGCCGTGTCCGGAAAGCGAATTCTCGGTTCCTTCGTAGCCGTCCCAGATGTCGTACAGCCCGCGCTCCGGCCTGAAGCCGATGAAGAACTTCTCCTTGCCGTAGCGCCACCCTTTTTCCCACGCCTCGCAGTTGCGGATGAAATCAGGCAACAGTTTTTCGACGAACGCGAAATCACCCGTCACCCTGGCGCGTTCCAGCGCGGCGAACGCGGGGGCGTTCGAATAGGCACCCTTGCCGCTGACGCGCCCCTTTTGCACCATGAAAGCGATATAGCCGTCAAGGTACCGGCCGTCGCGCAGCCAGCGGCCTTCCATGATGTGGTGATTGAGCGGACACGATATGGTGTTGTGCGGCCCCGCCCACGGCACTTGCGGAAGAAACTCCGTCACAACCCAGCCGTCCGGCGTCTTCTTCAGATGCTTGCGGTATGTCCACCAGCGGAAGTAGTAGACCCGCTCGATATCGCGGTCTGGACACTCGAATCGGGGAATGGACGAGAGCGCCCATTCAGTCGCCTCTGCGTTACATATTGCATTCGTGTAGATTTCTTCGTCATCGGCGGAGAATCTGTCGAACCAGACGCGGACGGCGGAATCAGGCACAAGGGAAAACGCATCAGCCTGCGCAGAGTGCGCGAAAAGCACCGGCGCAATCGCGGCAAGCGTCATCATCGCCAGACGATGCGACAGCTTTCGCTTGTCCGGCTTTTTCATCAGGACATCTCCCCCGTGCGCACTTTGTATTCGCAGACAAGTGCCTTGCCGCGAACTCCGAACGAGTTCATCGGCGTTATGGTGAAAACGGCGTCGCCTGCGCCAAGTTCGTCCTTGCGGAAATAGCACACCTGCCGCGACTGCGCTTTCTTGTGCTTCAAGGAATGGTTGAATCCTTCCGGCAGCACGAGCTTCGTCTGGCTCTTGCCATCCGCCGTCGTCGCCGTGAACTCAAGCGAGAAGAGCCGCGCCTTGTCGTCCGACACTACGGCCGGCACTGTCACCTTGAACGACGGCTTCTTCTCGGATGCAATCTTCTCCTTCCCGTCCTTCGACTTGCCGCCACGGTTCTTCGCATTCATCTCAGACACCGCAACAGTCGCTCCCGCCGGGAACTCCGGCGCACGAAGCCGCTTCGCGTGTTCCGCAAACGCGAACGGGCGCGAAGAAGCCGCCGGAAGCGGCAGTACCCAGTCAGACCCCAGGTCGAGGTCGGAGAGGAACTCGCGCCGCTTCACCGTGATGCAGTCGTCGTAGACGCTCCAGAGCATCCCCTGGCGGCAGTCGCCGGTGCCGATTTTCTTCATCAACTTGCGCGCCTCGGCCATCCAGTCGCCCCCGCCGGAATTCTCGAAGCCGGACGGTTTGAGCTCTTCGGCTGGTGCGCCGGTATAGCGCAGCGAACCCGCACCTATAGAGGTGAACGCGCCCTGCCAGATCGTCCGCTCGTCCGTGAGCGAATAGTGCGAATGCCCCGAAAACGCAATGGCGTTGGGATAGGCGGAAAACGTCTTCGTCGTTATGCCGGCGTCGTGCCCCCACGCCCACGGCCCGTAGCACGTGTCCTTGAGGTGCGGATGCTGCACGTAGAAGAACGGCAGCGATGGGTCGAGAGCCTTTCCCTTCTTCGCCATGAAATCTGCAATCAGGCCGAACGATGCACCGTCGCACGAGTTCCCCGCCTGCGCACCATCCCAGTGCGAACCGATGAACGTGTATCCCTTCACCGTCTTCGAGTAGATTGGCGAATACTCCTCGTGAAACGCCTTGTCCCACCATCCCGCCATGTCGTAGCGCAGGACGTGCTTCGCCCGCTCCGTCTCGTCCGGATATTTCTTGTTCGCGCCGTAGGCGAGGTAGTCGTGGTTGCCGGTGACGAAAACCTTCTCGACCGGACGCCCGTCGGGATATTTGTCGTCGGGAAATACGGAATACCACGCGTCCGCAACGGCCATCAAGTTTTCGTCAAGCCCCTTGTCCGCCATGTCGCCCGCAATGACGACGGCATCGACATCCTGGCTTCTGAACCATTCTAGTGCGTGCTTGAACGTCAAGTTGTTCATCCCGCTCGTCATCGTCTCTCCGTCCTTGCCAGCTCTCATGATGTGGATGTCGGAGAGGACGCCGAACTTGAGTCGCGGCTTGCCACCCGCCTTGAAACCCGCCGCCGCGAGGATGAAGCGGTTGCCCGCGAACGCGCCGAGCGACAGAAACGCCGCACCTCCGATAAGAAACTGCCGCCTTGTCATGTTCATGCCACTTACCATCTTATTCCTCCCTTTGTTTTGTCAAAAAAAGTATTCTATTCCGAGCCGGACAACAGGCCAATCATTCTTCGCGTAGTACGCATTGGAGTGCCGCACGGCCTTTCGCGCCTGATTGTTGATCACGTCGCACATCGCCGCAGTTGCGACAATGCTCAAGTCTTCGCCGATCGCCCACTTCGCCTTTACGCCTATGAACGTATAGGCGAATGAGCCTCCGAGCATGTCGGCTTTCTCCGGTTCACTGCCGTAGCGCCGTCCAAACCGCCGCTTGTCCATCCAGACAGTCTCCGCGAAGGGGGTCAGCGCAAGCCTATCCGAGAGGGCGACTTTCTTCTCGATGCCAAACGCAACCCGCCCTCGCCGCGCCGGCTCGACCAGCCACAGCCCCTTCCAGTATAGCGAGAGCCATGGACTCGCCAGCCGCTGCACTACATACGGTCCCCAGCATTTCATGTGGGCATTCCTGTAGCCGAACGGCAAATCGAAATACGGCCCCGCGCTTGTAGAGAGAATCATGCCTTCGGCCAGCGGAACTCCAAAGCCGTATCGTATGGCTCCTTCGGTGTCGTAGAACAGCACCCGATGGCTTTCCCGCTGCATGTTGTGGAACGCGCTTATGGCCCAGGCATACCCTTCAAGGTATCCATATTCCCCCAGCGACAGATGCCAGTTGAGAGTCTGCGTCGCGACCGGGCGCGTGTCCAGCAACCCGCTCGATGTCGAACGGTATGCCGACGCGACCTCGGCCGCAACGCTCGCATGAAGTGCGCCGAAATCGCCAGCCTTTATATCTGCCGCCGCAAGCGTCAATATACAGACATACGCCATCAGACCCCTTTGGCATGTATTCCCCTTATACCGGAATCGCATCGCGGCGGGATACTCCTTTTAGTGGAAGCTGATAATCAGCCCCGCCCTCGTCACGTTGATGTACGCCGTGCGCGACGTGCCGTCCTCGAACTCGAGAAGAACCGTCCAAATGCCCGCCTCAGAGAATGTGAACGAAGTCGTGCCCTCGCCCGCGTCAGGCGTGAGCGTCGTTTCCGCAAGTCCGGAACCAGCAGGCGGCGTGAACGTGAGCGTCGCCGCCTTGGAAAGATCTCCCGACCAGTCGTCGCCGGAATACGCGACGGGAACTACGGGGTCGTTCTTCAATCTCTTTCGGTTTGGACCTTCCAGTTCGGTATCGACCGCGAACGGAGACGACGGCGAACTGTTTACGGCGAAGGACGCGCCATCGCCGTTGACCGACCAGGGCACGAGCACCTTCACCGTCGCGACGCCGTCGTTCTCAAGCGTCCAGACCCCGCCGGACAGCGTGCCCAGCGCACCCGTCCCGGCGGAGGACGCATCGGCCACGTAGGCCGTCACGTCTCCGTTAGGCGAGACGCGGCTGACGCTTTCGCCCTTGCGCCACGTCACGGGCATCCCGGAGAAATCCGCAAACGCAAACGGCGATGCCGCCGCCAGATTCACGTCGAACGAGAAATCCGCGCTCGTCGCGAGAGGCTCGTCCGCACGTGCCGCCGCGAACGCCGCCAGCGCCGCCGCCCCGAAAATCAATGTCTTTCGTCTCATGCCATGCTCCTTTCCCCCTGCTTACTTCGCAATGTACGCCACACGGAAACCGACGCCGGCGCTAAAACTAGTCCGTGTACCAAAGTTGCGATAGTGAGGTTTAATATAGTCGGTTTTTGTCTCTTTATAGGATATGCCCCTGATTGCACATTTGGTGTAAGATGAGTATGCATACGGCTCAAACGGGTTTGTTATAACTTCTGTGATTCTAGTCGCAACCGAATTACCACTGGTGATATCATCCAAACACCATTCATAAACATTGCCCACAACATCAAACAGGCCCCAGGCATTCGCCATCTTGGTTCCCACAGGCACAGTCGATGATTCATTGTAGACTACATAATCGGAAAATGAAGTCGAGGACCCCCAGTAATACATGTCCGACGAACCGGCACGACAGGCTATTTCAAACATCACTTCTGTCGGCAGATCAAAAGCGAACTTGTTGCCGGTCTTGCAGTTCAGACGCTGCAAAAAAGTTCCTTCTGTAGGTGTCGCGACCGTCGGCACCGCCGTTCCAGCCCTAATATCGGCCCCGCGCAGGTCGCTGTAGGTCACCCTTTCCACTGGACGATATTCGGTTGGGTTGTCCGTGATTGTCGACGTGCAGCCAGATGGATTCGTTTGTCCGAACTTGACATACTGCGCTTGCGTGACAGGGAACATGCCGATATAGTAGTCCAGTTTCGTGTTCCAGTTCGTCGGGGAGTTGTTAGAAGAACCACTGTATCCCGTCGGGTATCCCGAAAGCGAGGCAAGGGTGGTGGCGTTCGGGAGGGAGGCGCGATCCGCCCAGCGCGGCACTTTGCGCAGTACCATCTTGTCGGTTTTGTAAACGTTCGCACCATCCGAGCCGGAGGTGTCGTTGTTGTAGCGGTTGTTGGAGAGTTCCTGTGAATAGAGCATCCCCTCGAAAGTGACAGCGCCGGTGTCAAGGTCGACAACCATGTAATCGTCACCGCTCGGCGCGTCTGCCGCGTAGAGCGAGGCGGACATCGTGCAGCCGCTCGCCTTCACCTTCAGATCTGCGGGCGGCGTCCACGTCACGGTGTGCTGCGTCCCCTGCGCGGATCCTGTCGCGCTCGCGCCGATGGCGCTGCCGTCGATGGTGTACGTGCTGCCGTTGATTGTGGCAGTGAACACGAGTTTCATGTAAACGTCATTCGCCGGGTCTACCGTCAGCGTCTGGCCGTCCGTGACAGTGTAGGTGATGTCGATCTTGTTGTTCCACGGCCAGCGCTGTGTCACGCTGTCGATGGTTACGCTTGCCGCGTTAGCGCCTGTCGCGGCTACCGCCGCCGCGCCAATCATCATGAGTAGTTTTTTCATTTTCGTGTTGTCCTTTCGGCGTTTAGTGGTTATGTGGTTGAGTTGTCAGGAGATTGGATGGCTTGTGTTTCGCGCGGCGAGGAGTTCTTTTCTCTGCGCCTCAGCGTCTCTGCGCGAGGTCCTAAGCTCAAGGCGGGATGTTATATAAAACGCAAGCGGCGCGGCGAGACGGCGCAGCGAGACGTTTGTTCTGGTGTTGTAGAGTAGAGATGCTTTCATCATTTCATCCTTGTTTGCCGCGCGGCACCCTTCGTGCCACCTGCCGCAAATTATACCACTTTCCGCGCCCCTCGCGCCACCCCTAGAATTGGGGGTGTGTCGAGGCCTTGTCCTTCCTTCGCACGTTGTGGTATAATTTCCATATGATGAAGTTTTCCGGGACACTCACCCTTTCGGTCGTCGTCGCCGCGCTGGCGTCCTGCGCGGACGCCGGGGAACTCGCGCACGACGCCGCCTCGCTCGCGCGGGCGCTGACTGCGCAGGGCGGCGCAGGGCTGAAGTTCGACTTCTCCGCCGTCGTCACATACGTCTGCACCAACAACTTCGACAGGCGCATCAACATCGCGGCGGAGGACGCCTCGGGAAGCGCCCTCGTGTGCACGTCCGACGATGTTCGGCCCGCCGTCATGCCGATGCCCGGCGATACGGCGCGCTTCACCGGGGAGGTCAGGGAGAATGTCTTCGGACGCAACTTCGCCGTCCTCGACTCGTACGGGCTCGCGTCACGCGGCAAGGCGCCGACTCCGAAAGAGCTCACACGCGACGAGATGCTCAACGCCTCCTGCTACTACAAGCTGGTGCGCTTCAAGGGCGTGCTAAAAGACGTCATCTTCAACGAAACCGACCCCGACTACATGCTCTTCATGATAGAAGCGCCAAATGGGCGAGGCATCTTCACCACTTCCCCGGTATTCGACGCTGGGGTGTTCGACAGAATGGACGCGCTCATCGGGAGGCCGGTCGAAGTCACCGGCATAGAGGTCCCCTTCGACCACAGCCCGCGCCTCTACACCGAACGCATATTCAAAGTCTCCGGCGTCGAGTGCATCCGTCCGCTTGAAGACGCACCCGACGCAAGGACGCGCGTCCGGGGACATGTCGTCGCCGTGCGCAAACGCGCGGGGTGTGTGATCCTCAAGACGGACAGGAACGAGTTCGTATCCGTGAACATGGCGGACCCGCGCCTGCCGTCTTACGGGGAGTGCGTCGAGGCGAGCGGGCTGGAGGAGACGGACCTGTTCAGGCGCACGCTGTTCAATGCGCAATGGACGAAACTGGACGGCCCGGCATACAGGGACGAGGACCCGGTGACCGTGTCCCCGCGCAATCTTACGCAGGACGCACAAGGCCGGCGGAAGGTCAACTGCGAATACTACGGGCGCCCGATCCGCGTGAACGGGACGATCCGGTCCATGCCTGAGGATGATCCCGAGGGACGCATGCTGCTGGATTGCGACGGCTGCCCCGTCTACGTGGACGCGAGCGCACTGCCGGGCGTGCTGGACGGCCTGGAGGAGAACACCGTGGTCGAAGTATCGGGGACGTGCGCACTTGACGTGGACGCGCCGGAACGCACATTGGCAATACCGAGGCTCAGGGGCTTCACAATAATATTGAGGACGCCGTCCGACATCACCGTCGTCAGGCGGCCGACATGGTGGACGCCGGCAAAGCTCGCCACCGTCATCGGCGCCCTTCTCGCAATGCTCATCGCCGTAACCGCCTGGAACACCTCTCTCCGGAAGCTCGCCGCACGCAAGGGTCGGGAACTGATGAGGGAGCAGATCGGCCACGTCGCCGCCAAACTGAAGACCGAGGAGCGTACACGCCTCGCCGTCGAACTGCACGACTCCATTGCACAGACGCTTTCCGGCATTTCCCTTGAGATCGACACCGCGAAGAAGCTGGCGGACGAAAACGGCCCCGGCATACGCAAGCACCTCGGAATCGCCGCAAGGACGCTGAAGTCCTGCCGCGACGAACTGAGGAACTGCCTGTGGGACCTGCGCAACAGGGCGCTTGAGGCAAGCAGCATGAACGACGCCATTCGCCAGACGCTGCTGCCGCACCTGAGGGGCGTAGAGGTGATGCTGCGCGTCAATGTGCCCAGGTCGCGCCTCACGGACAACACGGCACACGCTGTCCTTCGCGTCGTCAGGGAGCTGGTCCTCAACAGCGTGCGCCACGGCGGCGCGACGAAGGTGTGGATCGCCGGAGCGATAGATGACGGCAGGGCAAAGTTCTCCGTACGCGACAACGGCTCCGGCTTCGATCCCGCAACTGCCCCGTCGTTCGCACAGGGCCACTACGGACTCCTCGGCATACGCGAACGCATCGAATCGCTCGAGGGCGAGTTCACGATCGAAAGCGCGCCCGGCGTAGGCACGAAGGCGACGATTTCCATTCCACCAATCAACAAGGACAACAAGTGAAAATCAAGGTCCTGATAGCAGACGATCACACCATAGTGCGAGCCGGGCTCACGGCCCTTCTCGGAACCGAGAAGGACATCGAAGTCGTCGGCGAGGCAAAAAACGGAGCGGAGGCCGTATCCAATGCGGTCGCGCTTCATCCGGACATTGTCATAATGGACCTGATGATGCCAAAGATGGACGGCGTCGAGGCCACGAAGGAGCTTCTCCGCAAGGCTCCGTCCGCCAAGACCATACTTCTTACGACCTACGGCACCTCGGACGGCATAGCGCACGCCCTGAGGGCCGGCGCCAGAGGCGCGGTATTGAAGAATGCGGACAACTCGGAGCTCGCCAAGGCAATAAGGATAGTCGCACAGGGCGACGACTACATATCGCCCGACATACGCCAGCAGCTCGCGGCGGATCCGCCGGTACCGGACCTGACACCGCGTCAGAGCGAGATACTCGAGTCAATGGTCAGGGGCCTCACTGACCGCGACATCGCGCAGCAGCTCAGGCTCAGTCCGGAAAGTGTCAGCGAGCATGTCGGAGCCATCCGCCAGAAGATCGGCGCCGCCAACCGCACGGAGGCCGTCGCCATCGCAATGCGCAAGTATCTCCTGAAGTTCTAGGGGAACGCCACAGCGACATAAACCATACGGATTCTACCGCCAGCTTGTACTCCTGTCTGGGCG
>DJXI01000089.1 GCA_002449695.1 Verrucomicrobia bacterium UBA7008 | reverse complement strand
TCAGACTTCGAAACGGCAAAGCCCTCCGCCGTGGCCTCAACATTGAAGTCAGAAGTCCGAAGTCTGAAGTCAAAAATTGCGGAATATGATATACTTTCGCTCGCTTCATGACGAACGACAGCACCATCGACTTCAACTACAACCGCGAGCTTCCGATCTGCGCCCATCGGGAGGAGATCCTGTCGCTCCTCAAGTCGCATCCGGTCGTCATCGTCTGCGGCGACACGGGCTCGGGCAAGACGACCCAGCTGCCGAAGATGGCGATGGAGCTGGGCCTCGCGCGCATCGCCTGCACCCAGCCGCGCCGCCTCGCCGCCGTCACCGTCGCCACGCGCGTCGCCGCCGAGCTCAAGACGCCCCTCGGCGCGCTCGTCGGCTACCAGCACCGCTTCGCCCGCGCCCTCTCCGCCACGACGCGCGTCAAGTTCATGACCGACGGCGTGCTTCTCGCGGAAACGCGCGCCGATCCGCTCCTCCGGGCGTACGACGCGATCATCATCGACGAGGCGCACGAGCGCACGCTCAACGTCGACTTCCTCCTCGGCATCCTCAAGCGCATCCTCGCGCGCCGCCGCGACCTGAAGGTCATCGTCTCGTCCGCGACGCTCGACACGGAAAAGTTCGCCCGCTTCTTCGACGGCGCGCCCGCCGTCGTCGTGCCCGGCCGCCTCTTCCCCATCGACATCCGCTACCGCCCGCCCGCCGACGGCGAGGAGGCCGACCTGCCGCGCGACATCGCCGCCGCCCTGCGCACGCTGCCGCCCGCCGACGACGTGCTCGTCTTCCTGCCGGGCGAGCGCGACATCCGCGAGACGGCCGACCACCTCGCGCGCTCGCCCTTCCACCGCGGCGACGACGTGATTCCGCTCCTCGCGTCGCTCCCGGCCGCCGAGCAGCAGCGCGCGTTCCGCCCGTCGCCGAAGCGCCGCGTCATCCTGGCGACCAACGTGGCGGAGACCTCCGTGACGATCCCCGGCATCCGCGCCGTCATCGACTCGGGCCTCGCGCGCCTGTCGCGCTACGTCCACCGCACGCAGATCCAGCGCCTCCAGATCGAAGGCATCTCGCAGGCGAGCGCCCGCCAGCGCGCGGGCCGCTGCGGCCGCGTCGGCCCCGGCATCTGCATCCGCCTCTATTCCGAAGAGGATTTCCGCGCGCGCGAGGCGTACACGCCGCCCGAGGTCCTGCGCAGCTCGCTCGCGGGCGTGATCCTGACGATGCTCGACCTGCGCCTCGGCGAGATCGACCGCTTCCCCTTCCTCGATCCGCCACGCCCGACGATGGTGCGCGCGGGCCTGCGCGAACTGCTGGAGCTCGGCGCGATCGGGCACGACAGGCAGCCCGGCGACGCGCGCGTCGTCCTGACGCGGATCGGCCGCGCCCTTGCGCGCATCCCCGTCGAACCGCGCCTCGCGCGCATGCTGCTCGCCGCCGCCGACCGCGCGACGCTCCCGTCGGCGCTGCCCGTCGTCGCGGCGATGAGCTGCGACGATCCCCGGCGGCGGCCCGTCGACGAGAAGGAGCGCGCCGACCAGGCGCACGCGCCCTTCCGCGTGCAGGGCTCCGACTTCCTCGGCACGCTCAAGCTCTGGCGCTGGTGGCAGGAGCAGGCGGACCGCCTCTCGCAGACGCAGCTGCGCCGCCTCGCGACGAAGACGTACCTTTCCTATCCCAAGCTGCGCGACTGGCAGAACCTCGTCCGCCAGCTGACCGATCTCGCCCGGCGCCTGAAGCTCGACGTCGTGAACGACAACGGCGGGCCGGACGCGCTCCACCAGGCGCTGATGTCGGGCCTCCTCGGCCGCCTCGGCCATCTCGACCCCGAGCGGCCGGAATACCGCGGCGCGCACGCGCTGCGCTTTGCGCTCCATCCGGGCTCCATCCTCGCGAAAAAGCGGCCCGACTGGATCATGGCGGGCGAACTCGTCGACACGTCGCGCCTCTTCGCGCGCCACGCGGCGACGATCGACCCGCGCTGGATCGAGCGCGTGGCGGGCGACATCTGCAAGCGCAGCTACCGCGATCCGCAGTGGGACGCGGAGCACGGCTTCGTCCGCGCGCTGGAGCAGGTGACGCTCTACGGCCTTGTCATCGTCCCCGGCCGCCGGCGCGACTTCAGCCGCATCGACCCCGTGACCGCGCGCCGGCTCTTCATCCTGCACGCGCTCGTCCTCGGCGAATTCCCGCATCCGCCCGCGCCCGTGCGCGAGAACCTCCGGCTGATCGCCGAACTGCGCCGCCGCGCCGAACGCCGCCGCCGTCCCGAGCTGATGGACCTCGACCGGCTCGCCGCCTTTTTCGACGCGGCCGTGCCCGCGCCGATCGTCTCGTGCGGCGAGCTCAAGAAGTGGCTCTACGCGGCGACGCCGGCCGAACACGCGCGCTTCCGCCTGAAGCCGGCCGAATGGCTGACGGACGCGGGCGCGTCGTCCACCGACTTTCCCGAGACGATCCGCCTCGGCAACGCGCAAATCCGCCTCACCTACCGCCACACGCCCGACGATCCCGAGACGGACGGCATCACCGCGACCGTCAAGGAAAGCGACGCGCCGCTCCTGCGCCGCTGGCGCGCCGACTGGCTCGTGCCGGGCTTGCTGCCGGAAAAGGTCGCCTTCCTGCTCGGCGCGCTCCCCTCCGCGCACCGGCGGCTGCTCCTGCCGATCGCGGACACGACGGCGATCCTCCTGCCGCTCCTGAAGCCGGGCGACGAGCCGCTGACGGACGCGCTGCGGCGCATCCTCAAGGAGCACAACGGCATCCGGCTGCCGGTCGACGCGTTCGAGTCGATCAAGCTGCCGCCGCACCTGCGGATGCGCTTCTGCGTCCGTTCGGACGACGGAAAGACGACGCTCGTCGAAACGCGCGAGCTCAACGAGATCTTCCGAACGTGCCATGTGCCGCCGCCGCCACCGCCCGCGCCCCACGCGAGCGCCGCCGAGATCAAGAAGATCGAGATGGACGTTCAGCGGCTCCTCTGGAAAGCGTCGACGCTGCCGCAGGACATCTACGACGCCATCGAAACGCAGGTGGCGTGGCTGACGTTCCCGGAGTGGGCGCGGTACGTGCCGGCGGCGCGCATCGCGGATTATCCGCGCTACTTCAAGGCGATCCAGGTGCGCATCGACCGCGCGCGCCTCAACCCCGCCTCCGACCGCAGGAAGGAAGAGCGTTTCGCGCCCTTCTGGGAGCAGTACCTCGACGCGGCGACGCGCGGCGTGAAGCTCGCGAGCCGCGCCGCGTTCGACGACTACCGCTGGCTGCTCGAAGAGTACCGCATCAGCCTCTTTGCGCAGGAGCTGGGCACGGCGGTGCCGGTCAGCCCCCAGCGCCTCGAGATCAAGTGGCTCGAAGCGACCGAAGGCTAGCGCGCGGCCGCCGTCCCGTTCGCGGGCGAAATATGATATACTGCGCGGCACTATGTTTGACGACACGATCTTCGGGAAACTCGATTCGAAACTCCAGCGCGCCATCGCCGACGCGGGCTACACCGCGCCCACGCCCATCCAGGCGGAGGCGATGCCGCACCTCTTGAAGGGCCGCGACCTGATCGGCTGCGCCCAGACCGGCACGGGCAAGACGGCCGCGTTCATGCTGCCGATCCTCCAGCATCTCCTCCAGGTGCGCCGGCCGCGCCACATCGGCCACCCGCGCGCGCTCGTCCTGTCGCCGACGCGCGAGCTCGCCGCGCAGACCGCCGAGAACGTCAAGCGCTACTCGAAATACCTGGAGCTGCCCTTCGCCTGCGTCTTCGGCGGCGTGTCGCAGTTCCACCAGGTCAAGGAGATCAAGCGCGGCGCGGAGACGGTCGTCGCCTGCCCCGGCCGCCTCATCGACCTGATGACGCAGGGCATCCTCTACCTCGACCAGGTGGAGATGTTCGTCCTCGACGAGGCCGACCGCATGCTCGACATGGGCTTCCTGCCCGACATCAAGCGCATCATCTCGAAGCTCCCCAGGGCGCGCCAGTCGCTCTTCTTCTCGGCGACGATGGGCCCGGCCATCCGGCAGCTCGCGGGCGCGCTCGTGACCGATCCCGTCCAGGTGACGATCTCGCCCGAGACGCCGACCGTCGAAAAGATCAACCAGCGGGTGATGTTCGTCGACAAGGCGAACCGCGACGCGCTCCTCGTCCACCTCCTGAAGGAGCATCCCGAGTGGAGCAAGGTCATCGTCTTCACGAAGATGCGCCACGGCGCCGACCGCGTCAACAAGAAGCTCTTCCGCGCGGGGATCGCCTGCGCGGCCATCCACAGCGACAAGACGCAGAACCAGCGCACGCGCGCGCTCGACGGCTTCCGGCGCGGCGACATCCGCGTGCTCGTCGCGACCGACATCGCCAGCCGCGGCATCGACGTGCCGGAGGTGAGCTGCGTCGTCAACATGGAACTGCCGCTCGAGACGGAAAGCTACGTCCACCGCATCGGCCGCACGGCGCGCGCGGGCGAATCGGGCGCGGCCATCAGCTTCGTCACCGAGGCCGAGCGCGGGCAGCTCAAGGCGATCGAGCGCTTCATCAAGAAATCGATCCGCGTCGACCGCGACCATCCGTTCCACAGCGCGTTCGCCGACCAGAAGAGCGGCAAGGCGGACGAGGGACTGCCGACCGCGCCGTGGATCGCGCCGCGGAAAGCGGGCGGCGCGCCGCAGCCGCACAAGCCGCCGCACGGCGGCAAGCCGCACAAACCGCGCAAGCGCCACGCGTTCGCCGGCCGCCGCCAGCCCGACTTCGGACAGAAGCGCCATCCCGGCGCGTAAGGCCGCCGCGCGCGGCGCGCGCCGTCAGGCCGGCTTGCCCTTGAAGAGGTAGATCTTGTTCTCGCTGCCGGCGACGAGCCGCGCAATGTTCGAGCGGTGCTTGTAGATCACGAAGAGCGCGATCACGGAGATGAGGATCGCCTGCGGCAGGCTGCGCCCGACGCCGCAGAACGTCCCGCCCGTCAGGAACGGCACCCACACGCCGACGGCGAGAAACGCCGCCGCGAGGCACGAGCCGAGCGAAATGTAGTGGAAGAGCGCGAAGACGACCGCGAAGAGCGCGAACGCGACGCCCACCAGCGCGGGCACGAGCGCGACAAGCATGCCGAACGCCGTCGCCACGCCCTTGCCGCCCTTGAACTTCATGTACGGCGTGAGCATGTGGCCGACGACGCACATCACGCCGACCGCGAGCGGCAGCCACGCGACGTCCGGCGCGCACGCCTTCGCGAGGAGCGTCGGCACGAGGCCCTTCAGGAAGTCGCACGCGAACGCGAGCAGCCCCCACTTCCTGCCGACGGTGCGGAAGACGTTCGTCGCGCCGATGTTCTTCGAGCCGACGGTGCGCACGTCCACGCCGCGCATCCTGCCGATGAGGAAGCCAAACGGGATCGCGCCGACGAGATACGCGCCGACGAGCCACAGGATGCACTCAAGTGTCATTTTCCGCTCCTTTCGTTCCTAGTGTTTCAGAAATTTCTTCATCTCCGCCGGCAGCAGGTTCGCCGCGTCGAGATCGGCGAGGTCGCGCCACTCGAACTCGATCCAGTCCTCCTGCGCCGTCGCCGCCGTGCCGGGCGGCACGGTCAGCGCGTAGACGAGATTGATTTCGGCGTGGGGCCTGCCGTGCTGGACGAACGCATTTTCAACGACGCCCAGCAGCTCGCCCACGTCGGATTCGACGCCCAGCTCCTCGCGCACCTCGCGCGCGAGCGCTTCGCGGCCCTTCTCGCCGAATTCGATGTGGCCGCCCGGCAGATACGTCGTCGCGCCGCCCTTCGCGCGGCAGAGCAGCACCTTGCCGTCCTGCACGCACACGCCGCGGGCGATCGTCTCGATGCCCGCGAGCTCATATTCGGGAAAGGTTCCGTCCGCCATGGTCAGATGTGGTTCGGGGTTTCGATGCCGAGGAGATTGAGGCCCGTCTTCAGGATGTCGCCGAAGAGCGCGCAGAGCCTGAGCCGCGCGGCGCGCACCGCCGGCTCGCTCTTGAGGATCGGCGAATTCTGGTAGAAGCTCGAATAGAGCTGCGCCGTCTGGAAGAGGTAGTCGGCCAGCACGCTCGGCTTGTACGCCTCCGCCGCGCGCACGACCGCACCCGGGAACTCCAGCAGCTGCAAAGCCAGGCGCTTTTCAGAAGGCGTAGCCACCCTAAACAATCCATCCTTGGGCAGGGGTTCGGGGGCGCCAGAGCCCCCGTCCGTTCCGCCCTCCCCCGCCTTCTCCATCAGCGAGCAGACGCGCGCATAGGCGTATTGCAGATACGGCCCGGAATTGCCTTCGAGTGCGAGCGCCTTGTCCCAGTTGAAGTCGATGGCCGTCGCCGGATCGTGCGAAAGGTCGGCGTACTTCACCGCGCCGATGCCGATCTGCTCGGCCAGCTGCTCGTCGCCGCCGCGCGGCGCGACAATGGCGAGGCTGCGGCGCACCGCTTCGCGCAGCAGGTCGTCGAGCTTGATCAGGTTGCCTTCGCGCGTCGAGATCGCCTTGCCCTGGTAGCTCATGAGGCCGAACGGCACGTGTACGAGCTTCACCGTGTGGCCCATCTTCGCGGCGATCGAGAAGAACTGCCTGAAGTGGAGCTGCTGGCGGTCGTCGGTCACGTAGATGATGCGCTCGGGGTGGTAGTCGGCGACGCGGCTCTCCACGCACGCGAGGTCGCTCGTCGTGTAGTTGTAGCCGCCGTCCGACTTGCGCACGATGGCGACGCCCAGCTTCTCCGCGTCGAGGTTGACGATGAGCGCGCCCTCCGATTCCTCCGCGAGCCCCATCCGGCGCAGCTTCTCCACCACGCCTGGCATCATCGCGTTGTAGTAGCTTTCGCCGCGGTAGGTGTCGAACTTGACGCCGAGCTTTCGGTACATGCGCTCGAACTCGCCGATCGAGATGTCGATGAAGCGCTTCCACAGGGCGAGGTTCTCCGCGTCGCCCTGCTGGAGTTTGACGAGTTCCGCGCGGCACGCATCCTTCCAGACGCCGTCCGGCTCCTTCGCCTTCGCCGCGCTCAGGACGTAGCACTTCTCCAGCGTCGCGACCGTCAGGTTGGCACGCTCCTCGTCCGTCAGGCAGTCGCGGTAGCCCTTGATGAGAATGCCGAACTGCGTGCCCCAGTCGCCCAGGTGGTTGTCGGCGACGACCGTGTAGCCGAGCGCGCGGAAGATGCGGTCGAGCGCGCAGCCGATCACCGTCGAGCGGATGTGCCCGATGTGCATCTGCTTGGCCGCGTTCGGGCTCGAATAGTCGATGACGACCGTCTTTCCCGCGCCGCGCGGCGGGATGCCGCAGCGGGGCTGCGCGCTGAGCGTCGCGAGCTGCGCGTTGAGCCACGCCGCCGAGACGGTCAGGTTGAGGAAGCCGGGCCCGGCGATCTCGACCTTCTCGAACGCCGCCCGGTCCAGCGCGGCGACGACCTTCGCGGCCACCTCGCGTGGATTCGTCTTCATCTTCTTCGCGAGCTTCAGCGCGTCGTTGCACTGGTAGTCGCCGAACTTGGGATCGGTCGCGGGCAGCACGCGCACGCCGGAGAAGTCTTCACCGGGGAACGCCGCCGCGAAGGCCGCCTGGAGAGTTTCGTCAAGCGTCATGTTGTCGTCTTTTCCTCTTTACTTGCCGACGTTCAGGACCTTGAAGCCCGTCGTGCGCAGCGCCGCCGCGTCGAGGCAGTTGCGCGTGTCGAAGACGAGCGCGGGCTTGCGCATCGACCGGTAGATCTTCGCCCAGTCGAGCGCCGCGTACTCCTTCCAGTCGGTCATCACGATCACCGCGTCGGCGTCCTTCGCCGCCTTGTACGGATCCTTCACGTAGTCGATGCCCTCCAGCCCCGCGAGGTCGATCCGGGCGTTGTCGAGCGCCTTGGGATCGGTGATCGCCATGCGCACGCGCTCCTCGTTCAGGAGCCGCACCACCTTGCCCGCCGGCGTCTCGCGCGTGTCGCCCGTATCGGCCTTGAACGCGAAGCCGAAGATGGCGATCTTCTTGTTGGCGAGCGTGTTGAACATCTCCTTGAACAGGCGCGAGACGATGCGCTCCTGCTGGTGGTCGTTCATCTTGATGACGCCCGCCCAGTATTCCGCCGCCGTGTGCAGCCCGAACGATTCGCACAAATAGACGAGGTTCAGGACGTCCTTCTTGAAGCAGCTGCCGCCGAAGCCGGGGCCCGCCTTCAGGAACTTCGCGCCGATGCGGTGGTCCGCGCCCATCACGCGCGCGACCTCGTCCACGTCCGCGCCCGTCGCCTCGCAGAGGCCCGCGATGGCGTTGATCGAGCTGACGCGCTGCGCCAGCATCGCGTTCGCGGCGAGCTTCGTCAGCTCCGCGCTCCAGACGTTCGTCGTCAGGATCTTCTCGCGCGGCACCCACCGGCCGCCCGGGCCCGCGTAGATGTCGACGAGGGCCGCGACCGCCGCGTCGCCCGCCGGTGTCTTCGGCCCGCCGATCAGCACGCGGTCGGGCGCGAGGAGGTCCTTGATCGCCGTGCCTTCCGCGAGGAATTCGGGGTTGCTCAGGACCGTGAACGCCGGGCCGCCGTCGCCGCAGTTGAGGATCGCGTCCATCGCCGCCGCCGTGCGCACGGGCAGCGTCGACTTCTCGACGATGATCTTGTCGCCCGTCGCGACCTTCTTGATGTTGCGCGCCGTCGCCTCCCAGTACTGGAGGTCGCTCGCGCGGCCCGCGCCGCGCCCGAACATCTTGGTCGGGGTGTTCACGCCAACGAAGACGATGTCGCAGTCCTTCACCGCCTTGTCGATGTCGGTCGAGAAGAAGAGGTTTTTGCCGCGCACCTCCCGGACGATCTCCACGAGACCGGGCTCGTAGATGGGCAGCGCGTAGTTCTTCGAGTTCCACGCCGCGATGCGCTTGGCGTTGATGTCGACGACGATGACCTTGCGGTCGGGGTTCATCTTGGCGATGACCGCCATGGTGGGCCCGCCGATGTAGCCGGCGCCGATGCAGACGATGTTCTTGTTCATACGGGTGCGTAGTATATCATATTTTACCGCCCGAGGCGCGCCCGGCCGTCTACCCGCTAAAGGGGATTGTGGACGCGCGGGCGAAATGGTATACTCTCCGCCCGTTAAACAGGAGGAACAAACATGACACGTTCAGTTCGCCAAATCTTCGCGCTCGCCGCCGTCGCCGCGGCGCTTCCCGCCCTCGCCGCGCTTGAGCTCGGCGCGCCGTTCACCGACGGCGCGGTGCTCCAGCGGGACACGCCGCTGCGGATCTGGGGCCGCGCCGACGCCGGCTCCACCGTCGCCGTCACCTTCGGCGAAAAGTCCTGGACGACGACGGCGGGCACGGACGGCGCATGGCGGCTCACCCTGCCGCCGATGGCCGCCTCCGCCGAGCCGCGCACGCTGAACGTCACCTCCGCCGCCTACGCCGGCGCGGAGCCGAACGCGGCGCTCGCCGTGCATGACATCCTCGTCGGCGAGGTGTGGATCGTCTCGGGCCAGTCGAACATGGAATGCCCGATCTGGGGCGAGAACCCGCGCTTCCGCGACGGCAAGGGCGCGCTGATGGTGTCGATGACGCACCTGCCCGACGTGCGCTTCGTCAAGAACGCGCGCGCCGCCGCCGCCGAGCCGCAGGCCGTCAAGGCGACGTGGCTCAAGTTCGAGCCCGCGAGCTTCGACTACACGAAATTCGAGCACCGCCTGCCCCTTTCGGCGATCGCGTTCTACTTCGCGCGCGAACTGCACGCGGCGCTCGGCGTGCCCGTCGGCATCGTCGACTCGACCTGGGGCGGCACGGGCATCGACGGGTGGATTCCCGAATGCGGCCTCGCCGCGTCCGACGAGCCGCGCGTCAAGGCGCTCGCCGCGAGCCGCGGGCGCGGCTGCCAGAACGCGAAGACGCTCTGGAACGCGATGGTCGACGCCTACGCGCCCATGTCGTTCCGCGCGATGGCGTGGTACCAAGGCTGCGCGAACGCCGGACGCGATCCGGAGCTCTACGCGGCCAAGCTGAAGGCGCTGCGGGACGGGTGGGCCGCGCGCTTCGAGAAGGCGGACCTGCCAATCTACATCTTCCAGCTCGCGCCGTACAAGCAGTCGTGGTGGGACATCTGGAAGGCGCAGGAGCAGTACGCCGCGTCCGAGCCGCGCGCGGCGCTAATTCCGCTCTTCGATGCCGGCAACTACAACGACATCCACCCGAACGACAAGGAGACGGCCGCGCAGCGCCTGCTCGCCGCCGCGCTGTCGCGCGAATACGGCTTCAAGGGGATCGCGCCCGCGCCGGCGGCCGTGAAGTCATGGAAGATCGACGGCGGCAAGTTCGCGCTCGAATTCGGCGGCTGCCATTCGCTCTACGTCTACACGCCCGACGCGCGGCCGTGCGCCGCGTTCGAGATCACGGGCGCGGACGGCAAGTGGCAGCCGGCCGTGATCGACCAGTACGAGCGGCCGTCCAAGCACTTCAGCCGCAAGATCACCGTTTCGTCCGCCGCCGTGCCGGAGCCGAAGGCGCTCCGGTACTGCCACGCGCGGCCATTCACCGGCACGCTCTACGGCGACAACGCCCTTCCCGTCGCGCCGTTCGAGCTGATCGATCCGTCGTACGACAAAACGACGCGCGAGTCGACGCTCCTGCCCGTGCCGGCGAACGCCGATCCGGAAGGCTGGTGGATGAAGCGCCACGCGGAGAAGCTCGCGGAAATCGCCGCGAACAAGGACCGCCGCTACGACATCGTGATGCTCGGCGACTCGATCACGCACTTTATGGAATCGAAGCCGGAGCGCGGCGGCGAGGCGTACGCGCAGTTCACGAAGGATTACAAGGTGCTCAACCTCGGCTACGGCGGCGACCGCACGGAGAACGTCATCTGGCGCGAGCTGAACGGCGAACTGGACGGCTACCGCGCGAAGCTCTTCACGGTGATGATCGGCACGAACAACAACGACTGGGGCGACAGCGACCCGGAGCACGTGTCGTACGGCATCCGCCGCGTGCTGATGATGATCCGCGAGAAGCAGCCGCAGGCGAAGATTCTGCTCGTCGCGATCACGCCGCGCGGCAAAACCGCCGCGGACCCGGCGAACCAGAAGAACATCCGCACGAACTACGCGGCGAAGCAGCTGGCGAACGGGCAGAGCATCGTCTGGCTGGACGTGGGCGACAAGTTCCTGGGGCCGGACAAGAACCTCAAGCCGGGCCTGACGGGCGACAATCTGCATCCGAACGAAGCGGGCTACCGCGTCTTCCTCGACGCCCTCCGCCCCGCGATCGAAGGTCTGCTCAAATGATCCTGACGGGGGGAAAACTGACTGGGGGAAGCGTTGACTGGGGGAAGCGGCGTCCCGCCGCTTTAATCAAAAAAAAACTACGCATCTCGCCCTGACTGGGAGAAGCTTGA
>DJXI01000017.1 GCA_002449695.1 Verrucomicrobia bacterium UBA7008 | reverse complement strand
CACCTCCTTTCTAAGGAGTCAGGCGCAGGACGCAAGTCCAACGCCAATGGTGAAACTCTCAGCGCAGATTGTTGCTGTTTTCTCATGTCACCGAATCATGACCGACGGAAGCGCGACCCTCACCGGGCCGCGCTTCTTCGCTTTCACACAACAGGCGAAATTTGCCCGCGCGACACCCTTGGCAAATCGCGGTATTTTTGGTATCATAATCTGTCACTTGGATTATAAGGAGAATTCATGATGAAGAAACTGATGGTTGTTTCGTTGGCGGCCGCGCTCGCGGCCGGTTGCTGCGAGCTGTGCTCGACGGGCGCGGGCGACGCGCCGAAACCGTTCGGCACGACGAAGTACGGCGAGAAGGCGCACCTGTGGACGCTCAAAGGAAAGGGCGGCCTCGTGATGGATGTGACCGACGCCGGCGGCAAGGTCGTGCGTCTGCTCGTGCCGGACGCGGCGGGCGAACTGAAGGATGTGACGATCGGCTTTGACGACGTCTCCGGCTGGGAGCGGACCGATCCGTATTTCGGCGCGATCATCGGGCGCTTCGGCAACCGCATCGCGCAGGGCGTCTTCACGCTCGACGGCCAGACGTACACGCTCGCGCAGAGCGACGCGACGCACCACGCGGCGCTCCACGGCGGCACGCGCGGCTGGGACGCGTACCTCTGGGCGGCGGCGCCGTTCACGCACGGCGACGACGTCGGCATCGTCTTCACGCGCACGTCGCCCGACGGCGAGGAGGGCTTCCCCGGCACTGTGACGGCGCGCGTCACCTACACGATCACGCCGGCGAACGTCTGGCGCATCGAATACGAGGCGACGACCGACAAGGCGACGCCGCTCAACCTGACGCAGCACGTCTACTTCAACATGAACGGCGAGGGGACGATCCTCGACCAGGAGCTGATGATCGACGCCGACACCTACCTCGCGGTCGACGCCGACCTCGCGCCCGTGCCCGGCGCGCCGCAGGCCGTGGAGGGCACGCCCTTCGACTTCCGCACGTTCCAGAAGATCGGCGCGCGCATCGACGATCCCGATCCCGTCCTCCAGTACGGCCCCGGCTACGACCACAACTGGTGCCTGAACGGCACGGGCTTCCGCAAGGTGGCGGAGCTGCGCGGCGCGGCGCGCGCGGTCGAGGTGTGGACCGACCAGATCGGCCTCCAGTTCTACGCGGGCAACTTCATCAAGAACGAATGGACGATGAAGGGCGGCGAGCCGATGCGCTACCGCGGCTGGCTCGCGCTCGAGACGCAGCACTATCCCAACACGCCCAACCGGCCCGATTTCCCGTCCGTCACGCTCCGTCCCGGCGAGACGTACCGCACGGTCACCGAGTACCGCTTCACGACGCCGGCGCGGGGGCAATGAGCCCGTCCGCGTCCGGGCCGGCCCGGTGACCGGCGGCCCGTTCGCGAATTTCCCCCCTTCGCGCGCTTGCGCGCAGGGGCGGAAATAGTGTATAATATACGACCATGTTTGAATTCCTGAAACGCAAACGCAAGTTGCCTGTCGTCTACAAACGGCAGGAGCACTGCGTTTCGCGCGCCAACATCGATCCGGACGCCCTCAAGGTCCTCTATCGCCTGCACAGTCTGGGCTACGCCGCCTATCTCGTCGGCGGCGGCGTGCGCGATCTGCTGATGGGCCGCAAGCCGAAGGATTTCGACGTGGGCACGAGCGCGCTGCCGAACGAGGTGAAGCACGCGTTCCGCAACTGCTTCCTGATCGGCCGACGCTTCCGGCTCGCGCACGTGCGCTTCGCGGGCGGCAAGATCATCGAGACGGCGACGTTCCGCCAGAATTCGCAGTCGGTGGGCGAGATCATCGAGCGCGCGGCGGAGGGACCGCAGGAGGACAACACCTTCGGCACGCCCGAGACGGACGCCTACCGGCGCGACTTCACGGTGAACGGCCTCTTCTACAACATCGCGGACTTCAGCGTGATCGACTGGGTCGGCGGCATGGACGACATCCGGCACAAGATCATCCGCGCGATCGGCAACCCCGGCGTGCGCTTCCAGGAAGATCCCGTGCGCATGATGCGCGCCGTCAAGTTCTCGGCGCGTCTCGGCTTCAAGATCGAGCCGAAGACATGGGCCGCGATGAAGAAGCACCATGCGTGCATCCTGCTGGCCGCGACGCCGCGCGTCTGCGAGGAGGTCTTCCGCCTGTTCACCTATTCGCACGCGGCGGAGGCGTTCGAGCTCCTGTGGGCGTGCGGGATGCTGGGCGACCTCGTGCCGGAGCTCGCGCAGTACATCGACCGCACGGGCGGGCGCAAAAGCCCCGTGTTCAGGTACCTCAAGGCGCTCGACGCGTACGACGCGATGATGGCCGGGAAGGGCTTCGAGGTCTCGAACGGCCTGCGCGCGGCCGTGCTGATGACGGGCCTCTTCCAGGAGGAGCGCAAGCTCGGCGCGGGGCGCAAGGTCATCCAGCTCTTCACGGGCGCGCTCAAGGCGCCGAAGGCGGTCTACTTCACGGGCGCCATCCTGCTCGACTCGACCCGCCGCCTGGCCGAACCGCCGAAGAAGAACAAGACGACGCGCTTCATCCACAGCCGCGACTTCCTCGACGCGCTCGACTACAACCGCATCATCGCGCGCGCGGACGGCCGCAGCGAGGCGGTGCTGGACGAATGGGCGAAACTTTACGACGACAAACACGACGAATCCTACGAAGAAAGGTAACGAAAAAATGACTATTCCTGAAGAACTGCTCCCCGTGATCGAATGGTGGGAGAAGGACGGCAAGCAGACGCTGGCGATCGTCGCCGTGTGCGGCCTCGCCGTGCTCGGCTACTACGGCGTCAAGAACTACCGCGCGGCGCAGGCGGATGCCGCCGCCGAGTCGCTCCTGAATGCGACGGGCGTCGACGAGCTCGCCGAGGCCGCGTCGCGCTACGAGGGCACGAAGGCGGGTCCGGCGCTCCGGCTGCGTCTCGCCCAGGCGTATTTCGACGCCGAGAAGTATGAAGAGGCGCTGGACCTCTACGAGAAGCTCGACGGCCGCGCGCCGGAGGGCTTCGCGAACGCGCCGGCGGTCGGCAAGGCGATGTGCCTCGAGGCGCTCGAGCGCTACGACGAGGCGAAGGCCGCGTTTGAAGCGTTCGCCGACGCGCAGCCGAAGAGCTATCTCGCGCTGACCGCGCAGCTGGGCGCGGCGCGCGCCGTGGCGGCGGGCGGCGACAAGGCGAAGGCGCTGGAGATGCTGGCTGCGCTGAAGGACACGGTCAAGGACGACGAGCTCGCGACGGCGCGCATCAACGCGGCCGTTTCGCTCGTGAAGCGCTGGGAGAAGCGCGCGAAGCGCTCGCTCTTCGATGCGGCGGACGCGGCCGCGCAGCAGCTGGACGCGGCGGCCGAGGCGCCGGCCGCACCGGCTTCGGCCGTCGAGGCGCCGGCGGAAGCGCCGGCTGCGGAAGTCCCGGCCGCCGAGGCGCCGGCGGCAGTTCCGGCGCCGGAAGCGCCGGCCGCTGAATGAGGGTCGTCCGCGAGCCGATCTGGGATGATGTGCCGCGCACGCGCGCGGGCAGCGCCTTTCGGCATCTGACGAAGTTTCTCTCGTCGCTCGGCTGGGCGGCGCGCATTCTGGTCGAAAGCGCGGGTTATTTCCCGTCGGTTCTCTGCCGCCGCGATTCGCGCCACGATCTCGCGCAGCAGCTGTACGTCACCGGCATTCGCACGCTCCCCGTCGTGACGGTCGTTTCGCTCTTCACGGGGATGATCCTCGCGCTGCAGGTCGGGCTGGAGCTGCGGCGCTTCAATCAGGAGATCTATCTTGGCGCGGCGGTGATGATCTCGCTCATCCGCGAAATGGGTCCGTTCAGCTGCGGCATGTGCCTGGCGGCCTGTGTCGGTTCGGCGATCGCGGCGGAGCTCGGCACGATGAAGGTGAACGACGAGCTCGCGGCGCTGGAGATCATGTCGATCCCGCCGATCCGCTACCTTGCCGCGCCGCGCATCCTCGCGCTCGTCCTGATGGCGCCGCTGCTGGGCTTCTTCTGCTGCATCGTCGGCACGATGGGCGGCGGCATCGTCGGCGTGACCCAGCTCGGCGTCGACTTCCCGCAGTACATCTCGAGCGCGATGTCGATGGCGGCCACGAAGGATCTTTTCGTGGGGCTCCTGAAGTCGCTCGTCTTCGGCATTCTGATCGGCACCGTCTCCTGCGCGGAGGGCTTCGGCACCGAGCTCGGCGCGACGGGCGTGGGCAAGTCGACCCAGCGCAGCGTCATCGTCTCCTTCCTGCTGATCCTCATGTTCGGCTACATGATCACCCGCGTCTGCTACCGTTGAGGAAGGTCTTGAAATGGCGTTGATCGAATTTCAGAATGTCGTCAAGAAGTTCAACGGCGTGCCCGTGCTGGACGGCCTCACCTTCGACGTGCGCGCGGGCGAGGTGCTCTGCGTCGTCGGCCCGTCGGGCACCGGCAAGTCGGTGACGCTCAAGCATCTCGTGCGGCTCCTGACGCCGACGTCGGGCCGGGTGCTGGTCGACGGCGTCGACGTGGCGACGTGCTCCGGGCGCGAGCTGAACCGGATCCGCTCGCGCATCGGCTATCTCTTCCAGGGCGGGGCGCTCCTCGCGTGGATGAACGTGGCGGAGAACGTGGCGCTGCCGCTGCGGGAATGCACGGACATGGGCGACGACGAGATCGACCGCCGCGTCGCCGCCGCGCTTGAATCGGTCGAGCTGACGGCGGCGGCCGGCAAGTATCCCGCCGAGATCTCCGGCGGCATGCAGAAGCGCGCGGGCCTCGCGCGCGCGATCGTGCGGCCGACGAACGACGTCGTCCTCTACGACGAGCCGACGTCGGGCCTCGATCCCGTCACGTCGGTCACCATCAACCGTCTCATCCGCAAGCTCAACCGCGAGCTCGGCATCACGTCGATCGTCGTCACGCACGACCTTCCGGGCGCGCTCGCCATCGCGGACCGCATCCTCCTCGTGAAGGGCGGCCGGGCCGTCATCTGCGCGGCGCCCGCCGACTTCCTCAAATCCGACAGCCGCGACGTGCAGGAGTTCCTCGCGGCGATGAAAGGCGAAATCCCATGAGTTCACGCAAGAAAGATCCGTTTTCCGAGGCGATCGTCGGCCTCTTCATGCTCGCGGTCCTCGCGCTGCTCGTCTATTTCACGATCGTCATCTCGGGCGTCGACGTGCTGCAGGGCCGCGAGAAGGTGCACGTGCGCGTCGTCTTCGACGCCGTCGGCGGCCTCAAGGACCACGACAACGTGATGTACCGCGGCACGAAGGTCGGCACCGTCGACCGCATCGACCTCACCCCCAGCAATCTCGTGGTCGTCGCGGAGATCGACGGCGACGTGGTGCTGCGCGACACCTGCCGCATCGCGGTCTGCAACCTGTCGCTGCTCGGCGGCAACTACCTGCTGCTGGAGGAGGGCGAAGGCGGCGTGCGGCCGCTCGCCGAGACGCTGTTCACCGGCGAAACGCCGAGCGACTGGATGCAGGACGTCTCGAAGATCGCGCGCAATCTGAACGCGTTCACGTCGGGCGGCGAGCTGAAGGCCATCGTCACGAACATCGAGGCGGCGAGCGCCAAGGTCCTCGCAGTCGTCGACCGCGTCGAGCGCGGCGAGGGCACCATCGGCCGGCTCCTCAACGAAGAGACGGTCTACGACGACCTCCAGGCGACCGTCGCCGACGCGCGCACGGTCGCGAGCAACGCGAACGTCCTTGTCGCGCGCGTGGAGCGCGGCGAAGGGACGGTCGGCAGACTCCTGTCGTCCGACGACACCGTGTACAACGACCTCCAGCGGACGCTCGCCAACGCGCGCGAACTGTCGGAGCGGCTGACGAACGGCGAAGGGCTCGTCGGCAAGCTCCTGAAGGAGGATGATCCGCTCTATCAGAACGTCAACGACGCCATCGCGAGCTTCAAGGCGGCGTGCGATGCGCTCGATACGAAGGCGACGATCGCGAGCGCCAACCGGCTCCTCGACAACCTCAACGCGACGGCCGAGCGGCTGAAGAACGGCGAAGGGACCATCGGCCGGCTGATGGCCGACGACGAGCTTTACAACGAGATCGACGGTCTCGCGAAGGACGTCCGCCAGGTGCTCGACAACTTCCGCGACACGACGCCGATCTCCACGTTCGGCTCGCTCATCATGGGCGGCCTGTAGGCGGCGGCGGACGGAGACGCGGCCATGAAGACGAACCTCACGCATCGACCGGTTGCGCTGGCCGTCATCGGCGGCGGCGCGGCGGGGATGTTCGCGGCCGCGGTCGCCGCCGAGCGGCAGCTGCCGTGCGTCGTCTTCGAGCGCAAGGCGCGGCTCGGCTCCAAGGTGCTGATGACCGCGAACGGCCGCTGCAACTTCACGAAGGACATTCCGGCCGAATCGTTCATCCGCGATCTCGCCGCCGGCGGCGAGCGCGGCGATTTTGCCGCGGCCGCGATCCGCGAGCTGCCGCCCCGGAAGATCATCCAGGGCTTCCGGTCGCTCGGCGTCGCGGTCCGGCGCCAGCCCGACGGGCGGATGTTCCCCGCCGACGGCAAGGCCGCGACGATCGTCCACGCCTTCGGCGACCTGCTGCGCGACAGCGAGGTGCCGATCATCGTCAACGCGCCCGTCATCGGCCTCCAGCCGCAGAAGAACGGTTTCATCGTCGCCACGCGCGCCTTCACGCTCTGGGCCGAGACGGTGCTCGTCGCCACGGGCGGCCTCAGCTACCCGAAGCTCGGCAGCGTCGGCGACGGCCACGATTTCGCGCGCGCGCTCGGCCACCGGATCGTCCCGCCCCGCGCCGGGCTGATCGGCGTCGAGACGGCCGATCCGCGCGTGACGCGGCGGGCGGGGCGGCGCTTCGAGAACGGGTGCGCGCGCGTCTTCGACGGCGCGGGCCGCCTCCTCTACACGTACGCGGGCGAGGTGGACTGCGAAACGTTCGGGCTGTCGGGCGCGGCGGTCTACAACGCCGAACGGTGGATGGAGCACGGAAAGCGGTTGGCCGAACGCAGTTCGGCCCTCTCCACTTCAGTCCTCGCCACTCAAAGTTCGGTCCTCTCCACGCTTTCTTTGGAAGTGGAATTTGACGGGGAGTGCGTGCGCGTCGACAATCCCGTGCCGCGCCCCTTGAAGGAGGCGATCGTCACCATCGGCGGCGTCGCGACCGACGAGGTCGATCCCGAGACGATGGAGTCGCGCCGCGTGCCGGGGCTCTACTTCGCGGGCGAGGTGCTGGACATCGACGGGCCGACGGGCGGCTACAATCTGACGCTCGCGTTCGCCACCGCGCGCAAGGCCGTCGTCGCGATCGCGCAGAAACGCGCCGGGGCCGCCGTGGGGCGGCGGAAAATATGATATACTATTTTTTTATTCAACAGGAGGCAAGATGAAGATTGCAATCGGTGCCGATCACGGCGGTTATGAACTCAAAGGCGCGCTGCTCGCCGCACTCGCGGGCCGGGCGGAGCTGATCGACAAGGGGACGAATTCGCGCGAATCGTGCGACTATCCCGACTACGCCCAGGCGGTGGCGCTGGCCGTCGCGAAGGGCGAGGTGGACTTCGGCATCCTCGTCTGCACGAGCGGCATCGGCGTGTCGATGACGGCCAACCGCTTCCAGAACGTGCGCGCGGCGCTCTGCCGGACGGTGGACGAGGCGGTCGTCTCGCGCCAGCACAACGGCGCGAACGTGCTCTGCCTCGGCGCGAAGGCGGTGAGCACGGCGTACGCGGCCGAGATCGCCGCCGCCTTCATCGCGACGCCCGAGGATGCGAGCGAGCGCCACGCGCGCCGTCGCGCCAAGCTCGAGCGCGCCGGGCGGCTGAGCGACGTGAGCGGCCTCGCCCAGGCCGATCCCGAGGTGTTCGCGGCCATCGTCGCGCAGACCGAGCAGGAGGACACCGAAATCAATCTCATCGCGTCGGAGAACACGTCGAGCCGCGCGTGCCGCGAGGCGGCGGGGTCCGTCCTCATGAACAAGTATGCCGAGGGCTATCCGGGCAAGCGCTGGTATTCCGGCTGCGTGCCGGTCGACGCGGCCGAGGAGCTGGCCCGCACGCGCGCGTGCGCGCTCTTCGGCGCGGAGCACGCGAACGTCCAGCCGCACTGCGGCAGCGCGGCGAACATGGCCGTCTACTTCGCGACGCTCCAGCCGGGCGATACGATCCTGTCGATGTCGCTCGACCAGGGCGGCCACCTGAGCCACGGCTCGCCCGTCAACTTCTCGGGCAAGATCTACAACATCGTGCCGTACACGGTGAACCGGGAGACGGAGCGGCTCGACTACGACGAGATCGAGCGCCTTGCGCTGGAGGTGAAGCCGAAGATCCTCCTGACGGGCGCGAGCGCCTATCCGCGCGCGATCGACTTCCGGCGCGTGCGCGAGATCTGCGACAAGGTCGGCTGCATCATGATGGTCGACATGGCCCACATCGCGGGCCTCGTCGCGGGCGGCGCGCACGAAAGCCCCGTTCCGTACGCGGACTTCGTGACGACGACGACGCACAAGACGCTCGGCGGCCCGCGCGGCGGCATGGTGCTCTGCAAGGCGAAGTGGGCGAAGGCGCTCGACAGCGCCGTCTTCCCGGGGATGCAGGGCGGCCCGCTGGAGAACATCATCGCGGCGAAGGCGGTCGTCTTCAAGGAATGGATGAGCCCCGAAAAGAAGGGCTACGCGCAGCAGGTCGTCAAGAACTGCCAGGTGCTCTGCAAGACCGTGCAGGACCGCGGCTACCGGATCGTCTCGGGCGGCACCGACAACCACCTCTTCCTCGTGGACGTCAAGTCGACGAAGGGCATCACGGGCAAGGAGGCCGCGGCCGCGCTCGACGCGGCGGGCATCGTCGTCAACAAGAACACGATCCCGTACGACACCGAGTCGCCGTTCAAGACGAGCGGCATCCGCGTCGGCACCGCGTCCGTCACGACGCGCGGCATGAAGGAGCCGGAGATGATCAAGATCGGCACGTGGATCGCCGACGTCCTCGACAACATCGCCGATACGGCCGTGCAGGCGCGCGTGAAGCGCGCGGCGAAGGAACTGGTCGCGGGCTTCCCCGTTCCGTGATGGGAAAGGTCGCCATCGTCGGGATCGTCGGGCGGACGAACGCGGGCAAGTCCACGCTCGTCAACCAGCTCGTCGGCGAAAAGATCTCCATCGTCTCGCCGGTCGAGCAGACGACCCGCAACACCGTGCGCGGCATCGTGGCCGATCCGCGCGGCCAGCTGGTGCTGCTCGACACGCCCGGCCTCCACAAGGCCGTCGGCACGCTGGGACGGCTCCTGAACCGCATGGCGCGCCGCAGCTCGGCGGGCGCGGACATCCTCTGCGTCGTCTTCGACGCGGCGCAGGAGCCGCAGCTGGAGGACATCGGCTGGATGCAGCGCGTCGCCAAGGAGCGGCCGGAGAAGGTCGTCTTCGTCCTGAACAAGGCCGACCGCGCGCCGTTCTTCGAGACGATGTTCAGGGACAAGTGGGAAGAGTTGAGAGTGGAGAGTGGAGAGTTGAGAGTGGAGAGTGAGGGGAAGGGAGTTGAGAATGAAGAGTTGAGAGTGGAGAGTGGGAAGACGGGTGTTGAGAGCGGGACGTGGGATGTGAAGTGGGTCAAAGCGATTTCGACGACGGAGGGCGGCGCGAAGGATGTGCTCGACGCGCTCTTCGATCTGGCGGACGAGGGCGAGGCGCTCTTCCCGGAGGACATCGTCACCGACTATCCGCGGCGGCTGACGATCGCCGATTCGATCCGCGAGAAGTATCTGGCGAAGCTCCATCAGGAGCTGCCGCACGAGCTCGGCGTCTGCGTCAAGGAGATCAAGGAGGACGCGGGGCGCTGGGACGTCAAGGTCGATCTCCTCGTCAACCGCGCCTCGCAGAAGCCGATCGTCATCGGCCGCGGCGCCGAGACGATCAAGTACGTGCGCAAGTGCGCCGAGCGCGAGCTGAAGCAGATTTTCGGCGTCAAGGTGGCGCTGGAGCTGTGGGTGCGCGTCGAACCGCAGTGGATGAAGAACGAAAAGCTCCTGACCGACATGGGCTACATGGGCGGCGAAATCTGATCTTCCGGGGAGGGCGGTGAAATGAAAAAGACGGTTGGATTTCTGGTGGCGGCGATGGGCGCTGCCGCGCTGGCCGCGGGCGCGGCGACGCGCGGGCCCTCCGGCTTCACGCGCGTGTCGTTCGATGAACCGCGCGGCGAGGGCAACTGGCGGTGTGCCGTCACGTTCGGCGACGCGGCGCTGGCCACGACCAACTGGGTCAAGGCGGAAGGCCGCCGCCTGATGCTCGACAAGGTCGTGACGGCCCCGGGCGAGATCGTCACGCGCACGTTCACCGTCAACACGCGCAACAACCTCCTGCCCGACGGCGGCCGCGTGCGGATGGGCGGCGGCGAGAGCCGCCACGAGCGCTGGGACGACCGGCTGACCGTCGACATTCTCTCCACGAACCCCGCCCAGCCGCCGCCGGTCGTCACGCCCGCCCCGGCGGAGACGGTCACCGTCTTTCTCGCGGGCGATTCCACGGTCTGCTGCTACAACACGGAACCCTACGGCACGTGGGGCCAGATGCTGCCGGCGTTCTTCGACGAGACGGTCGCCGTCGCCAACCACGCCGAATGCGGCCGCTCCCTCGCGAGCTTCAAGGCCGAGCGCCGTCAGGAGAAGGTGCTCGCGCTGGCCCGGCCGGGCGACTGGCTCTTCATCCAGTTCGGCCACAACGACCAGAAGGAGAAGTGCGCGTTCGACGAACGCATGCGCCGCTACGCCGAACGCCTCGCGGCGCTCATCGACGCGTTCCGCGCGAAGGGCGGCCGGGTCGTGCTCGTTTCGCCCATGGAGCGCCGCCGCTTCGACGAGGCGGGCCGCCCGTACCATACGCTCACGGAATACGACGAGGCGATGGCGCGCATGGCCGCGGAGAAGAACTGCCCGTACATCAACCTCAACCAGACCAGCTTCACGCTCTATTCCACGCTCGGCGAGGAGGGCTCGAAGGCGCTGTTCGGCTGGCGCCGGAACGAGCTTGACAACACCCACCATTCCGTCTACGGCGGCTACGAGCTGGCCCGCGCCGTGGTGGAGGGCATCCGCGCGCAGGTGCCCGAACTCGCCGCGCGTCTGCGGCCCGGCATCCCGGCCTGGGATCCCGCCGCGCCGGATCCCGACCCCGGCATCCCGCGCACCGGACCGCTCGCCACGGCCAAGCCCGAGGAAAAGTAGGGCGGCGGCCGTCGGAGTCATACTTTTGGGTGGTAGACGGCCGCAGAAGGAATGCGGTATAATGACATTATGAAAATTCTGCTTGGTTCCGCAGCGCTTGCTGCCTGGGTCGCGCTCGCCGGGGGCGAGCCGTCGTATGAACTGAAATATGCGCAGCCCGCCGCCGTGTGGGAGGAGGCGCTGCCGCTCGGCTCGGGCTTTGTCGGCGCGATGGTCTGGGGCGGCACGGCGCACGAGACGGTCGACCTCAACGAGGACACCGTCTGGAGCGGTTCGCCCAACTCGAACGTCAATCCCGACTTCAAGGCGCGTCTGGGCGATGTCCGACAGGCGATTCTCGCCGGCGACTGGCAAAACGCCGATCCCGGACGCCTCCCCGGCGCGCGCAACCACGGCATGAACTACCAGTTTCCCGGCTCGCTCAAGCTCGACTTCGAGGGCGTCCCGGAGAATGTGGACGGCTACAAACGCACGCTCTCGCTCGACAACGCGTACGCCGGCGTTCGGTTTGCCGCGGAGGGCGTCCGTCATGAACGCATCGCCTTCACGCCGCTCGGCAAGGGCGGGTTCGTCTACTGCCTCGCGGCGAAGAAGGGGGAGGACGGCGCGCTCGCGTTCCGCGCCGCGCTCAAGCGCGCGCACGACAGCGCGACGACATCCGTCGAGGACGGCACGCTCGTCCTGCGCGGCGTGACGTCCGGCAAGGACGGCGTTCCCGGGAAGGTGCGCTACACGGTGCTCGTGCAGATCGCCGGCTGCGACGGCACCGTATCGACTGACGGCGAATCGCTGCGGGTGTCCGGCGCATCGCGCGCCACGGTCTGTGTCGCAATCGGAACGAACTTCAAACGGTATGACGACATCTCCGGCGACGCGGACGCGGTGGCACGCGCGCGTCTCGCCGCGCTGACGGCCCCGGACGCGCACGCGCTCTTCGCCGTGCACCGCGCGGCCTACCGCGCGCAGGCCGACCGCTGCACGCTCGATCTCGGGTGCGACCGTTTCCCGGACAAGACGACGGACGCGCGCCTGGCGGACTTCGCCGCGTCGGACGACCCGTACTTCGCCGCGCTCTACTTCCGCTACGGGCGCTACCTGCTCATCTCCTGCTCGCAGCCGGGGAGCCAGCCGGCGAACCTCCAGGGCATCTGGAACAACAGCCTCACGCCGCCGTGGTGTTCGAAGTATACCGTGAACATCAACACCGAGATGAACTACTGGCCGAGCGAGGTGACGAACCTCGGCGAACTTTCCGATCCGCTGTTCAAGATGATCCGCGAACTTTCCGTCACCGGCGCGAAGGCGGCGGTGGAGCTGTACGGCGCGAAGGGCTGGGTCACGCACCACAACACGGACATCTGGCGCGTTGCCGGGCCGGTCGATACCTGGCTCGCGTGCGGCTGGTGGCCGTCGGGCGGCGGGTGGCTGTCGACGCATCTGTGGGAGCACTGGCTCTACACGCGCGACCGGGCGTTTCTCGAAGCGAACTACGACATCCTCAAGGGCGCGGCCGCGTTCTACGATTCGTTTGCGGTGGAGAATCCCGCGACCGGCCGCCTCGCGTTCATTCCGTCGAACTCGCCGGAGAACACGGCGCACGGTCATCCGAACGGATTCGACCCCGTCTGCCTGATGGACCACCAGATCGCGCGCGACGTGTGGCGGAACGCGATCGCCGCCGCGCAGGAGCTGGGGCGCGACGCCGAGTTCGCCGCGCGGCTCGAACGGCGCCTTGAACGGCTGGAGCCGGACCGCGTCGGCCGCTGGGGGCAGCTGCAGGAGTGGGGCGCGGACCTCGACAGTCCGGGCGACCACCACCGCCATGTCTCGCATCTCTACGCGCTCTATCCGTCGGCGCAGATCACGCCCGAGACGCCGGAACTCTTCAACGCCGCGCGCGTCTCGCTCGAAAAGCGCGGCGACATCTCGACCGGCTGGGCGATGGGCTGGCGCGTCTGCCTGTGGGCGCGGCTCCTCGACGGCGATCATGCCTTCCGGCTCATTCAGAACCAGCTTTCGCCGCTCGGCCGCGTGAAGGGCGGCGGCGGGACGTATCCGAACCTCTTCGACGCGCATCCGCCGTTCCAGATCGACGGCAACTTCGGCTGCACGGCCGGCATCGCGGAAATGCTGATGCAGAGCCACCGCGGCTTCATCGATCTGCTGCCCGCGCTCCCGAAGGCCTGGCCGGAGGGCCGGGTGAAGGGTCTGCGCGCGCGCGGCGGCTGGACGGTCGACTTCGCGTGGCGGGACGGTGCGGTGACGGACTGCACGGTCACGGCGGGCGTCGGCGGGAAGCTGAAGATCCGGATCAACGGCGTTCTGTCCGTCTATGACGTCGCGCCCGGCGCGACGGTCCGCCCGGCGATTCCGACGGCGGCGGCGGTGATTCCGACCGCGCGCGGCGACGTGCGCGTGTCGTCGTTCTCGGACGGCTCCCTGCGCGTGACGCGCGGAACGCCCGTGTCGCCGGAGCTTGTGTTCGCCGCGGACCGCACGGCGACGGTCGAGGTCGAACGCGGCGCGGCCGCGACGCGCGTCCGGTCCGGCGATCTCGTCGCCGTCGTCGCGCACGCGACGGGTCTTGTCCGCTTCGAGGACGCCGGCGGGCGGCCGATTCTCGCGGAGAAACGCGTCGGCGCGAAGGAGATCGCCTTCGATTCGCCGGCGGACGAGCGGCTCTACGGTCTCGGCCAGTTCCAGGACGGGCAGCTGGACGTGCGGAACCTGCCGCGCCGGCTCACGCAGGTCAACACCCAGATCGCCGCGCCGTTCCTCGTGTCGACGCGCGGCTGGGGCCTCTACTGGCACACCTACTCGAAGATCGAGTTCAACGAATGCACCGACGCGGTGGCGCTCGCGAAGGTCGGCGACGGCCAGGAGACCGAGGTCGAGGTGACGACGGCGCAGGGCGGCGCGCGCGAGAAGCGCCGGGGCGTCGTGCTGGAGGGCGCGTTCACGGCGGACGCCGCCGGCGAGTACGCGTTTCTCTTCGACTGCGGCCGCGAGATGTCGCGCCGGCAGTACGTCGAGATCGACGGCGCGGCGGTCGTGGACAACGCGAACGTCTGGCTGCCGCCGACGATCGGGTTCCGCGCCGCGCTCGCGGCGGGCGCGCACCGGGTGCGCGTCGTGGCGGACGCGATCGACCGTCCGCGCCTGCTCGTCCGGCCCGACCGCGGCGAAACGACGTTCCGCTCGGATGTCGCCGACGGCACGGACTACATCGTCTACCGCGGCGCGCCGGAAACGGCGGTCGCGCGTTTCCGCGCGGACTGCGGCGGCACGGCGGCGCTGCCCGACTGGGCGTGGGGCTACTGGCACTGCCAGGAGCGCTACCGGTCGCAGGACGATCTGCTGAAGGCCGTCCGCTATTTCAAGGAACGCGGCCTGCCGCTTTCGGTGATCGTTCAGGACTGGCAGTGGTGGCGCAGCGGCACGTGGAATTCGATGGAGTGGGACGCGCAGCGCTTCCCCGATCCGAAGGGCATGGTCGAGGCGTGCCACCGCGACGGCGTGCGCGTGATGCTGAGCGTCTGGTCGAAGACGGAGGGCGACAGCGACTTCTGCCGCGCGATGAAGGCGGCGGACGGCTTTATCGCGGGCACCTCGTGGATCGACTTCTCGAAGAAATCCGCCGCCGATCTCTACTGGACGTGGTTCGCCGACCGGCTCGTGTCGACGGGCGTCGACGCCTGGTGGCTGGACGCGGTCGAGCCGGAGAACGACGCGCTGCACGGCCGCCGGATCGCGCTGGGCGACGGGGAGAAGTACCGCAACATCTATCCGCTGCTCGTCAACACGGAGGCCGACCGCCGCCTGCGCGCGCTGCGGCCGGGCGAGACGCCGCTCGTTCTCACGCGCTCGGCGTTTCCGGGGCAGACGCGGACCGCGTGCGTCATGTGGAGCGGCGACGTGGGCAGCTCGTGGCAGGATCTGCGCACGCAGATCATCGCGGGGCTCGGCTTCGCGGCGGCCGGCTTCCCGTACTGGACGAGCGACGCCGGCGGCTTCTTCCGCCCGGGCGACCAGTACACGAACGGCGACTATCAGAAGCGGCTCGTGCGCTGGCTGCAGTTCGCGACGTTCTGCCCGATCCAGCGCGTGCACGGCTTTGTCAGCGACACGACGCCGTCGCGCTACGGCGTGCGCACGGAGGAGCTGCTGAACGACCAGGTGCGGCTGCGCGAACGCCTGCGGCCGTACATCCGCCGCGTCGCGAAGGACGTGGCGGAGAACAACGCGATGATGATGCGCCCGCTCTTCGACGCGCCGCGCGGCTTCGAGACCGAGTACATGTTCGGCCCCGATCTGCTCGTCTGCCCCGTGACGGCCGACGTGGAGGAGATGGACGTGTGGCTGCCGGAAGGCGACTGGTGCGATTTCCACACGGGCGCGGACGTCAAGGGCGGCCGCGTCATCCGGGCGAAGACGCCGATCGACCGCATCCCGGTCTACGTCCGCCGGCGCGCGACGTTCCGCAACCCGGTCATCTACGCGGACTGCCCCGATCCGACGATGTGCCGCGCGGGCGAGTACGTCTATCTGGTGACGACGACGATGTTCTACATGCCGGGCGCGCCGGTCATGCGCTCGAAGGACATGATCCACTGGGAGATCGTCTCGTACATCTTCGACGGCATCGACGCGCCGGAATACGCGTTCGCGGCACCCGACGGGCGGACCGGCTACGGCGCGGGCCAGTGGGCGACGTCGCTCGTGCACCATGACGGGAAGTTCTACGCGTGGTTCATCGTCAACGGCGCGGGCGGCTTCCTGTACACCGCCGACCGGGCGGAGGGGCCGTGGCGGCTGCTGAGCCGCGGCGCGCACCTGCACGACGGCTCGCTCGTCTTCGACGACGACGGGCGCGTGTACGTCTTCCACGGCTCGGGGCGCGTCACGGAGCTGAAGGCGGACCTGACGGGCGTCCGGCCGGGCGGGCTCGACCGTCAGCTGTTCGAACGCGGCGAGGAGACGTCGCTTCTCGAAGGTTCGGCCGCGTTCAAGAAGGACGGCTACTACTATCTCATGATGGTCTCGGCGTTTCTGCCGGATCATCCGCGCCGCGAAGTCTGCTACCGTTCGAAGTCGCTGACGGGCGAATGGGAGAAGAAGGTCATCCTCGAGACGGAGTTCGAGGACTGGGGCGGCGTCGGCCAGGGCTGCGTCGTGGAGTGCCCCGACGGGAAATGGCGCGCGCTGGTGTTTCAGGACCGCGGCGGCATCGGGCGCACGCCGTGCCTCATGGACGTGACGTGGAAGGACGGCTGGCCGATGCTCGGCGATGCCGACGGACGGATTCCGAACGACGTGACGCGGCCGTATCCGTCGCTTGCGGGCCTCGTCGGCTCCGACGAATTCGAGCGGACGGCGCTCGACCTGCGGTGGCAGTGGAACCACAATCCGCTCGACGGCGCCTGGTCGCTCGCCGCGCGGCCGGGCTGGCTGCGCCTGACGGCCGGGGCGGTCGCGCCGAACCTCTTTCTCGCGCGCAACACGCTGACGCAGCGCATGGTCGCGCCGCGGTGCACCGGCGAGATCCGGCTTGACGTTTCGGGGATGAAGGACGGCGACCGCGCCGGCCTCGCCGCGTTCCAGTCCGACAGCGCGGTGCTGGCCGTCGTCTGCGCGGGCGGGCGCAAGCGCCTCGTGATGAGCGAGGAGAAGAGCGTGTTCGACGCGGGGCCGGGCCGCCGCCATCCGCGCGCCGAGGTCGCGGAGAAGGAATCGGTGGAGCTGACGTCGGATTGCGTGTACCTCCGCGTGCGCGCGGACTTCCGGCCGCATCAGGACTGGGCCGAGATGGACTGGAGCGCGGACGGGCGCAGCTGGCGCCGGATCGGCACGCGCGTGCCGCTCCACTTCGACTGGCAGCGCTTCTTCACGGGCTCGCGCTTTGCGATCTTCTGCTATCCGACGAAGACGCCCGGCGGGCATGTCGACGTCGACTACTTTCATTTCGCCTGCGACGAGCATGATGTTGCCAGCCCGAGTGTTGCCAGCCCGAGTGTTGCCAGCCCGAGTGTTGCCAGCCCGTAAAGGGCTGGCAACCAGGTTGGTTATGGGGATCAACCTGCCGGCCAGCCCTTTACGGGCTGGCCGGATTGGGATTGGAGCGGGCGCGGGTTCAGCGCGTCGCCCTGCGTCCGGATCGTCTCGATGCCGGCCACTCCTTCCGCCAGGGCGGCGAGCGTCGTCGTCACCGGCACGCCCGCCGCGACGGCGGCCGCGCGGATCCGCGCGCTGTCATGCGCGGCCTCCTCGCCGTCGTCGCGCGTGTTGACGATCCATCTGACCTTGCCGCGCCGGATGAGATCCAGCGCGTTGGGGCTGCCCAGCGGAATCTTGTAGAGCGCGTTGGCCTCCACCCCGGCGCGCCAGAGCGCGGTGGAGGTGCCGCGCGTCGCCCAGATCTCGAACCCCAGCGCCGCCAGCCGCTTGGCGAGCGCCGTCACCGCGGCCTTGTCTGCGTCGCGCACCGAGAGGATGAGGCCGCCCGCGCGCGGGAGGGGGCTGCCGGCGGCGGCCTGGCTCTTGAAGTAGGCGGTGGCGGCGTCGCGCCCGAACGCCATCACCTCGCCCGTCGATTTCATCTCCGGCGTGAGCGTGATGTCCGCGCCCGGGAACTTGACGAAGGGGAAGACGGCCTCCTTGGCGCAGTAGTAGGGGGGCGACATCAGACTTCCGACTTCAGACTTCCGGTTTTTCTGGAAGTCCGAAGTCTGAAGTTCGAGGTCCTTCAGCCGCTCGCCCGCCATCGCCCGTGTCGCCGCCGCGGCGAGCGACCAGCCGACCGCCTTCGAGACGAACGGCACGGTGCGCGACGCGCGCGGATTCACCTCGATCATCCAGACGTCGCCGTCCTTGACGGCCAGCTGGATGTTCATGAGGCCGACGACCTGCAGCTTCTCCGCGAACGCGCGCGCGATGCGCGCGACTTCGTCGATCGTCTCCTGCGCGAGCGACACGGGCGGCGTGACGGCGGCGGCGTCGCCGGAATGGCAGCCGGCCGCTTCGATGTGTTCGAGGATCGCGCCGACGACGGTCGTCTCGCCGTCCGACACGCAGTCCACGTCCAGCTCGATGGCGCGGGTGAGGAACTTGTCGATGAGAATCGCCCGTCCGCCGGAGATCTTCACCGCCTCGTCGACGTATGCCCGGAGCCGGTCTTCACGGTAGACGATCGCCATGCCGCGGCCGCCGAGAACGAAGGACGGCCGCACGAGCACGGGATAGCCGATGTCGGCGGCGATGCGGATCGCGTCGTCGACCGTCCGCGCGATTCCGCTCGGCGGCTGCTTCACGCCCGTCTCGCTGACAAGCGCGCGGAAGAAGTCGCGGTCTTCGGCGCGCGCGATGTCGGCGGGCGAGGTGCCGAGGATGCGGACGCCGGCCGCTTCCAGCCGCTCCGCGAGGTTGAGCGGGGTCTGTCCCCCGAACTGGACGATCGCGCCGTCGCAGCGCTCGCGCGCGTAGATTTCCATGACATCCTCGAAGGTGAGCGGCTCGAAATACAGCTTGTCCGACGTGTCGTAGTCGGTCGAGACGGTCTCGGGGTTGGAGTTGACCATCACGACCTCGATGCCCATCTGGCGCAGGGCGAACGCCGCGTGGCAGCAGCACCAGTCGAATTCGATGCCCTGGCCGATGCGGTTCGGTCCGCCGCCGAGGATCATGACCTTGCGAGGAGAGGACTTCGGACTGAAGACTTCAGACGGATGTGATTTTTCCTTCCGGTCCTCCGCCGCCTCACGATCTGAAGCCTGAAGTCCGACGTCCGAAGTCGAATAATAAGAGTAGTAATACGGCGTCCGGGCCGCGAATTCGCCCGCGCAGGTGTCGACTTCGCCGAATTCGGGCCGGATGCCGAGGGCCATGCGGTTGTTCCGCACGGAAATCTCATCCGTGCCGATCGCCTCGGCGATCTCGCGGTCGCTGAACCCGAAGACCTTCGCCTGCCGAAGCAACAGATACGCCTGCTCGTTTTTTAAGACAGGATTGACAGGATTATCTCCGTTTCTCAATCCTGTCAATCCTGTCAAAACATCCTTTTGACCCGCCAGAAACTTTCTGAACGCCTCGATCTCGTCGAGCTGCGCCTTGAACCACGGATCGAAGCTTGCGACGTCGTGTCCGGCGAGCGGCGCTTCGAGCGACCGCACGGCCTTGAGATAGGCCTGTTTGAAGGTGCGGCCGATCGCCATCGCCTCGCCGACGGACTTCATCTGCGTGCCCAGCCGCGTATCCGCGCCCGGGAACTTCTCGAAAGCGAAGCGCGGCACTTTGACGACGACGTAGTCGAGCGCCGGTTCGAAGCAGGCGGGCGTGGTGCCGGTGATGTCGTTTTTCAGCTCGTCCAGCGTGCAGCCGACGGCGAGAAGGGCGGCGATCTTCGCGATCGGGAAGCCCGTCGCCTTCGACGCCAGCGCGGACGAGCGCGAGACGCGCGGATTCATTTCGATGACGACGCGCCGCCCGGTCTGCGGATGGACGGCCCACTGCACGTTTGAGCCGCCGGTCGCGATGCCGATCGCCTCCAGGACGCGGATGGAGTCGTCGCGCATCGCCTGGTAGGCGCGGTCGCTCAGCGTCTGGATCGGCGCGACGGTGATGGAGTCGCCCGTATGAACGCCCATCGGATCGAGATTCTCGATGGAGCAGACGATGACGGCGTTCCCCGCCCGGTCGCGCATGACCTCCATCTCGAATTCCTTCCAGCCGATGAGCGATTCCTCGATCAGCACTTCGCGGTTGAGCGACGCCTCCAGACCGCGCGCGACGATTGCGCGGAATTCGTCCGTGTCGTGCGCGATGCCGCCGCCCGTGCCGCCGAGCGTGAAGCCGGGGCGGATGATCAGCGGCCAGGTGCCGATGGCGCGGGCGACCGTCCGGGCCTCCTCCAGCGAGCGGGCGCTGCCGGAGCGCGGCATGTCGAGCCCGAGTTCCGCCATCGCCGCCTTGAAGAGCGTGCGGTCCTCCGCGCGCGCGATCGCGTCAGCATTCGCTCCGATCATCTCCACGCCGCAGGTGTCGAGGACGCCGGCGCGCGTCAGCTCCATCGCGAGATTGAGCGCGGTCTGTCCGCCGAGCGTCGGCAGGAGCGCGTCGGGACGCTCCCGGCGGATGATCGCCGCGACGGAATCGACCGTCAGCGGCTCGATGTAGGTCGCCTCGGCCATGTCCGGGTCGGTCATCACCGTCGCCGGATTGGAGTTGACGAGGACGATCTGATAGCCCGCCCGGCGCAGGGCCTTGACCGCCTGGCAGCCCGAATAGTCGAACTCGCAGCCCTGCCCGATGACGATCGGACCCGATCCGATGATCAGAATCTTCCGGATGTCTGTGCGTTTCATTTGGCCTTCCTTTTGAGCGCCGCCGCGACGAGCCCGAGGAACAGCGGATGCGGCGCCGTCGGACGTGACGTGAACTCGGGATGAAACTGGCAGGCGATGAAGTACGGGTGCGTCGTCGGCGGAAGTTCCACGATCTCGACGAGCCTGCCGTCGGGCGAGAGGCCGCTGACCGTGAGACCCGACGATTCCAGCTTCTCGCGCGCGGCGCCGTCGTAGGCCAGTTCGTAGCGGTGGCGGTGCCGTTCGGAGATTGTTACCGTGTCCGTGTTTTTAACGCAGAGGCGCAGAGACGCAGAGGACGCAGAGTTGTCTTTGCGGCTATACAGCTTGTCTGCAAGCGAGCCTTTCTTCAGAACGCACGGATACGCGCCGAGGCGCATGGTGCCGCCTTTCTGTGTGACGGTGCGCTGCTCGTCCATGAGGTCGATGACGGGATGCGTCGTCCGCTCGTCAAACTCGGTCGAGTTGGCGTCCGTCCAGCCGAGAACGTCGCGCGCGTATTCGATGACCGTGCACTGCATGCCGAGGCAGATGCCGAGGAAGGGGATGTTGTTTTCGCGCGCGTATCGGATCGCCGCGATCTTGCCCTCCACGCCGCGCGTGCCGAACCCGCCCGGCACCAGAATGCCGTCGATATCTTTTATCTCACGCGGAGATGCGGAGGAGCGGGGTTTTTTATGCTCTCCGCATCTCCGCTTCTCCGCGTGACACATTTTCTTTTCAAACTCCTCGGCCTCGATCGGCACGACCTCGACCTTGCAGTCGTGCGCCATGCCGGCGTGCTGGAGCGCCTCGTGGACCGACTTGTACGCGTCGCGGATCGAAATGTATTTGCCGACCAGCGCGATGCGGCAGGACTTCTTCGCCTGCGTCGCCTTTCTGACGAGCGTGTCCCAGACGGTGTGCCGAATCGGATTCACCGGCAGCTGCAGCCGCTTCAGCACCTGTTCGTCGAGATGCTGCTCCTTCAGTTCGCGCGGTACGGCGTAGACGGAGTCCGTCACGTCCTTCTCCTCGATGACGCAGTCTCGCCTGACGTTGCAGAAGAGCGCGAGCTTCTGCAGGTGCTCTTCGGGAATCGTCCGCTCCGTGCGGCAGACGAGGATGTCGGGGATGATGCCGATCGCGCGCAGCTGTCCGACGGAGTGCTGCGACGGCTTGGTCTTCAGCTCGCCCGCCGCCTTGAGGTAGGGCACGAGCGTCAGGTGCACGAAGCACGTGTTGTCCGCGCCGGCCTCGAACCGGAACTGACGCGCCGCCTCCAGAAACGGCAGGCTTTCGATGTCGCCCGACACGCCGCCGATCTCGCAGAGGACGATGTCGGGAGGGTCGGGCTCTGTCCCGACCGTGGCCGACACGGAGGTCGGCCCTCCCATGCCCGCCGCGCGGATCGCCGCCTTGATTTCGTCCGTGATGTGCGGCACGACCTGGACCGTGCCGCCGAGATAGCCGCCGGCGCGTTCGCGCGCGAGGACGGCCGAGTAGATGCGCCCCGACGTGAAGTTCGACGCTTTCGTGCAGGTCACGCCGGCGAAGCGCTCGTAGTGGCCGAGGTCGAGATCGGTTTCCGCGCCGTCGTCGGTCACGAACACCTCGCCGTGCTGATAGGGCGACATCGTGCCGGGGTCGACGTTGAGGTACGGGTCGAGCTTCTGCATGAAGACCGTGTAGCCGCGCGATTTGAGGAGGAGCGCGAGGCTGGCGCTCGTCACGCCCTTGCCGAGCGAGCTGACGACGCCGCCCGTGATGAAGATGTATTTGACTGGCTTGTTCATTGGTGAAAGTTTGAAAGTTTGAAAGTTTAGAAGTTTAAAAGTTTGAAAGTTTTTAAATCGAGAAGTCTAGACGCCTAGAATCCTAGATTTCTAGAATCCGAGCAATCGAGCGGCCTGAAAGTTCCGAACAGCGTTCTTGAATTCATCGAAGAGATACTTTGAGTCGTGGGGCCCGGGGCAGGACTCGGGGTGGTACTGCACCGAGAACGCCGGGAGCGTCTTGTGCCGAAGGCCCTCGATCGAGCCGTCGTTGAGGTTGAGGTGCGTCGCTTCCAGGCAGTCGGGAAGCGAATCCGCCACAACGGCGAAGTTGTGGTTCTGGCTCGTGATTTCGACGCGGCCCGTGGCGAGGTTCTTCACCGGATGGTTGCACCCGTGATGGCCGAACTTCAGCCGCGCCGTCTGCGCGCCGCACGCGCGGGCGAGCAGCTGATGCCCGAGACAGATGCCCATGATGGGGATTTTCTCCCGCAGAGGCGCAGAGCCTCCTTTCTCCGCGTCTCCGCACCTCCGCGTGAGCTTCTTAATTCCCAACAGCTTCTGTATGTTCTCTACCGCGTAAGTAACGGCGGCGGGATCGGCGGGGCCGTTGGAGAGAAAGACGCCGTCGGGCGTCATCGCGAGCACTTCTTCGGCGGGCGTCTGCGCGGGCACCACGGTCACGCGCGCCCATGCGGCGAGCGACCGCAGGATGTTCGTCTTCACGCCGAAGTCGTAGCAGACGATGTGGGGCGGGGACTTCCGACTTCGGTCTTCAGACTTCTGTTTTTGCTGTCCGAAGTCCGAAGGCGGAAGTCCAAATTCATAAGCCGCCTTGCACGTCACCTTTGCCGCGTAGTCCTGCCCGTCGAGTCCTTCCCATGCGCGGGCCTTCGCGACGGCCTCCTCTTCCGGTAGGGCGCGTTGTCCCCAACGCGCGGCGGCGGCCTGAGGACAGGTCGCCCGACCCGTGCAGAGATACGCCTTGCGGTTGCCGTGCGCGCGGATGTGAAGCGTGAGCGCGCGCGTGTCGACGCCGTAGATGCCGGGCACGCCGTTCGCCTTCAGGTAGGCGTCGAGGCTCATTTCGCTGCGCCCGTCGCGCGGCTCGGTCAGGTCGCCGATGACAAGGCCGGACAGAAAAAGGGCGCGGCTTTCGGTGTCCGCGCCGTTGATCCCGTAGTTGCCGACTTCGGCGGTCGTGAGGGTGACGAACTGCCCGGCGTAGGATGGATCGGTCAGAATCTCCTGATAGCCGCACATGCCGGTGTTGAACACGACTTCGCCCAGCGCGTCCTTTGCCGCGCCGCACGCGACGCCGCGGAACACCGTGCCGTCATCGAGCGCCAGGAACGCCGCGCGCGCCCGCTCCGCGGCCCATTTCTCAATAAGACCGTTCATTGTTTTTCTCCAGATAGTTTTTGAGGGCGGTGCGCAGAACGCGCGCGCCGCCCGGCGTGGGATAGTCGCCCGTGAAATACCAGTCGCCGGATGCGCCCGGACAGGCGCGGTGAAGCGCGTCGACGGTCTGGTAGACGACCTTCACCTCGGCCTTCATGCCCGGCGGGGTGAGAAGGCGCGCGATTTCGGCGTCGTGCGCCTCGTCGGTGAAGCGGGCGTAGAGGTCGCGCAGCGGGATTCGTTTCAGCTGCTGTTCGGCGTCCGGACCGAGCAGGTTGACGAGCGCTTTGAACGCGACCAGCTCGCCGAGCGTCGACATGTCGATGCCGTAGCAGTCGGGATAGCGGATGGGCGGCGCGCTGGAGGCGATGACGATGCGCTTGGGGCCGAGCCGGTCGAGCATCGGCAGAATCGCGTTTTTCATCGTGCTGCCGCGCACGATGGAATCGTCCAGCACGACGAGCGTGTCTCGGCCGGCGCGGACGAGCCCGTAGGTGACGTCGTAGATGTGCTTGTAGAATTCGCGCCGCGCCGCTGCATCCGCGATGAACGTGCGGAACTTCGCGTCCTTGACGATCACCTCGCCGAAGCGGGGAAGCGTCGGGGCGACGTCGGACATCACGGTGCGAAACAGTTCTTCCAGCAGCCCGTGGAAGGCGATGCGCGCCGAGTTGGGAATGTAGCTGAAAAAGATGTCTTCAAGCGGCGCGTCGGCCGCCTTCAGGATGCGCGGCAGAAGTGCCGCGCCGAGAGCCTTGCGTTCGCGGTGGATGTCGGCGTCGTTCGCGCGCGAGAAGTAGATGCGCTCGAAGGAGCAGGGACGCTGCGAGTTGAAAGTTGAAAGTTGAAAGTTAAAAGCTGAGCGTTGAGAGTTGAATGCTGAAAGAGGATGAAATTCCACCTCCCCCTCCGGCGAAACGATGAGCGCCTGGCCGGGCGGCAGCTCCCTGACCGCTTCGGGCGGCACGTCGAACGCGGCCTGGATCGCCGGGCGTTCGCTCGCCACCACGACGACCGCGTCGTCGGCGTAGTACCAGCCGGGCCGGATGCCGCATGCGTCGCGCGTCGCGAACGCCCAGCCGTCGCCCGTCGCGCCGCAGAGCGTCCACGCCCCGTCGGCGTTCTTCAATGCATTTGCAAGGGCGTCGGCAACGGGAGGTCCGGGCTCTGTCCCGGCCGCGGCCGACACGGAGGTCGGCCCTCCCAGCTCCTGCGCGATCAGCTCGCAGATGAGATAGCCGTCGGCCGTGCTGGTCGGAAACGCGCCGTGCCGCGCGTAGTTGTCGAAGAGCGCGCGGGCGTTCGTGAGATTGAAGTTTCCGGCGAGCAGAAGGGTGTGCGCGAGGTCGCGCGATTCGTGCACGAACGGATGGCAGAACGCCGTGTCGTTCTTGCCGAATGTCGCGTAGCGCAGATGGCCGAGGAAGATGCGCGCGAAACTTTTTTTGACAGGATTTACAGGATTAACATGATTCTTGGGGTCTTGGGACAAGCCTCCAGATAATCCTGTCAATCCTGCCTCACCTCTGCTGCGCTTTGTCAGCATGCCCAGCACGTCGGCGAGGGGCGTCGCCGAGGCGGACTTCGCGATCCAGTAGGGCGGGGCGCCGGGCGCGGGGTTTGCCGCAAGAACCGCCGCGCCCGCGCCGTCCTGCCCGCGGTTGTGCTGCTTTTCCAGCAGAAGCGAGAGCTTCGTCCCGCCGAAATCGCCCGTGGCGGACGGCGGCTTTCGCAGGACCACCATCGCCACGGCGCATTCATGTTTGAGTTCGTCCAACTTTCAACTTCCCAACTTTCGACTTCCCAACTTTCAACTTTCCAACTAATACAAAAACAGCATATCGCCGTATTTCGGGAGCGGCCAGCGCGCGTCGGCGACCTGGCGTTCGAGCGCATCCACCGTCCGGCGCAGAGCGGTCATCGCGGACAGGATGGCGGCCTCGTCATCCGCGCCGAGCGCCGTTTCAAGCGCCGTGATGCCGCCTTTCAGCGCGTCGTATCCGTCGCCGAGCTCCGCCAGGGTTTCCCTGAGCGCCGCCGTGCCCTGTCCGACGCCGGCCTGTGCCGCCGCGGTCAGCGCCCGGGCGGTTTCGAGGTAGTCCGCCCGGACGGCGGGGAGCACCCGCTCGCGTGCGATGTCCCGCGCGCAGGCGCCTTCGATCCGCACCTTCTTCGCGTACTCTTCCAGGAAGATTTCGTGGCGGCTTTCGAGCTCGCGCGTCGTCATGACGCCGTACTTCTCGAAGAGCGCCGCGTTCTCCGGCCGGGTGAGCGCGGCCAGCGCGGCGGGCGTGTCGGGCGCGTTGGGCAGCCCGCGCCGCGCGGCCTCCTTCATCCATCCGGCCTCGTAGCCGTTGCCGTTGAAGACGACGCGCCGGTGCGCGTTGAGCGAATCTTGCAGAATCTTCTGCAGCGCCTCGTGGAAGGCGGCCGTATGCTCGCCCGGACGGGCCCGGCCCGCCGCGCCGCTCGCCTCCAGCTCGTCCGCGAGGCGGTCCACGGCCTCGGCGACGATCGTGTTGAGGACGGTCATCGGCCCGGAGCAGCACACGCTCGAACCCGGCGCGCGGAACTCGAACTTGTTGCCGGTGAACGCGAAGGGCGAGGTGCGGTTGCGGTCGGTCGCGTCCTTCGGAATCGCGGGCAGCGTGTCGACGCCGATCTTGAGCGTGCCGGGCGCGTGCGGCGCCGTGCCGGGCGTGCCGGCCAGCGCGTCCAGCACCTCCGCGAGCTGATCGCCGACATAGATCGAAATGACGGCGGGCGGCGCTTCGTTCGCGCCCAGGCGATGGTCGTTGCCCGCGCCGGCGACGGACGCGCGCAGGAGGTCGGCGTGCCGGTCGACCGCCTCGATGACGGCGCAGAGCATCGTGAGGAAGACGGCGTTCTCGTGCGGATTGCGGCCGGGGTCGAGCAGGTTCCGGCCGCCGTAGGCGACCGACCAGTTGTTGTGCTTGCCCGAGCCGTTGACGCCTGCGTAGGGCTTTTCATGGAGGAGACATTTGAAGCCGTGCCGTTCGGCGACCGTGCGCAGCGTGTCCATGACGAGCATGTTGTGGTCGCTCGCGAGGTTCAGTTCCTCGAACTGCGGCGCGAGCTCGAACTGCGCGGGCGCGACCTCGTTGTGGCGCGTCTTCGCGGGGATGCCGAGCTTCCACAGGTCGCGCTCCACGTCGTTCATGAACGAGAGGACGCGGTCGGGGATCGTGCCGAAATAGTGATCCTCCAGCTGCTGTCCCTTCGCGGACGGCGCGCCGAAGAGCGTGCGGCCCGTGAGCACGAGGTCGGGGCGCTTCTTCCAGTATTCCCTGTCCACGAGGAAGTATTCCTGCTCCGCGCCGAGCGTGCAGGCCGTGTGCGCCTCGTCGCGTCCGAAGAGCTTCATGAGGCGCTTGAGCGACCGGTCGAGCGCCTGCATGGATCGGAGAAGCGGCGTTTTCTTGTCGAGCGATTCGCCCGTATAGGCGCAGAACGCCGTCGGGATGCACAGTGTCGCCCCGTTCGAATGGCGCTTGATGAACGCCGGGCTCGTCGGATCCCACGCCGTGTAGCCGCGCGCCTCGAAGGTCGAGCGGATGCCGCCCGACGGGAACGAGCTCGCGTCCGGTTCGCCGACGATGAGGTTCTTGCCGCTGAACTGCATGATCGGCTCGCCGTCCTTCAGCTCCAGGAACGAATCGTGCTTTTCGGCCGTCGAGCCGGTCATCGGCAGAAACCAGTGCGTGTAGTGCGTCGCGCCCCGGTCCATCGCCCAGTGGCGGATGCCGTGCGCGACTTCGCCCGCGATCGAGGGGTCCAGCGGCTTGCCTTCCCGGATCGTCGCCTGGAGCTTCTTCGCCGTCTCCTTGCTGAGGTAGGTGTTGATCGCCTCTTCGCCGAAGACGTCTTCGCCGAAGTGCGTCGCGGTCTTTGTCTCTTCTGTCATGTGTCGTTTCCTTTCTGCGGCGCGCCATCACCCCGATGCGGCGCCGTCGCGTTCTTTTAAGCACGAACCGTGCCAACCGCGCCCGCGGCCGGGAAGCGCTGGTTTTTCGGCGGAATCCGCGCGGCGGCGACGGTCGCCTTTTACAGAATTTTGTCGGCTGTCCGGCGGCGGTTTTACATGCGGTGTAAAGTTCCGCCGCTTCTGCCCGTCATTTGGCCGTTGGCACGCCATGTGCTAATGAACGGGCATCATGAAACTCATCATTGCCTACATCCAGCCGGAGCGTCTCAACGCCGTCAAGCAGGCGCTGTGCGCCCGGGAGATCTACAAGATGTCCGTCACGAACGCGCTCGGCTGTGGTCAGCAGGGCGGCTACCTCCACATGTACCGCGGCGCGACCGAGGAGGTGACGCTCCACAAGAAACTGCGTCTCGCCATCGGCGTGAACGATGATTACGTGGAGAAGACCATCGAAGCCATCGTCGAAGGCGCGCGCACCGGCGCGATCGGCGACGGCAAGATTTTCGTCCTGCCGATGGAGGAGTGCGTACGCATCCGGACCGGCGAGCGCGGCCCGAGCGCGATTGGATAACGGACTTCTGACTCCGGACTTCCCGTGCTGACGTCTGACGTCCGAAGTCTGTAATCAAGCAAATGGAGAAAGCAACATGGAACCTGAAATAACTTCAACCGCAGTCCAGACCAATCTGAACGTCGTCTGGACGCTCATCGCCGGCATCCTCGTCTTTACGATGCAGGCGGGCTTCGCGCTCGTCGAGACGGGCTTCACGCGCGCCAAGAACGCGGCGAACATCATGATGAAGAACCTGATGGACTTCGCGGCGGGCTCGCTCGGATTCTACATCCTCGGCGCGGCGCTCATGTTCGGCGCGACGAAGGCGGCGGGCTGGCTTGGCTGGGGCGGCCTCGGCATGCCGTCGCTCGCGACGGGCGAAGGCGTCTGGGACTGGACGTTCCTCTTCTTCCAGACGATGTTCGCCGCGACCGCCGCGACGATCGTCTCCGGCGCGGTCGCCGAGCGCATCGAGTTCAAGAGCTACCTCATCTACTCGGTCCTCATCTCGGCGCTCGTCTATCCCGTGAGCGGACACTGGATGTGGGGCTCGCTCGCGGGCGAAGCGTCGCAGGGCTGGATCGAGGCGCTCGGCTTCCACGACTTCGCGGGCTCGACCGTCGTCCATTCCGTCGGCGGCTGGATCGCGCTCGCGGGGGCGATCGCGCTGGGCCCTCGCATCGGCAAGTATCGTCCCGACGGCCAGGCGAATCCGATCCCCGGACACTCGCTCGTTCTCGGCACGCTCGGCGTCTTCCTCCTCTGGATCGGCTGGTTCGGATTCAACCCCGGCAGCTACACGGCGGGCATCGGCTCCATCGGCCGCGTCGCGATGACGACGAACCTCGCCGCCTGCGCGGGCACCGTCGCCGCGCTCGTGACGGCCTGGATCATCATGGGCAAGCCGGATCTCACGATGGCGCTCAACGGTTCGCTCGCGGGGCTCGTCGCGATCACCGCACCCTGCGACCTCGTGACGGCGAACGCGGCGATTGTCATCGGTCTCGTCGCCGGCGTGCTGGTGGTCCTCTCCGTGTTTGCGCTCGACCGTCTGCACATCGACGACCCGGTTGGCGCGGTGTCGGTCCACTGCGTGAACGGCGTCTGGGGCACGCTGGCCGTCGGTCTCTTCGCCGCGCCGACCGCGTGCGGCTACGGCAACGAACTCGTCGGCCTCTTTTACGGCGGCGGCGTGAAGTTTCTCGGCATCCAGCTCTGCGGCGTCGGCGCGACGGCCGTCTGGGCGTTCGGCACGGGCCTCGCGATCTTCTTCGCGCTGAAGAAGCTCGGCATCCTGCGCGTCAGCGCAACGACCGAACTGAAGGGTCTCGACATCACCGAACACGGACAGGACGCCTACGCCTCCTTCCAGTTTTTCTCGAACATCTAACGCGGCAAAAGGAATCAGCACATGTGCGGAATCGTTGGATTCTCATCGAAGACGACATCGGCCGTCGGGCCGCTTGTGAACGGCCTGAGCCGTCTTGAATATCGCGGATACGATTCGGCCGGCGTCGCGCTGGCGTCGGCGGAGGGCCTGCGGATCTACAAGCAGACGGGCAAGGTCGCGAAGCTGGCGCAGCTCTTGGAGCGCGCGCTGCCCGAACGGGAGCGGGCGAAGTACACGCTCGGCATCGCGCATACGCGCTGGGCGACGCACGGGCTGCCGACGGTCGCGAACGCCCATCCGCATGTCGCGGACGGCGGGCGGCTGGCGCTCGTTCACAACGGGATCATCGAAAACTACGCGGCGCTGCGCGCCGGGCTGGAGAAGCGCGGCGTGAAATTTCTTTCGCAGACCGACACGGAAGTCCTGGCGCATCTCGTCGCGGCGTTCGACAAAGGCGATTTCCTCGCTGCGGTCTGCGACGCCCTGAAGCGCGTCGAGGGGACCTACGGCCTTGCGGCGATTTCGGCGCGGCATCCGGGGGAAATGGTCGTGGCGCGCAAGGGAAGCCCGCTTGTGATCGGCATCGGCGAGAAGGATGTCGTGGTGGCGAGCGATGTTTCGGCCATCGTCGCCTACACGCGACAAGTCATCTATCTCAAGGATGGCGATGTCGCGATGATAACGCCCGATGGCGTAGACATACACTCCCTCGACAACGCACCCGTCGCGCGCGAAGTGCAGGAGGTCGATTGGGATCTCGGCGCCATCGAGAAGGGCGGCTACGAACACTTCATGATCAAGGAGATCTTCGAGCAGCCGGAGGCGCTCGCCAACACCCTGCGCGGGCGCCTGGACGCGGCGAACGGGACCGCGCTCCTGTCCGGGCTCAACCTGTCGCCGCGCGAACTCGCCGCCGTGCGCCGCCTTGTCATCGTCGGCTGCGGCACGTCGCTGCACGCCGGAATGGTCGGCAAGTATCTGTTCGAGAGTCTGGCGGACGTCCCGGTGTCGCCCGAACAGGCGGCGGAATTCCGTTATTCAAACCCGATCGTCGGGCCCGACGACTGGGTGATCGCGCTGTCGCAGTCCGGCGAGACGGCGGACACGCTCGCGGCCGTGCGCGAATCGATCCGCAAGGGCGCGCTCGTCTCCGGCCTGTGCAACGTCGTCGGCTCCACGATCGCGCGCGAGGCCGGGCGCGGCGTGTATCTTCACGCGGGGCCGGAGATATCGGTCGCCTCCACCAAGGCGTTCACCGCGCAGGTGACGGCGCTTCTGATGACAGCCTTGAAGCTGGGCCGCACGCGGCGCCTTTCGCGCGAGGCGGGCGACAGGCTCGTGAGCGAAATATCGCGCATCCCCGATTTGGTCGGAAAGGTCCTTGAGCAGAATGACGCCATCGCCGCCGTCGCGCAGAAATACGCGCAGGCGAACGATCTGTTCTTCATCGGGCGGGGCATCCTCTATCCGGCGGCCCTGGAGGGCGCGTTGAAGATCAAGGAGGTCGCCTATGTCCACGCCGAAGGCTATCAGGCGGCAGAACTGAAGCACGGTCCGATTGCGCTTTTGTCGGAGAAGACGCCGGTCGTCGCGCTGCTCGCGAATATCCCCGGCAAGGAGAAGACGCTCGGCAATGTGCAGGAGTGCCGCGCGCGCAACGCGCCGGTCCTCGGCATTGTCACGGCGGGCGACGCGTCGGCGAAGGCGGTGCTTTCGGATGCGATCGAAGTGCCGGCGACAGGCGTGGAGCTGTCGCCGATCGTCTCGGTTGTTGCGTTGCAGCTTTTCGCCTATCACGTCGCGCGGCTGCGCGGCTGCGAAATCGACCAGCCGCGCAATCTGGCCAAATCGGTTACCGTGGAGTAAGATGCGTATGAACCAGGCAGAGAGACTGTCAGCGGGTCAGGGGCTCTACAGGAGCGACTACGAACACGATGCGTGCGGCGTCGGGATGGTGGCGAACCTCTCGGGCGCGGCCAGCCACGACATCGTCGAGAAGGGCCTGACGATCCTAAAGCGCCTCATGCACCGCGGCGCGACGGGCAACGACCCCGAGACCGGCGACGGCGCGGGGCTCCTTCTGAAGATTCCGCACGGGTTCTTCCGGAAGGTGCTGGCCGGAAGGACTTCAGACGACAGACTTCGGACATCCACACCGGAAGTCGGAAGTCAGAAGTCGGAAGTCAAATGCAGTTCCGGCGAGTTCGGCGTGGCGATGATCTTCGGCGGCGAAGGCGAAGAGGAGAAGATCGAGGCGGCGGTGACGGGCGAGGGCTGCACGGTGCTCGCCTGGCGCGACGTGCCGACGAATCCCGCTGCGATCGGACACGACGCGCGCGCCGTCATGCCGCGGATACGGCAGCTTTTTGTCAGGACTTCAGCCATCGGACAACAGACTTCGGAAGTCTTAAGTCCGAAGTCCGATGTCCTCTCCTTCGAGCGGCGGCTTTACGTCATCCGGCGACAGATCGAGAAGACGACGAAGAAGACCTACGTCTGCTCCTGCTCGTCGCGGACGATCGTCTACAAGGGACTTCTCCTCGCCACGCAGATCGAATCGTTCTATCCCGACCTCTCCGACCCGGATTTCGTCTCGCCCTTCGCCATCGTCCATCAGCGCTATTCGACGAACACCTTTCCGTCGTGGGAGCTGGCGCATCCGTTCCGCGCCCTCGCGCACAACGGCGAGATCAACGCGATCAAGGGCAACCTCACCGCGCTCGCGGCGCGCGAGGCGTCGCTGGCGTCGCCGGTCTTGGGCGATGACCTGAAAAAGGTGCTGCCGGTCGTCCACGGCGGCCAGTCCGATTCCGCCTCGCTCGACAACATCTTCGAGCTGCTCGTCGCCGCCGGACGCGACGCGCCGCACGCGATGATGATGCTGATTCCGCAGGCGTGGGGCGCGAAGTATCACATGGGGCGCGACGTGCGCGCGTTCTACGAATACCACTCCGCGCTGATGGAGCCGTGGGACGGACCGGCCGCCGTCGCGTTCACCGACGGCCTCGGACTTGGCGCGGCGCTCGACCGCAATGGACTGCGGCCCGCGCGCTGGACGCTCTCAAAGGATGGCCTTTTCGTGCTCGCGTCAGAGACGGGCGTGCTCGACATTCCGGCGGAATCGGTCGCGCGCCACGGGCGGCTCGGTCCCGGCTCGCTTCTCTGGCTCGACCTTGAAAAACACCGGCTCATGGAGGACACCGAACTCAAAACCTTCTACGCGCGGCGCCGGCCGTACCGCCGCTGGGTGAAGGAGAACCACATCCCCGTCACCGGCCTCTTCACCGAGATCGTGCCGTCCCGTCCTGATGGCCGGACAGCGTGCGAGCAAAGGCGCTTCGGCTGGACGCGCGAGGATATCGAGGCGGTCATCCGCCCGATGGCGGAGACGGGACACGAGCCGGTCGGCGCGATGGGCAACGACGCGGCGCTGGCTGCGCTCTCGCGCCGGCCGCGCACGCTCTTCGACTATTTCCATCAGCTCTTCGCGCAGGTGACGAATCCGCCGATCGACCCGATCCGCGAGGAGCTCGTGATGTCGATCATGACGTACATCGGCAACGAGGGGAACATCCTCGCGGAGACGCCGGAACACGCACGCCTCGTGAAGATGACGCGGCCCGTGCTGACCGACGACGAGCTCGCACGCCTCCGGCACATTCCCGATTTCCCCGCGAAGACGCTTTCAATGTTCTTCGACGGCGGTCTGAAGGCTGCGCTCGATGCGCTCGCCGCCGCCGCGCGCGCGGTGGCGGCGGACGGCGCGAAGATCCTCGTGCTGAGCGATCACTCTGCGAACGCTGCGTCTCTGCGTCTCTGCGTTAAAAAACGCATCCCCAGCCTCCTCGCCGTGGCGGCGGTCAATAAGGCGCTCGTCGACGCGGGCATGCGGCCGTCCGTCGGCATCATCGTCGAAACGGGCGAGGTGCGCGAAGTCCACCACGTCGCCGTCCTGCTCGGTTTCGGCGCGACGGCGATCAATCCGTACCTTGCGCTCGCGACGGTAGCGGAGATCGGTTGTGATGGCGGGTCTCTGGATGCGCGGCGCGTTGGGGACAACGCGCCCGACCAGGTGCTCACGCCCCATCAGGCGACGGCGAACTACGTGTCGGCCGTCTGCAAGGGGCTGATGAAGATCATGTCGAAGATGGGTATTTCGACGCTGCGCTCCTACCGCGCGGCACGCATCTTCGAGGCGGTGGGGCTCGGTCCCAAGATCGTCGCGGACTACTTCACCGGCGTCACCTCGCCCGTCGGCGGACTGGAGCTGGAAGACCTGGAGAAAATATTTAACGCAGAGTCGCAGAGCCGCAGAGAGGTCTGTGGCGGCGAATCGTCCTCTGCGCCTCTGCGTCTCTGCGTTGAAAAAACACTGCCGCCCGGCGGGGAGTATCGCTTCCTCAAGGGCGGCGAGGAGCATCTCTGGACGCCGTCGCGCGTCGTCGACCTGCACGAGGCGGTGCGCCACGGCGATTCCGCGCGCTTCCACCGCTACACCGACGACATCGATTCGAACAGCCGCGTGACTCTGCGCTCGCAGCTGGAGTTTGTGGGCGTGAGACATGAGACGACAGACGAGGCAACACGTCTCGTGTCTCACGTCTCATGTCCAGAAAATTCTCTCGCCACCATCGAGCCCGTCGATTCGATTCTGAAGCATTTTGTCGGCGGGGCGATGTCGCTCGGGTCGCTTTCGACCGAGTCGCACGAGACGATCGCGCGCGCACTGAACGGGCTCGGGCTCATGTCCAACTCCGGCGAGGGCGGCGAGGACCCCGCGCGTTTCGGAACCGACACGAACAGCGCCATCAAACAGATCGCGTCGGGACGCTTCGGCGTGACGATCGAGTACCTCCGCTCGGCGAAGGATCTGCAGATCAAGCTCGCGCAGGGTGCGAAGCCGGGCGAGGGCGGACAGCTCCCCGCGCACAAGGTGAACGCGTTCGTCGCCCGCCTCCGGCACGCGAAGCCCGGCACGACGCTCATCTCGCCGCCGCCGCACCACGACATCTACTCCATCGAAGACCTCGCGCAGCTCATCTACGATCTCACATGCGCGAATCCCGATGCGCGCATTTCCGTGAAACTTGTCTCGGAGGCGGGCGTCGGAACGATCGCGGCCGGCGTCGCCAAGGCGCACGCCGACGTGATCGTCATTTCCGGCTTCGACGGCGGAACAGGCGCCGCGCCGCTCACGTCGATGAAGCATGCGGGGCTGCCGTGGGAGGTCGGTCTCGCCGAAGCGCATCAGACGCTTGTCAAAAACAACCTCCGCGACCGCGTGAAGCTCCAGGTCGACGGCCAGCTCTGCACCGGTCGTGATGTCGTGATCGCCGCGCTGCTCGGCGCGGACGAATTCGCGTTCGGCACGTCCATGCTCGTCGCGCTCGGCTGCGTTCAGTGCCGCAACTGCAATCTCAACTGCTGCCCGGTCGGCATCGCGACGCAGAAGGAGGAATTGCGCTGCAAGTTTGCCGGCAAGCCGGAACATCTCCAGACGTACTTCCGCTTCCTTGCCGAAGAGGTGCGCGCGCATCTTGCCGCGTTGGGGCTCCGCTCGCTCGCCGAGGCGCGCGGCCGCACGGATCTGCTGAAGGCGAAGGAGGGGGCGAGCTTCGACTTCGGAGACATGCTGGATGATTTTTCAATGCAGAGACGCAAAGACGCAGAGTTCGCAGCGAGGAAAGGGAAGGATGATTCTCTGCGCCTCTGCGACTCTGCGTTAAAAAACAACTACGACTTCCGCGAGCTGATCCCCGCCGTCGAGAAGGGCGAAACGCGCCTCACGCGCACGATCGCCAACCGCGACCGTTCCGTCGGCGCGGCGCTCTCGGGCTGGCTCGTTGCCCGTCGCCCGCAAAGCCCTGATGGTCGAACGGCTAGCCCTGATGGTCGAACGGCCAGCCCTGATGGTCGAACTGTGTTCGACCTATCCATTAATTTCACCGGCGTGGCCGGGCAGTCCTTCGGTGCCTTCCTGGCGCGGGGCGTCACCTTCAACCTCGCGGGCGAAGCGAACGATTTTGTCGGCAAGTCGCTTTCCGGCGGCATCATCACAATTTCTCCACGTTGCAAAGATTCGGCCCCGTCTGACAAATGCTCTGCGCCTCTGCGTCTCTGCGTTAAAAATTCTGAATCCTTTCGTCCCGAGGACAACGTCATCGCCGGCAACGTGATCGCCTACGGCGCGACGTCGGGCGCGATCTTCATCAACGGGCGCGCCGGCGAGCGTTTCGGCGTCCGGAATTCCGGCGCGACGCTGGTCGTCGAGGGCGTCGGCGATCACGGGTGCGAGTACATGACCGGCGGCACCGCCGTCATCCTCGGGCCCGTCGGCGTCAACTTCGCGGCGGGCATGACCGGCGGCGTCGCCTACGTCTACGACGCGCGCGGCGACCTGGATCTCAACTGCAATCTCGATTCCGTCGATCTCTTCCCTGTGCCGGAGGGCTCGGCGGACGACGCGCATCTCCTGTCGCTGCTGCGTGAACATGTCGCGCGCACGCGCTCGGCCTGCGCGCGGCGGCTCGTCGAGACGTGGCGCGATGCGCGTCCCCGGTTCGCCAAAGTCGTGCCGACGGAGGCGGCCTGTCGCTGAGGCTGGATAAGATCTCAGTGACGCACGTAGTTGGGATCGGATCGAGTCCTGTGCGGCACACGATGTCCTTTCAACCGCGTCAGTTGGCAGTTGACGCGGCGGCGGTGAATTTGATATACTATGCACCAATTCGGTTGAGGGCGATTAGCTCAGTTGGTTAGAGCATTACCTTCACACGGTAGGGGTCACTGGTCCGAGTCCAGTATCGCCCACCATCAATCGAAGGCGAAGGGGTTGGCGGTGCGTCATGACGCGCCGCCAAAAACATTTGAAGGAACCGAGACGATGTGGAACTATTCTGAGAAGATGATGGATCACTTCCGCAATCCGCGGAACGTGGGCACGATCGACAACCCCGACGGAGAAGCGACGGTCGGCTCGCTCGCGTGCGGCGACGCGCTGAAATTCCAGTTCAAGCTCGGCGCGGACGGCAGGATCGCCGAGGCGAAGTTCCAGACGTTCGGCTGCGCGAGCGCGATCGCGTCGAGCTCGGCGCTGACGGAGATGGTGATCGGCAAGACGCTGGAGGAGGCGAAGCAGATCACGAACCAGCAGATCGCGGACTACCTCGGCGGGCTGCCGCCGCAGAAGATGCACTGCTCGGTGATGGGCCGCGAGGCGATGGAGGCGGCGATCAGGAATTTCGAGACGGGCGAGAAGACCGACCGCAACCTCGAGGACGAGGTGCTCTGCACGTGCTACAACGTCAGCGAGAACGAGGTCCGCCGCGTCATCATCGAGAACCAGCTCACGACCGTCGAGGAGGTGACGAACTTCACGAAGGCCGGCGGCGGCTGCGGCCGGTGCAGGCCGAAGATCCAGGCGATCCTCGACGAGATCAACGGCGCGAAGTGACGGAAACGACGTAACGGGAAGGACGGACCGATGGCGATCGCGAAATACGGCTTTGACAACGAGAAGTACCTGAAGGAGCAGAGCGAGGAGATCCGGCGCCGCGCCGAGAAGTACGGCAAGCTCTACCTGGAGTTCGGCGGCAAGCTGATGAACGACAACCACGCGGCGCGCTGCCTGCCGGGCTACGACCCGAACGTGAAGCTGCGGCTGCTGCAGATGCTCGGCGACCGCGCGGAGCTGGTCCTCTGCATCTACGCGGGCGACATCGAGGCGAAGAAGATGCGCGCCGACTACGGCACGACGTACGAGGAGGAGACGATCAAGCTCGTCGAGGCGATGCGCGCGCGCGGCATCGCCGTGCGCGGCGTCGTGATCACGCGCTTCGACGGCCACCCGGCGGCGCGCGCGTTCGCGAAGGTGCTGGAGGACGCGGGCGTGCCGGTCTTCTACCACTATCCGATCAAGGGCTATCCGAACGACCTCGACACGATCGTCAGCGATTCGGGCTACGGCCGCAACGACTACATCCCGAGCGAGAGGCCGATCGTCGTCGTGACGGGCCCCGGCCCCGGCTCGGGCAAGTTCGCGACCTGCCTGACGATGCTCTACCACGAGGTGAAGCGCGGCAGCAAGGCGGCGTACGCGAAGTTCGAGACGTTCCCCGTCTGGAATCTGCAGCTCATGCACCCGCTGAACGTCGCCTACGAGGCGGCGACGCTGGAGCTGAAGGACGAGAACCAGATCGACCCCCACCACTTCCTCGCGTACGGCGAGATGCGCGTCAACTACAACCGCGACATCGACGCCTACCCGATCCTGCGCGAGATCTGGGAGCGGATGATGGGCGAGGAATGTCCCTACAAGTCGCCGACGGACATGGGCGTGAACCGGATCGCGTCGGGCATCGTGAACGACACGATCGTGCGCGCGGCGAGCCGCGAGGAGTGCGTGCGCCGCTACGAACGCGTGAAGGCCGATTTCGACGCGGGCAGGGTGGGGATGGACATGCTCGCGCGCGCGCTGTCGGTGATGGCGCGGGCGGATTGACGGTACAGCGAAACGAAAGGACGACCGACATGCTGACGTGGATGGACAGCCTCAAGGGGCGCTCGATGATGCGCCTGACCTCGTTCACAGACGAGGAGATGATGAACCTGATCGACCTCGCGGCGCAGCTCAAGGCGCGGCGCGCGGCGGGCGTGCGCGGCAACCTGCTCGCGCGCAAGAACATCGCGCTCATCTTCGAGAAGTCCTCCACGCGCACGCGCAACTCCACGCTGATCGCGGTCCGCGACGAGGGCGGCAACGGCGAGTACCTGACGCGCCCCGACATCCACTTCGGCAAGAAGGAGAGCGTCAAGGACACCGCGCGCGTGCTCGGGCGCATCTACGACGGCATCCTCTTCCGCGGCTTCCGGCAGGCCGACTGCGAGGACCTCGCGAAATATTCGGGCGTGCCGGTCTGGAACGGCCTCACCGACGACTACCACCCGACGCAGATCTTCGCCGACTTCCTCACGGTGCGCGAGACGTTCGGCGACCTGAAGGACTGCACGATCGCCTACGTCGGCGACGGGCGCAACAACGTCGCGAACTCGCTGATGATGGGCTGCGCGAAGTGCGGCATCCGCTACGTCTGCTGCTGCCCGAAGGAGCTGCACCCCGACGAGGCGGTGCTGGCCGAGGCGGAGGCCGTGGCGAAGAGGAACGGCGTCGACATCCGCGTCTTCAACGATCCGCAGAAGGGCGTCAGGGGCGCGAACGTGCTCTACACCGACGTGTGGGTGTCGATGGGCGAGGAGGCGAAGACGGCCGAGCGCATCCGGCTGCTGCGCCCCTACCAGATCAACATGGACCTGATGCGCGCGACGGGCAACCTCGACGGGCGGCTCATGTTCCTCCACTGCCTGCCCGCGTTCCACGATTTCAACACCGAGGTGACGAAGGACTGCGGCGCGCTGGAGGTGACGGACGAGGTGTTCGAGTCGAAGTATTCCAAGGTGTTCGACGAATCCGAAAACCGCATGCACACGATCAAGGCGCTGCTCGTTTCGGCGCTCTGCGACCGCGCAAGCGTGTAACGGTTCAGGCGACAACAGGGGGAGCGATGAGCGAGACGGGATTTCCGAAATGGAATGCGTTCACGCCCGAGGCGGCCGCGGCACGTCTGCCGCGCCTGCTGGCGGACGCGGAAACGGCGGTCGCCGCGATCGAGGCGGCGCGGCCGGCGACGTACGAGGCGCTCGTGTGGGCGCTCGACGATGCGACGGAGGAGCTCTGGCACTGCTGGGGCCGCGTCGCGCACATGGTGAGCGTCATGAATTCCGACGCCTGGCGCCGGCTGGAGGAGTCGTTCCAGCCGCAGGTCGTCGCGTTCTCGCTGCGCGTCGGGCAGTCGAAGCCGATCTACGACGCGGCGAAGGCGCTCGCCGCGCGCGAGACGGAGCCGACGCGCCGGCGCATCCTGGACAAGATGGTCGAAAGCGCGGCGCTCGCGGGCGTGGCGCTCGAAGGCGGCAAGAAGGACCGCTTCAACGCGATCCAGGCGGAGCTCGCCAAGCTCGCGACCGATTTCTCGAACGCGGTCCTGGACGCGACCAAGGCGTTTTCGTTCGAGAAGGACGGCAAGACGTACACGATCGACGACGCGAACTATCCGCAGACGATGAAGCACTGCGCCGACCGCGCGGTGCGCGAGGCGCTCTGCCGCGCCCGGTCGACGCGCGCGCCCGAGAACACGGCGCGGATCGCGCGGATCCTCGAGCTGCGGCGCGAACTCGCGGCGCTCCTCGGCTTCGCGGACTACGCGGCGCTCTCGCTCGCGACGAAGTGCGCGCCGTCCGTGGCGGCGGTGGGCGCGATGATCGACGAGCTCGATGCGGCGACGCAGGTGATCGCGCGCCAGGAAGACGCGGAGGTGGAGGCGCTCGCGGCGAAGACGGCGGGACTCGCGGCGGTCGAGCCGTGGGACCGCGCCTTTTTCGCAGAAAAGCTGCGCGAGGCGAAGTACGCCTATTCCGAGGAGGAGCTGAAGCGCCACTTCGAGTTCGCGGACGTCCTGAAGGGCCTCTTTAAGATGGCGAATTTCCTCTTCGACGTCGAGGTGGAGGAATGGACGGACGCGCGCAAGCCGCAGACGTGGCATCCGGATGTGCGCTTCTTCGCGGTGAAGGAGAAGGGGCGGGAGATCGCGCACTTCTACCTCGATCCATACGTGCGCAGCGGCCTCAAGAACGGCGGCGCGTGGATGAACGAATTCCGCAACCGTTCGGACCGCACGGGCGCGACGCCGCTGTCGCTCATCGTCCTCAACCTGCCGCTCCCCGATGCGGACGGAAAGTGCTTGATGCCACTGCGCGAGGTGGAGACGCTCTTCCACGAGTTCGGGCACGCGCTCCAGTGCATGCTCACGCGCGTGGGCGAGGAGGACGCGGCGGGCATCAACCTCGTCGAATGGGACGCGGTGGAGGTGGCGAGCCAGTTCATGGAGAACTGGTGCCTCGACGACCGCACGGGCATCGCCGTGCCGGCCGAGCTGAAGGCGAAGGTGCGCGCGGCGAAGAACTTCCGCGCGGCGAGCGCCTGCCGCCGCCAGCTCGCCTTTGCGAAAACCGACCTGGTGCTGCATAGTGGAGCGGGCCTTCGTGGAGTTGGTCAAGCTGCGCTTGACCAACCTCTCACCCCGAACGACATCAAGCGCGCGATCTTCACGCATTTCGGCTGTCCGCTGCTGCCGGAGGATATCTTCCTCAACTCCTTCACGCACATCTTCGCGGGCGGCTATGCGGCGGGCTACTACGGCTACAAGTGGTCGGAGGTGATGAGCGCCGACTGCTACGGCGCGTTCGAGGAGGCGGGGCTCGCGGACGACGCGGCGGTCCGCCGCACGGGCGCGCGCTACCGCGAGACGATCCTCGCGATGGGCGGCAGCGCCAGCGCCTACGACGTCTTCGTCAAGTTCCGCGGCCGCACGCCGAATTCGGCGGCGCTCCTGCGCCAGCAGGGCCTGTCGTCCGGACGGGCAATATGATATACTAACCGCAACCGGCCAGCCGGCCGAGGGGGAATCCAACATGAAAGCAATCGCAAAGGTCGCGCCGCAGAAGGGCGTGGAGCTCGTCGAAAAGCCGATGCCCGAGATGGGCATCAACGACGTGCTCATCAAGATCAAGAAAACCGCCATCTGCGGCACGGACGTCCACATCTACGAGTGGAACGCGTGGGCGCAGGAGGAGATCAGGCCGCCGCTCACGATCGGCCACGAATACGTCGGCGAGGTCGTGGAGGTCGGCTCGAACGTGAAGAGCGTCAAGGTCGGCGAGCGTGTCTCGGGCGAAGGCCACATCGTCTGCGGCCACTGCCGCAACTGCCGCGCGGGCCAGCGCCACCTCTGCCGCGAGACGAAGGGCGTGGGCGTCAACCGCGACGGCGCGTTCGCGGAATACCTCGTCATCCCCGAGACGAACGTCTGGCACTGCGACCCGTCGATCGACGACGAGCTCTATTCGATCTTCGATCCGTTTGGCAACGCGACGCACACGGCGCTCAGCTTCAACATGGTCGGCGAGGACGTGCTCATCACGGGCGCGGGCCCGATCGGCATCATGGCGGCGGGCATCTCCAAGTACGTCGGCGCGCGCAACGTCGTCGTCGTCGACGTGAACGACTACCGCCTCAACCTCGCCCGGCGCCTCGGCGCGACGCGCACGGTCAACGCGAAGAACGAGAAGCTCGAGGACGTCATGCGGCAGCTCGGCATGGTCGAGGGCTTCGACGTGGGCCTGGAGATGAGCGGCGCGGCGCCGTGCCTCAACCAGATGATCGAGTCGATGAACACGGGCGGGCGCATCGCGCTCCTCGGCATCCACGGGCCCGACACGAAGGTCAACTGGAACCACATCGTCTGGAAGGGCCTGAAGATCAAGGGCATCTACGGGCGCGAGATGTTCGAGACGTGGTACAAGATGGGCGCGATGATCCAGGGCGGGCTCGACATCAGCCCCGTCATCACGCACCGCTTCAAGTACACCGACTACGAGAAGGGCTTCGAGGCGATGATCTCGGGCAAGTCGGGCAAGGTGATCCTCGACTGGGAATAAGGCCGTCCTGCGCGCCGCCCAGCCGGTTCTTGCGCCAGTCGCGCATCGAACAGCCGAACCGGGCGCGGAAAAGGTTCTTGAGGTACGTCTCGCTGGTGAAGCCGCACAGTTCGCCGATGCGCCCGATCGGCGTCAGCGTCTCGCGCAGCAGTTCGCACACCTTCTCGAGCCGCAGCGACTGCAGGGCTTGGCTGATTGTCGCGCCCGTCACCGCCTTGTAGTTCATTTGCAAGAGCCGCAGCGACACATGGGCCGCCTTCGCCACGTCCCGGACGGAGATGTCGCAGTTGCCGATGTTCAGGCGCATGAACGCGTCGGCCTTTCCCACCATGCGCCCCGCGTCGTTGCCGTCGCTGGTCGAGACGCGTTCGGCGATTCCGCGCACGCCGAAGACGCCGCGCGGCAGCCGGCGGCGTCCGCCGGCGACGAGCTGGACGAGCATTTCGGCCGCGAGGTAGCCGCCTTGGTGGAAATCCGGCATGATGCTCGAAAGCGCGGGGTGCAGCTGCGGGCAGATGAAGTCCTCGTTGTCCACCCCCAGCACCATCACCTGCTCGGGAATGGCGACGGACGCTTCGCGACAGGCGTCCACGACGTATTTGGCGCGGGAATCGTTCGCGGCGAGGATCCCGCACGGCTTCGGGAGCGCCGCGATCCACGCGGCGAGCAGGGAAAGTTCGCGCCGCAGGTCGCGCTGTCCCGTGCGGGGCGTGTCGAAAGCGGAAAACGAGCACCCGAGGCGACTGGCGCATTCGCGCATCGTCCGGCTGCGTTCCTCGGCCCACTGTTCGCGTTCAAGCGTCTGGACGAACGCGAAATGCTTCAGGCCCTTGTCGACAAAAAGGCGGGCGGCGGCTTCGGCCACCGCCTTGTTGTCGCAAAAGACGCTGGCGCAGCGAAACGGCGCGGCGGCGGGGGCTTCGGCATTCACGAAAAGCGCCGCGCCGCATCCGAGGCTCTTGATCAAATCTACGGTCCGGTCGTCGTTCGTGCTGACGATGATGCCGTCGGGCTTCCAGGCGTGGAAGTCCTCGTGGTGCGGATGGGCCGTGCCGGCGCCGAACAGCTGCACCGTCACGTCTGGATGGATCGCGGCGTAGTGCAGTACGCCTCCTGTCAAGTCGCGCGACGCCTTCAACTCGGCCTTCAAGTGGGCGAGGATGCGTATCGTGTCTGGTGCGGCGTTCTTCATACGGCGTCCAGTATACCATATTTTCGTTTCATGTGAGAGGCCGTTCGCAAAAAATGATGTTTTTTGCGCGTGAGAGCGTGGAAATTTTCTGCGGGCCTATGCTACAATATGGGCAACAATACCCAAAATGGAGGAATCGCTTATGAAGGCAGCAAAAACGGCGGTTGTGTTATCGACTCTTATCGCGGGCGTGGCATTCGCCGAAACGCCCGACAAGTTCGTGCGCTACGTCGAATCGACCGGCTCGCAATACGTCGATACCGGCGTCACGGGCCGCTGGAACACCAGGGTCGAGGCGCAGGTGGAGTGGATGGATTTTGCCGACAGCGCGCTCGTCGGCTCTAGAACCAGCGGCTCGACCGGCTCCCGCCTCTACTTCTGCTACTGCCTCAATGGCGACGGGAACATGTACACGACGACGTACGGCGGCGGTGTGGAGGTGACTTGGAACGGCGATTGGAAAGCTAGGTGGGAGAAGAACCGCATCTACGACTACGTTTCCGAGTTCTCGGCGACAAACGGCGAAAGCCAGACTACCAACACGATCAAGGTTGACGGCCTCACCGTGTGGAGCAAGACCGGGAATTGCCTTGATACCGGCAAGACGCTTCATCTGTTCGCATGCAATGTTGGCGGTACGGCAAGTTACAAGTCCAAGGCGCGCATCTACCGGATGAAGATCTGGCAGGGTCCGAAGGACGGCGGCGACATGACGCTCCGGCGCGACCTCTTCCCCTGCATGAAGAACGGACGCGCCGGCCTCTACGACGCCGTCTCCGGCGACATCCTATACTCCGGTTCCGGCACGGACCTCGTGTGCGATGCGAACAGCAACGTCCCCGACGATTTCGTCGAATACGTCGAATCGACGTCCTACGGCTACATCGACACCGAAATCAACGCGCAGTCCGGCACGTCCGCGGAAATCGACCTCGCCGTGCTGACGACGCGCTCGCGCAACAAGTCCGTGCTAGGCGCCTACAAGTCCGACGGCGACATGCGCTTCTACCTTCTCTACTGCAACGAGGGCGTGATGCGCTACGGCTATGGCAGCCTGTCCTCCGGAAGCACCATCTATTCGGTCGGGGACCGCTATCTCGTCGAAGCCTCGCTTTCCGCCGGCTCCCAGACGCTCGAGCGGACCAACGTGGATGCCGGCACGGAAAAGACCGTCCTCGCCAGCGACACGGACGGAACGGTTCTCGACATGCAGATGCCGCTCCACCTCTTCGCCTGCAACCGGGACGGGGAGCCGGACTGGGCCGGGCAGTTCCGGCTCTACGGATGCAAAATCCGGCAGAACGGCGTTCTCGTGCGCGACTTCAAGCCGTGCCT
>DJXI01000010.1:10062-43373 GCA_002449695.1 Verrucomicrobia bacterium UBA7008 | reverse complement strand
AGGGGATCTGCGCGTGGCAGACGACCTTGAGCCTTCCGCCGGTCTCCGCCTCGCCGATGGCGAGGACGGTGCGGGTGGTGCCGATTTCAAGCGCGGCGTAGATGTTGGTCATTGAATGGGTTCCTTGGTGTCGGCGTAGATGACGCCGGGTTCGGTCGCGTTCCAGACGACGGCGCTCATGACGCCGTTCGAGGGAACGGCGAGCCGCGTCCGGTAGGCCTTGACGAAATTGTCGATCTGCTTTTCCATCGCGGCCTGCGTCGCGGCGGTGGGCGTGTCCATGCCTTCCCACGCGATCCGCGCCTGCGAATAGTTGCCGAGGATTGCGAAGAGGAAGTCGGGGCGCGTGGTGTCGACGCGCTGGATGGCGAGCTCCGCCGCCGCGCCGTCGCGGCAGTATTCGAGGAGGCGCAGCGCGGCGAGCGCGCGTCCGGTCAGCCGCTGGCCGGGCCGGGTGTGGCTGCCGTCGCGCTCAAAGATGGTCGGCATCATCTGGGTGCCGGCCTGGCGGACGAAAACGACGCCCTCGGCGTCGACGACGCGGCCGGTGGCGGTGCGCCGGGCGACGCCCTTGTCGTCGAGGACGTTCATCCGCGCGACGGGCTCGCGCTCCTCGATGACGATGTCCACGCGGTCGGGCAGACGGCGCGTGACGGTGAGCGCGCGGATGTTCGGGATCTTCGCCATGATCTCGTCGCGCTTGCGCCGGAAGTCGATCTGCGCGAGGTTGCAGCCGTTCGTGAGACCGAAGGCTTCGAGAATCACGCCCGGACGGACGTTCTGCCCCGTCGTCACCGCGACCTGGCGCGCGAGATCGGTGACGACGCACTGCGTGATCCACAGGGCGTGGAGTTTCTGGTAGGCGACGAGTGCGCCCGTCGCGGCCGCCGCGACGAGCACGCACGCGAGCACGATCAGTCCCGTGCGCCGCCGGCCGCCGATCTCCCGCCGGTTCGCCTTCATCGCGGAGTGGAGAATCGTTTTTCTTTTCCTGTTTTTCCTCATGGTAGCCGTGTCTTCTTCTTCATTCCTCATTCCTCAGGGTGTCCGCCTCTTCCGCCCGTGCGTTTTCACGCGCGCGCGTCCGTGAACCGTGCGCCGTCGTCGGTCGCCGCGCGTGCGAGAATCCTGTCGCAGACTTCCGCGAACGTCAGCCCCGTGCGCATCCCGGCCTTGGGGACGAGCGAGTGCGAGGTGAAGCCGGGCGACGTGTTCAGCTCGAGGACGAAGATGTTGCCGTCGGGATCGACGCGGAAATCGACGCGCGTGACGCCGCGGCAGCCGAGGGCGCGGTAGGCCTGGACGGCGACCTCCTTCAGCCGCGCTTCGAGCGCGCGGTCGGCGGGATCGGCCGAGTCCGCGAGGAAGGGGTAGCGCGTCGCCTCGGAATTGTACTTCTCCTCGTAGCCGTACCAGCCGTTCGCGGCGATGATCTCGAGGACCGGCAGCGGCGCGCCGTCGATGAGCCCGACCGTCATTTCGCGTCCGGGGATGAACGATTCGACGAGGACTTCGCCGTCGCCGCCCTGCGCCGCGAGCGCGGCGTCGAGCGCGGCGGGCCATTCGTCCGGCGTCGCGACCTTGGAGATGCCGACGGACGAGCCGTCGCGCGGCGGCTTGACGACGACGGGAAGGGGCAGCGGGCAGGTCGGCGCGCCCTTGGAGGCGAGCGTCCACCGGGCCGTCGGCACGCCTTTCATTTCAAGAACGAGTTTCGTCTTGATCTTGTCCATCGCGAGGCGCGAGGCGTCCGCGCCCGGCCCCGTGTAGGGGATCTTGCGCGCGTTGAGCGCCGTCTGCACGCCGCCGTCTTCACCCCAGCCGCCATGCAGCGCGATGTAGGCCGCGTCGACGCCGTCCGGGAGCGCGTCGAGGCTGTCGGTGTCGAGGACGACGGGACAGACTTCATATTTGCCGAGCGAGGCGAGCGCTTCGGCCACGTTCCGGCCGCTCACCAGCGAAACCGCGCGCTCGCTCGAGGTTCCGCCCATCAAGACTGCAATCTTTTTCATGACCGTGTAGTATATCATAATTCCTGATGTGATATACTATGCGCCGTGAGCGGAAAGAAGATACATTTCATCGGCATCGGCGGCGTCGGGATGGCGGCTCTGGCGGTTCTCCTGAAGGCGCGCGGCGACACGGTGACGGGGTGCGACCTCCATCCGTCGCCGCGCACGCGCTGGCTGGCGCGGCAGGGGATTCCCGTCGACTTCGGGCACGACGCGCGCCACGTGGCGGCGGCGGATGTCGTCGTCGTCACGCCCGCCGTGCACGCGGACAATCCCGAGTTTGTCGCGGCGCGGGGGAAAATCCGGTATCGCGGCGAGGTGCTGGCGGAACTGGTGGGCGCGCGCGCGTCGATCGCCGTCTGCGGCGCGCACGGCAAGACGACGACGGCGACGTTCATCGCGAAACTGCTCCTGGCGCTCGGCGAGAAGGTGAGCTGGGCGATCGGCGGCGAGACGGGCGACTTTCCGGTCGCGGCGGAGAACGGCGGCGTGCTCGTCGTCGAGGCGGACGAGTCCGACGGCACCCTGTCCCTCTACCGCCCGACGACGCTCGTCGTCAACAAATGCGAGTACGACCACCCCGATCACTTCAAGACGCCGGACGAGTACTTCGCCTGCTTCGCGACGGCCCAGAACAACGCCCAAGACGTCATTCTGTCCGAAAACCTCGAAATTCCATCTTTTTTCATCAATCTCCTTGGGGTCCCTCCCCACGAAAACGGGGTCTGTCCCCACGGTTTGGCGCCGCATAACCTGCGCAATGCGCGCGCGGCGGCGGAGGTGGCGCTCCGGCGCGGGCACACGTGGGACGCGATCTGCGCGGCGCTGCCGGCGGTGGTGGCGCAGCTCCCCGACCGGCGCTTCCAGACGCTCGCGCCCGGCGTGGTGACGGACTACGCGCACCATCCCACGGAGATGCGCTGCGCCATCGACATGGCGCGGCAGATCTGCCGCGGCACGCTCCGCGTCCTTTTCCAGCCGCACCGCTACTCGCGCACGAAGGCGCTCCTGAAGGATTTCCCGGCCGCCTTCGCGGGCGCGGACGAGGTGGTGCTCTGCCCGACATACGCCGCGTTCGAGCCGCCCGTTGCGGGCGGCGACATCGCCGACCTCTACGCGGCGTGCCGGGACGCGTTTGCGCGCGCCGAGGCGCCGAGCCGCCGAGAGGGGCCGCGCGTCCTGCTGGCGCAAAGCTGCGCCGAGGCGTGGCGTCACGCGCAGCTGGAGATGCAGGGCGGCGACGTGACGCTCCTCCTGGGCGCGGGCGACATCATCAATCTGGCGCCGGCCGTCGTGCGCGACCGCGCGCAGGCGGTACGCAGCGCGGGGACGCCGGTCGATCTGAAGCCGTTTTCGTTTTTCCGCACGGGCGGGCGCTCGGTCGGTGGCGGCGGGCGCGTGATCGCGGGCGCGGGCTCGAACACATGGATTTCCGATCTGACGACCGACGCGGAGTACGTTCGGGTCGCGGGGCCCGCCGGCGCGGCGGGCGCGACGCTGGGCATTCCGTGGATGGCGGGCGTTCCCGGCACGATCGGCGGCTGGGTGAAGATGAACGCGGGCGCATTCGGCCATTCGATTTCGGAAGTCGTCCGCCGCGTCAAGGTCGACGGCCGCTGGATCGACCGCGCGGACTGCGGCTTCGGCTACCGGACGTCGGCGATCGCGGGCGTGATCGAGGACGTGGAATGGGATTTCGGCGGCGTCGCGGCGGCGGAGCCGGCGCGCGCGTTCCTCGCGCGGCGCAAAAGGTTTCCGGCGCGGTGCTGCGGGAGCGTCTTCAAGAATCCGCCGGGCGACTTCGCGGGGCGGCTGCTGGAGGCGGCGGGCGCGAAGGGGCTGCGCGTCGGCGGCGCGTTCGTCTGGGAGGAGCACGCGAACGTGATCGTCGCGGGCGACGGCGCGACGTCGAGCGACATCCTGGCGCTGGCGCGGCTGATGCAGCTGCGCGTGCGCGACCGCTTCGGCGTCGTGCTCGAGCCGGAGATAACAGGTTTAGTCTTGGGTTGAACGGCGGCGAGCGCGAGTGGGCGGCAAGTTGGCGGCAGTTGGCGGCAAGTTGGCGGCAATGCCGAATCAAGCGCCGCACGGCGGGGCAATTCTAGGATTCTAGGCCTCTAGAATTCTAGACTTCTAGGTTTCTAGACTTCTAGAATCCTAGAATCCACCCGACGGCTTTCTTGCCGGGCTTCGCGCCATGAACCATCTGCCCATACACCGCCCGAGGCGATCCGCTACAGATCGTCCGGTCCCACTCATTCAAAAATCCGGGATCGTCGTGTCCAAGAGTAAACGCGTGTTCTGAAAGTAACCGCAAGTTTATCCGATAACTTCTGGCGAATCCCTTTGTCGCTGCGTGCGGAAGCCCGCCTCGGTCTCCGCTCCGATTCCGCCCTTCGGGCTGCCTTCAGCAGGGGGATATGCGCCGTCTTGGTAGGGGCGCATCTCCGAGGCGCCCGCTCCCGCGGCACATCCGCCGCGTGGAGCCGACAAGACTTGATTGCCAAAGTAAATTACCACAGAAGCGGGAGTTTGTGATATACTGTTCAGCATGAGACGGTGCAGGATAAATCTTCCAAATCGGTGCCAGCGCCTGATCGGCCGAGTGGAACACCGCGCGTTTGAAGGGGGCAAGCTGCGAATCGAAAGGGTCGCGCCGCTATGACAAGGAAAACCTACTGTGGCAATTTACTGTGGCAATCAGGTCTGACCCTGTTGGCTTCGAACTTTACCATGTCGAGGCATTGGAAATGCCTTTGCCGACCTTGACAGCAGGTTGTCCAGCAGCGCTCGGGCGGTGTGATTTGCAAAAGGCGGGCCCTGTGCTGTCCAGCTGGCTGAATGCGTTTTTGATAGAATGCCTGGCACGGAAATGAAGACGATTTTGCTCTTTTTATCGGGCTATAGCCAGGCAGAGAAACGCGGGCGCGACGAAGTGCTTCACTACGCGCGAGCCACGCACTGGCGCGTCCAGTGTGTTTCCTACGCCGAGGCGGCGGCGAGCCGCTACCATCTTGTGAAGGACTTTGGCGTCTGCGACGTGAAGGGTCTTCTCGACTTCTGGAAGCCGGACGGTTGCATCGTGGAGTGTGGTGCTGCGCCGTTTTGCCTACAGCCGGATGATTTCCTGGGTGTGCCAGTCGTTTTCCTCGACAGAGATCCATCGACTCTTTCGTCGCCGGCTTCCTGCGTGTTCATCGACGAACAGCGCATTGCCGAAGCTGCCTTTGAGGAGCTGGCGTCCACGGGCGCTCCGAATTTCGCGTTTGCGGGTTGGTACGATCCGCTTCCGTGGACTGTGCGCAGGCAGAAGGCGTTCGCCGACATCTTGGCAAAGAAGGGCCTTGAAATGCACGTTATTGACATGACTCGCTCGTCCCTTGGCACAGAGGCGTCCAATTCGAGGCTCTTGGCGACGCTGAAGTCCCTGCCACGCCCACTTGCCATATTCGCGGCCAACGATCTTGTCGCGGAACATATCATAGGCGTTTGCTCCATGAATGGGCTCTCGATCCCAGATGACTTTGCCGTCGTAGGCGTGGACAACCTGGAAGACGTATGCGAAAACTCCGTCGTGTCTATTTCGAGCGTCCCGCAACGTTTCGAGGAATCGGGCCGGATTGCGTGCGAATGCCTCGAGCGTGTCATGGCAAATCCTTCCCGTGCGCCGGAGATTTGTCTCTTCGGAGTCGGGAAGACAGTTCGCCGTGCGTCCTCAAGGGCGCTAGGCGTAGACCACCGCGTTAGGTCGGCACTTGAATTCATTCGCCAACATGCTACTTTCGGCATAGGGGTGCAGGATGTTGTCAAGCACATGGGCTGTTCGCGTCGGACAGCCGACACACTTTTCAAGGCATCGCGGTGTCGTTCCATTCTTGGCGAGATAACGAAAGCGCGAGTCGAGAGCGCCAAGGCGATGTTGGTAGACAAGAATGTTTCCATTTCCGCCGTCGCAGGGCTTTGTGGTTTCCCAACAATTAATGAATTGGATCGCGTATTTAGGCGCGTTACGGGCATTTCTCCCAAGGTGTGGCGGCAGCATACTGCTTGATTTGCCAAATATTTATTGCCGAATAGGATAATGACGACGCGCAAAAATATGATATAATGCGCGTACCAAGGAGGTGTAAAATGAAAAAACTGCTATTGATGTTAGGTGCGGCAACTGCTGTTGCCACGGCGCAGGCGTTTGACATACAGGGTGATGCCAATGCCACTGTTACCTATACGAGAACGCGCAAGATTGTCACGTTCCGTCAGAGCGGCACACTGACCGTGAAGGGGAGCGGCAATGCCGACATCCTGATAGTTGGCGGCGGCGGCGGTGGCGGAACGCAAGGCAGCGGCGGGTATGGCGGTGGCGGCGGTGCTGGCGGTCTCTACTACAAGCAGGGTTTCGTTTTGTCCGAAACGGCGGGCGGCTATGCCATTACCGTCGGCACTGGTGGTGCGGCAGGTGCCAAGGGCGGCGATTCGTCGGCGTTCGGCCTAACGGCTCCTGGTGGCGGCCATGGCGGACGGGGACGTGGATGGGATATAGGCAACAGCCGAGACGGAGGTTGCGGCGGCGGAGCCGTAGGCAATGTGGATCGCAACTATAAAATTTCTGGTGGTGCTGTCACGGGAGACACGACCGATCCTGACTATCACGGATCTGCCGGCGGCAATTCTCCGCTTGGCTATGGATCGGAAAACGATCAGGCCATGATGTATCGCACCGGTGGTGGCGGTGGCGCGGGCGGCGCAGGTTGTGACGGCGATGACGCGACGACGCCCGGTCGGGGCGGTATCGGCTTCCCTTGTTCGATTACGGGAGTTGAGGTCTATTATGCTGGCGGCGGTGGTGGCGGCGGCGGAATAGGCGTTGGTGCCAACGGCGGACTTGGCGGTGGCGGCAACTTCAATGCTAACGGAACAGATGGCCTTGGCGGCGGTGGCGGCGGTGCGGGCGGCAACAACGTCAGCGGCTGCAGCGGCGGCAGCGGCGTCGTGATCGTCAGCATTCCCTTTAGCGGATATTCGGAGGACTTTTCCGTTTCTGCCACAGGTGAAGGCGTGTCGGTGAAATATCTCGAGGAAGATACGGTCATTACGCTGACACAGAATGCGACGGTCAACGTGACGGGCGCAGGACTTGCCGATATCCTGATTGTCGGTGGTGGTGGCGGCGGCGGACTTGAGGGCAGTGGTGGATATGGTGCCGGCGGCGGCGCGGGTGGCCTCTACTACAAGCAGGATTTCATCCTGGCCGAGACGGCGGACGGCTATGCCATTACCGTTGGCGCTGGTGGCGCTGCGGGTGAAAAAGGCGGCGACTCGGTTGCTTTCGGGTTGACGGCTCCCGGTGGCGGCCATGGCGGACGGGGGCGCGGCTGGACGGCGTTCCCATCTACAAACCAAGATGGCGGCTGCGGCGGAGGCGCAGCCGGCAGCACAGAGCGCGATTGGAAAATTGGTGGAGGTTCCGCAACTGGCGACACGGCAGATCCGGACTATCATGGATGTGCTGGCGGCAAATCCCCCAATTGCTACAATAACGACAACTTGATGCTATATTATACCGGTGGCGGTGGCGGCGCGGGCGGCGCGGGCTTTGACGGCGATGACGCGACAACGCCCGGTAAGGGCGGCATCGGCTTTGCCTGTTCGATTACGGGTTCTGAGGTTTATTACGCCGGCGGTGGTGGTGGCGGCGGCGGACCTAGCATAGGTGCCAATGGTGGACAGGGCGGCGGCGGCAACTTCAATTCGAACGGTACGAACGGACTTGGCGGCGGTGGCGGCGGTGCCGGCGGCAGCGGTAGCGGCGGCAGCGGCGGCAGCGGCGTTGTGATTATCCGCTTCAGACGTCAGGCGAAACAGTCGAGTGGTGATTTTAATGTCCATGGCGGCGATAGGATGCTTCGCGTGGACGGGGAAAGGATTCGCGTCTTTACAAAGAGCGGAAAGATGACCGTGACCGGCACTGGCATGCTTGAACTGCTGGTGGTTGGCGGTGGTGGCGCTGGCGGCAAAGGATGGAATGGCTCTACGAGTCAGAATGGCGGCGGCGGTGGCGGCGGTGCCGTCGTGTACGCCAAGACGATTGCCGTGACGAACGGCGAATACGATGTTGTCGTCGGAGCGGGTGGCAGCGCGGCCGGTGCGTCGGGCGGAGCTTCATCGCTTCTTGGTGTGACAGCACCTGGCGGCGGCGCGGGCGGTGGCTATTACGGGGTGGGCGTAGCCGGTGCTTCGGGCGGTGGTTCTGGCTCGAAGAGTGACAGCGGCTCGACGCTCTATGGTGGTGCAGCCACTGCGGGACTTGGCTACGCGGGCGGCGGAAGCACGACGCAGTACGCCGCCGGTGGCGGCGGCGGTGCGGGTGGCGCTGGCTATGACGGGCACGCCTCGTCGAATCCGAGCCAGGGCGGCATCGGCAAGGTGTGCGCCATCACGGGCGAGAACGTCTATTACGGCGGCGGCGGCGCGGGCAGTGCGCGCGACCACAACGCAGTCGGCGGATTGGGCGGCGGAGGCGACGAGAACACCGCCGGTACGGACGGCCTTGGCGGCGGTGGCGGCGGTACAACTGCGGCAGCTCCGTTGAAGGGCGGCGACGGCGTGGTAATCGTGCGCTATGTCCCGTCACAACGGCGGGGGTTGGTCATAACTTTCAGATAATCGTGGGGGTCGGACTGTGAAATGTGCGATTGCGGTCTGCTGCCTCGCGCTGTCGGCCTATTGCGACGAAGTTTCCTTCGGCGTAGCGGCGCATCTGACGGATCATGAATTCGATACGCGGGAGAGGGCGCTTGAGATGATGCGCCAGGCCGGACTTTCAAGTGTCCGGACCGACTTCCCGTGGGACAGGATTCAGCCTTCGCCGGATGCACCGTTCGACTTCTCACGCTACGATCAGGTCGTGGCCGATGCCGAACGGGTCGGAGTAGAAGTTGTACCTCTGGTCGGCTTCCCTCCGAAATGGGCGCTGCCAGTCGCGGATCACCTGCCGGAATGGCGCCGTTTCGTGAAAGAGGTGCTGAAACGCTATCGTGGACGGATTTTCGCAGTCGAGGTCTGGAACGAGGAAAACCATCCCGGTTTCTGGCCGAACCCCAATCCCGTCGACTTTGCGCCCGTTATGCGGGCTGCGTTTGAATCGGCGCGTGAGACTGATCCGTCCGTCCGTGTCGTCCTTGGTGGGCTTGCCGGCGTGGATATCAGCTACATCCGCGCACTCTACAATGAAGGGTGCAAGCCGTATTTCGACGTAATGGCCGTTCATCCCTATACGTGGCCGGAACCGCCGGAAGGCAGCCTGGACGTTCAGTTGATGGCCTTGCGCAAGCTGATGGCAGAATTCGGCGACGGGGACAAGCCCATTTGGATTACCGAGATCGGCTGGCCGACGCAGAAGGCGACTTTGCCGCTGCACAACCTTTTTCTGGCGGGGCTCAAGGCTGCTCGGCCGACGCAGGAAGCATGGCGCATCGGCTATGTCGACATCTGCGAGGACGAGGCGAAAGGCGCGGATCTCGCGGAGCAGATGCAGTCCATTCTGCCGCAAGGATCGACGGCGCGCGCGTATTCGGTGCGGGAGCTCCCGTCGCGGCTTGGAGAGCTCGACGCCGTCGTTTTCCCCTATGGCGAAGCGGGGCATCTGGATCTTATTGAGCCCGTCGCGCAGTTCGTGAAGAATGGCGGCGTGCTTGTGGATTTCGGGGGTTGTCCCCTGTGGTTCACGTACAAGGGCGGTCGGCATGTCGAGAAGTCTCCGTCCGGACGGGCCTGGCGCGAGTTGGCGTGGGAGGCGTTTCGAGTCAACGTGATCTGGCCGAACGCGAAAAACGGGCTGGATCGCAAGGCCAAGACGCTGGCGACGGCGGCGGCGACGGCGGCGGGACTCAAGTTCGAGCCGAACGGATTTGCCTGCTTCAGGTTCTTCGACGGTGCACGGCTGAAGCCCGGCGACCGTTTCATTCCGCTGACGACGGCCAAGGGGAAGAATGGCCGTGAATACGCTGGCGCGGCCTTGTACCAGTTCGACAGCGACTACAAGGGGGCCGTGGTCGTCGTCGGCAACTGCGTTGAAAAAGGCTGCACGACAGAGTCCGAGCAGGCCCGCTATCTCGTCGCCACGGTGGATATCGCGCGGCGGCTTGGAATCGAACGGACGTTTTTCTACGAGTTCCAGTCGAACGAGAAAGATCCCTTCTACAGCGAAGACCACTTCGGGATGGTTCACCGCGACCTGGCGCCGAAGCCCGGATACCTTGCGTTGAAGGAAAAGCTGGGAGGCAAGTGAGATGTCGCCGAAGCGCGTCTTTGCCCTTGCGCTCGTCGTGTCGTCGCTGACGGCCTCGGCGGCAAACGACATCTGCCTTCCCTCGACGCTGTGGATGCTGTCGGACGCGCAGAACGACATTTTCGTCCAGCCGATGATTCGGCGGTGGCGTCCGTATGACGCTTTCGTGAGATTTTCCTGCGAGGACGGCAAGATTTCCTTTTCGCGGCGGCTGAGCCGCGTGGTGAGCATCACAAATTGCGTCGATGGCGCCGTGTTGAAGGTCGATCTCGTCAACGGGGACGAGTTCGAGACCGTGAAGACGCTCAAAAGTGTCCTGCGCGTCGGCAAGAAGGGCGTCGGTGCCAAGGATGTCTATGCGCAGATCATCGGCGACAGCTACACGCACGGCGCATTTTTCAAGTCCGCGCTTCTGGAGTCGGGCTACGTTCCGAAACTTCATCTTGTCGGACTGCGCACGTGCGCCGAAGGACAATGCGACGAAGGACGCGGCGGATGGGCGATGGAGCAGTATTTTACCGTGCCGAGGACCGAGCATCTCGCCTACCATGGCTTCCTCCACCCGCAGGACGGCCGGTATTGGGGCGACGCGCGGTTCTGGAAGATGGCCTGGCGGTGTGTCCGAAAGACGCAGCCGAAGGGATTCGAGCCGTCTTATTCCTGTTCGCGCTTCGACGACTGCGTCGTGCGGTTCGACGAGACAACGGGCCTGCTGCTCGATCCCGTCACAGGCGACTATCAGATCGAGGACGAGACGAGGCGGATGGTGCGCTTCGACGGGGAGGCCTGGCAATCTGTGGACGAGAAAATGCTGACGTGGCAGTTCGACTACGGCAAGTATCTCGACATGTGGCGGATTCCGCCGCCGCAGTTCGTCTTCGTGCTCCTCGGGCTGAACGATTTCCGCCATGATGTCAAGGCCGATTTCACGGAATGGGGGCGCCGAGTCGCCATCATGAAGGACGCGTATCTCAAGGCCTGTCCACAGGGCAAGTTTGTCATCTGCATTCCCTGCTCGACCTGCGGGCCGATTGACAATGCCGTCGGTGATTTCACGCCGTACCAGGACGCGGCCATGTGGCGGTTCCGCGATTGGTTGATCCGGACGTTCGACCGCCGCGAGGACGAAGGGTTCTACTTGCTGGATTTGGGCATTTGCATCGATGCGGAAAACGGCTACTGCTTTGAAACAGGGCCGCAGACGATGCCCCATGAAAATTGCTCCAACGGCGTCTATCGGGTCTATCGTGGAACGCCGCATCCGTATTTCAGCTATCCCTCGATGGGGATTCCTTTGGCGGCCTTCATTCAATATTACCGGCCATGAGAAAGACAGTTTCCATTTCCTTCATGGCTGCAGCTGCCGCCGCTTTTGGAGCATTGACCGACTACGTCGATCCGTTCGTCGGAACCGCCGGGACGGGCCATACGCATCCTGCGGCGTGCCGTCCGTTTGGCATGGTACAGGCCGGGCCTGACACGGGGTGCAACGACTGGTCGTACTGCTCCGGCTATCAATACAAGGACGGCGCGGTCATAGGCTATTCGCAGACCCACCTGTCTGGAACTGGATGCCCTGACTGCGGTGACGTGCAGATTCTGCCGTTCACGGGGGATTTCGGCGTTATGCCGATGCGGCGGAAGATTGACAAGTCGTCCGAAAAGGCCACTCCGGGATATTATTCGGTCGTGCAGCCCGAGGACGACATCTGCGTCGAGATCGCGGCGACCCAACGGGCGGCGATCTATCGCATGAGCGGCGGTCGGAACAGCGAGATCAAGGTGCTGGTCAACTTGCCGTTCGGTCTGGGGGACCACGTCTACGAGCCAGATGCAGACAAGGTCAATGTTCGTACGGACGGCGCCAAGAGCGAGGTTGTCGAGGCGCATGGGCTGCGCGGAGAATATTTCCGCACGGGATGGATTTCGCGTCGCAAGGTCGCCTATGCAATCGAATTCGACCGTGACTGGCTAAGGCTTGAACGTGTGCCGGGGACGCTTGGAACGCCTGACGAGGCGCCGCGATACGTGGCGACGTTCGCATCGGGGTTGAGGCCGCTGATGATGAAGGTTGGACTTTCGGCGACAGGAGCCAGTGGAGCGGCGAAGAATCTTGACGCAGAGATTCCCGGATGGGACTTTGACGGCGTTCGCGTCGCTGCGGGAGATGTGTGGAATGTGCTTCTCTCGCGCATGACCTGCGAGGGGTCGGAGGACCAGAGGCGCAGCTGGTATACAGCCCTTTACCACCTCTGTTCCCAACCGAACAACATAGCCGATGTCGGAGAGAAGCCGTTCTATTCGACCTTCTCGACATGGGACACCTTCCGCGCGGCGCATCCGCTCTATACGATTATCGTGCCGGAGAAGGAGGCGGAGTTCGTCGATTCTATGCTGGAGCAAGGAAGGAGGACTGGCTATCTTCCCGTTTGGTCTCTGTGGGGAATCGAAAACCAGTGCATGATCGGGACGCATTCCGTTCCGGTGATTGTGGATTGGTTCTTGAAAGAATGTGGAAATGTGGAATTATGGAAATATGAAAATATGGAAACAGCCAATGGGGATGACACAAATCCTGTCAATCCTGTTAATCCTCTCAAAAAACAAAAGGACTACTGGCTTTCCGCCTATGCGCAAATCAAGGACACGCTCACGAAGCCGCACGAAGGGCGCATCAAGGAGCGGTGGGACTTGCTCGACAAGTACGGCTACTATCCGTTTGACAAGATAAAGGGCGAAAGTGTGAGCCGTACGATGGAATGCGCCTATGACGACTGGTGCGCGGGCATGATGGCGCAAAAGCTGGGGGAATGGGGAACGGGGGATGGGGAACGGGACGAAAGCCTTAAAGCAGATGCGGAGTTCTTCTTTAAGAGATCGGAGAATTGGCGCAACGTGTTCGACCCAACCATCGGCCTTGTGCGCGGCAAGGACTCGAAAGGCAACTGGCGTGAGCCGTACAACCCCTATGAAATCGGACATGGCGCGGATTTGGCGAATGACTTTACCGAGGGGAACGCGTTTCAGTACACATGGCACGTGTTGCAGAATCCGAAGGGACTCGTCGATGCGATGGGAGGGCGCGACATGTTCGTCAAGAAGCTGGATTCGCTCTTCTTGCATCCTGAGAAGGTGGAAGGGCCCGGGTGCGTGGTAGATGTCACGGGACTGATCGGGCAGTATGTCCACGGCAACGAGCCGAGCCATCATGTTATCTATTTCTATCCGCAAGTCGGCTATCCGGGAAGGGCGGCGGAGCGCATACGCGATGTGTTTGACAGATTCTACATCAACAAACCAGATGGGCTCTGCGGTAACGATGATTGTGGGCAGATGAGCGCGTGGTATCTATTTTCTGCGATGGGCTTCTATCCGTTCAATCCCTGCGGCGGCGAGTACATCATCGGTGCGCCCCAGGTGCCGAAGGTGACGCTTTCTACACGTTCTACATGTTCTACACGGCCAAACAACTTCACAATCATAGCAAAGAACCTCTCCCGCGAGAACAAGTACGTGAAGTCGGTGACGCTGAACGGGAAGCCGATTGTCGATTGGAAAATTCGCCATTCCGACATCATGGCCGGCGGCGAACTCGTCTTTGAAATGACGTCTGTTGCGCCAGATTTCAACCGGCACGCGAACCCGACGGCCGCCTATTACCGGAAGAGACTTGCATCGCCGGACTGGGGTGCGGACAGGTGGCGGATGAGCCCGCCATTGGATCTTAAGGCGGCGGATCGAATTGCAGCTGGTGAAGTTACGGTTGTGAACATTCCGTGGGCATTCCCTTCAAACCGCATCGACTGGCTGTTCAATCCCACCAAGGAAATGGGGCCGTTCAACCCTGAGTGGACGTGGCAGCTCAACAGAATGGAGGGCTGGACGACTCTCGCTCGGGCCTATGACGAGACGGGCGACGAGAAATATGCACGTGCGTTCGCGGGGCAGTTCGCCGACTGGATTGGCCAAACGGGGGGCGTTCCGTCCGAGAGCGGATACAATGAAGTCGACTCGCCGTGGCGAACGATCGAGGAGGGGTTGCGTCTTTCCCGGTCGTGGCATGCGGCATTCGAGGTGTTCCGCAAGTCGCCGTCGTTTCCCGACGACCTGCTTCTCGCGTTTGTCCAATCTTCCGAGGCGCAGGCGCGGCACCTTCTGTCCCATTCGACGGGGTACAACTGGTTGCTGATGGAGATGTCCGGCGTCTATGTTTTTGCCGTCACGTTCCCGGAGATTCCAGGCGCGGAGGAAATGCGCAAGGAGGCGTTGAGGCGCTTTACGGCGGCAGTCCGCGCGCAGCTTCTGCCGGATGGCATCCACGACGAACTTTCTCCGGACTACCATGGCGTGCTCTATTCGACGATGGCGGAAATCTACCGTCTTGCGATTGCAGCGGGTCTTGAAGGCGAACTGCCCGCCGATTTCCGGGACTGCCTCCGTCGCGGCGCGGAGGGGACGCTTGCGATGACAACGCCTGGGTTTGTCCTGCCGCGTTTCAACGACTGCTACACGATCCCAGCGTCCTTTGTGTTGCGCCACGCCTCGGATTTTTTCCCGGAGCGAAGCGACTTCCTGTGGGGGGCGAGCGGCGGACGGAAAGGCGCACCGCCTTGCGGCGAAACGGCATCCCGCTACCTCCCCTACGCCGGTTTCGCGGTCATGCGTGGCGGCTGGTCGGAAGATTCATCGTATCTTGCCTTTGACGTCGGACCGCTCGGAATGAACCATGACCACCAGGACAAGTTGTCCTTTACCTTCTGGAAGGGGGCGGAGGAGCTCGTGTTCGACGACGGCGGCGGGCAGTACGAGGATTCGGAACTTCGCCGATACGCGCTGTCCGGCCATGACCATAACACGCTTCTCGTGGACGGATTTGCCCAGAACCGCCAAGAACCGCGCAAAAGCGGCTGTCCCATCGATGCCGGATGGACGACGTCGCCGGAGGGCGATTTTGCGTTCGGCGTGTACGACCAGGGATTCGGCCCGGAGATGGCGAAACTTGCGGTGCATCGCCGCGAGATACGCTTCGACAAAGTTGCCGACGCCTTTACCGTGACGGACGACGTGCGGAGCGCGGACGGCGCGGAGCACGAATATGCGCTCCTGTTCCATCTCGACGCAACCAATGTCGTCATCGCCGCCGACGGACGTTCCCTTCGCGCAGATTACGGACATGGCCGCAAATGGGCGCTTGAAATGTCGTTCGACGGCGCTGAGCGCGTTTCTGCCGCAGTCGGGCGGACGAGCCCGTCCCTTGCCGGGTGGTTCGTCGGACGCAACGACCTGCGCACGCATCCGGCGACGACGGTCTTTGTGACGGCTCCGCGAAGTCGCGAGCACAAGTTCGTCACGAAGTTCAAGGCCGTTCTGGCCAAGAGGCAGAAGCCGGAGGGTGTCGTCGAGTGGCTGTTTCCGCGAATGGGCAACTGCCACGAGGGCATGGCGTTTTCGGATGGCGTGACAGGGGTCCTTGTCTGGGGCGGCGGCGACGAACTGCGCCTGACCATCGGACGCGCCGACTTATGGGACCATCGCGGCGGATATCCCTGGACTGACGAGCAGTGCTATACGAACATCGTCGCGCTTTGGCGGGCTCGTCAGGACGAAAGGCTCCGCTCCTTGTTCAAGAAATCCACGCCCGCCGTCGAGCCGCGCAATCCCTACATGCTGCCGCTTGGTCGGGTCGTTGTGAAGGTGCACGGCAAGACGCTGAAGCGCGGCTGGCTCGACACGCGTACTGGACTCGCGGCAATCGAGTTTGCCGAGGGCGGACAGGTGGAGCTTGCGATGTCGAAGGCGGATCGTGCTTTTGCCGCGCGCTTCCCGGCGGGAGTCGCATATGACGTGAAGAGCGTCCCGGCGACGGAAACCGCAGTCTATGAAAAGAGTCTCAAGTCGGTCGGCTTTGAGAAGGCCGTGTCCTTTGACGGTGCCATCGAAGGCAACGGCGGTTTCAGGTGGCGTCTCCCCGCCGACGAGTCGGTGTGGCTCTCTTGGCGCAAACATGGCGGCGACCTCTGCCTGCGCACGGGGCGTGGCGGCGAGGTAGTTTCCGGCGGCTGCGATTACGGGAAGGTCGCCGCCGCCTCAACTGCGCAATGGCGTCGCTTCTGGCAGGAAGGCGCGCGCGTAAAGGTGCCCGACCCCGTGATTCAGCGCATATTCGACTACGGCATGTACCGATTCGGGGCGATGACCGATCCAGAAGGCGTTCCGGCGGGGTTGCAGGGGCCGTGGCTTGAGGATGAAATGCTCGTGCCGTGGAACGGCGACTACCATTTTAACATCAACGTGCAGGCGTGCTATTCGCCGGCCTTTCGCGGGGGACATTTTGCGCATCTGATGCCGCTCTTTCGGATGATCTTGTCGTGGCGTCCGCTTCTCAGGGAGAACGCCCGCAAATTCTGCGGCATAGACGACGGCTATGTGCTGCCGCATTCCGTCGACGACCGCGGTGTCTGCATCGGCGGCTTCTGGACCGGTACGATAGACCATGCGTCGGCGGCCTGGATGGCCTCGTACATGTACCGCTACGTGAAGTATTCGGGCGACCTCGCGTTTCTGAAGGACGGGGCCTACGATTTCATGAAGGGCGCGATGAACGTCTATCTCGCAATGTTGGAGGAAAGGGACGGGCGGCTTTCGATTCCGCTGGGTCCGAGCCCCGAATGGATGGGCACCGACACCCGCCGCGCCGTCGGACGCAACCCGAGCTTCCAGCTGGCGGCCTGCCATCGCCTGGCGCAAGACCTGATAGACGCCGCTGCGCGGATTGGCGAGACGCCCGACGCCCGCTGGCTGGACGTCGAGAAACGCCTCCCCGCGTTCTCCCGCATCACGGAGACTGTCGGCGACGCAGCTGTCTGGGGCAATGCGGTCTCGGACGGCCTTGCGATTTTCGAAGGCGTCAATCTCCATGAGAGCCATCGCCACCACTCGCATCTGGCGGGTCTCTACCCGTTTGACACGATCCCGCGCGGCAAGGGCGAGAACCGCGAGATGATCGACAGTTCCTATGAAAACTGGACGTTGCGCGGCACGGGTCTGTGGACGGGCTGGTGCGTGCCGTGGGCTTCCGTTCTCCATGTCGATGCCGGCAATGCGGTCGCGGCCGTCCAGATGCTTCGCGCCTGGGACGCGTATTTCTGCGACGAGGGGCATGGCTCGCACCATAACGCAGTCTTCGACGGCTTTACGAACTTGCGCAATGGACGCGACGTCATGCAGATGGACGGGCAATGCGCAGCCGCGACGGCAGTCCTCGAATTGCTGGTGCACGAAATCAACGGCGAAGTCCACTATTTCCGCGGCTGCCCTGATATGTGGCGGGATGTCTCGTTCGAGAATGTCGCGCTCTCCGACGGCCGCCGCGTCAGCGGACGCCGTACGAACGGATTGGTGACGATCAAGCCGTGCGAGAGGAGCCCTTGAGATACGGTCGATACGACACGGTCGGAGGAACCTTGAGCGTGGCGTGTGGCGATATAAAAAGATGGAAAGCAAAGGAGAAAGAACAATGAGGATGAAGCAATGTTTGGCGCTGATGGCGGCGCTGGCTACCGGATTGTCGCAGGCGAAGATCGAGATGGGCACGCCGTTCTCGGACCAGGCGGTGTTGCAGCGCGGCGTTGAGGTGCCGGTCTGGGGCACGGCTGAACCAGATTCGTGTGTCACCGTTGCTTTCGCGGGCGCGGAAGTCGCCACTGAGACTGCTGCGAACGGCAACTGGTTGCTCAAGCTGCCCGCGATGACGGCATCGTCCGAGAATCGTGCGATGACGGTGACGGAGCGTACGGGCGAGACCGTGACCGACCGCGTTGAAATTTCCGACATCCTCGTCGGCGAGGTGTGGTTCGCGTCGGGCCAGAGCAACATGGAGTGCCCGATCTGGGGCGGCAACCCGCGCTACCGCGACGGCGCAGGTTCACTCGTCACCGCGATGGACCATTTGCCGAATATCCGTTTTGCGAAGAATGACAAGGCGTGGTCGGCGATGCCCGCGCGCGCAAAGTCGCAGGGTTGGAAGAAGTTTGAGTCCGCGTCCTTCACGGGTTATACGCTTTCGGCGGTCGCCTACTACTATGCACGCGAGATTTACCTCGCTCTTGGCGGAGTCCCTGTAGGAATTGTTGACGCAAGCTGGGGCGGCACGAACATTGACGCCTGGACGCCGCGCTGCGGCTACGCGGGCTGCGACGAGTCGATTCGCGAAACGGCGGAATTCCCGATTGCGGACAACTGGGACAACTCCATGAGGAAAGGGCCGATTGGCGGCGCGCATCAGCAGCCGACGGTGCTGTTCAATGGCATGGTGGACAGCTGGGCGCCGATGGCGATGCGCGGCTTGATTTGGTATCAGGGCTGCCACAACAATGGCGAGTCGCAGTTCTATTGCGCCAAGCTCCACGCGCTTTACAACGGCTGGTCTCGCCAGTTTGCGAATCCCGGACTGAAGTTCTATCTCGTCCAACTGGCTCCGTACACGCAGAACTGGCTGGGCATCTGCACGGCGCAGAACCGTTTTTGCGCGGAAGAGCCGAATGCGGCGCTTGCGGTGACGGCGGATGTCGGAAACTTTGACGACATTCATCCGAACAACAAGGAGATTGTCGCCAAGCGGCTGGCCGTCCATGCGCTCAAGCGCGACTATGGCTTTGCCATCGACGAGGACGATTCACCCGTGCTGGAATCGGCAAGGCGAGTGGAGGATGGCGCGGTTGCGATGACGTTCAAGCATGTCAAGAGCTGGTATGTCTATGCGCCAGACTGGTCGATTGAGCCGGCCTTCGAAGTTGCGGGCGAAGACGGTGAGTGGAAGAGCGCCAAACTTCAGAACGTCGAAAAGAATGGCGTCGTGAAGGGCGTCGAGCTGGTCGTCAAGTCGGAGGAGGTGGCCGCGCCGGTCAAGGTGCGCTATCTCGTCCGCCCGCGCACGATGGGAACGGTGTACAACCAGATGTCCCTTCCTCTCGGCCCGTTCGCGGCGGACGTGGTCGGATTGCCCGCACGTGCTGCCAATTCAAGCGCCTGCGTCGCCGTGTCGCCGGACGGGCGAAATGAAATCTCCGTCAGCCTGAATCCGCTGTGCTACGAGGTGCGGCGCGACGGAAAGGTTCTGGTCGCCCCAACGCCGCTCGATCTTGCCGTGGACGGCACGAGTCTGTCGGAAGGCGTGGCAGAGCCGAAAACCGTTGTGCGCAAAGCCGTGACCGGAAAGGAACTCGTGCCTTCGCCCGTCTACAAGAAGTCCCAGGTGGATGTCGCGCGCAACGAAACGTTTCTTGATTTCGGCGACTGGGGGGTTGCGCTCGCGGCGCGCGACGACGGCGTTGCCTACCGCTTTGAGACGAAGATGCCGGGGCGCATCCACGTGGACGGCGAGACGGCGGGTGTTGCGGTGCCGGACGGCGCGGCGCGGTGCTGGCTCAATTTCACGCGCGATTTCGGCCTTGAGGAAACCGTGCCGGAGGCGATGCGCGTCCGTGATGTCGCAACCGAGGCGAATGGCCCGCGTCGCATGGTCTATCTGCCGTTCGTCTATGAGGTCGGTGGCAAGACGGTCGCCGTGACGGAGTCGGACGTCTGCGACTATCCAATCTGGAATCTCGTGAAAGGAAAGGGCTCGTCCGCATTTGATGCGCTGTTCGCGCCGTTGCCCAAGACGACATGCTACGCCGAGGTTGGTAATGACTGGTCTCAACAGGTTGCGCGCAAGACGCGCGGGCGCTGGGAGGCCGTTACGTCGTTTGCGGACGAACTGGTGGGAACCGAGGGAACGCGCACGTTTCCGTGGCGCGTTTTCATTCTTGCGGACGAGCCGTCGAAGCTCTGCGAGGCCGACATCGTCTGGGCGCTCGCCAGAGCCCCCGCCGGGGGCCACGACTTCTCGTGGGTGAAGCCGGGCCAGGTCGCATGGGACTGGTGGAATGCGTTTGACAACAAGGGCGACCCCGAGGGGTGCACGACCGCAACCTACGAGCGGTTCATCGACTTTGCGGCGAAGAACGGCATCGGCTATGTCATCTTCGACGAGGGCTGGAGCGAGAAGCTCGACATCTGGCGGTTCAGCCCGGTCGTGGACGTCCCGCATCTTATCGACTATGCCAATCGGCGAGGGGTCGGCATCATTCTCTGGATGGCATGGGGACAGGTCATCGGAGACGAGGCGCGGGTGGCGGAGTATTTTGCCAGACTGGGCGCGAAGGGATTCAAGGTCGATTTTATGGATCGCGGCGATGCAGCGTGCGAACGGTTCCTGTGGAAATTCGCCGAGGAGTGCCGTAAGAACCGGATGTTGGTCGACTACCACGGCGCGCATCGTCCGACAGGTATGAGCCGCGCCTATCCGAATGTCCTTAACTACGAGGGCGTTCACGGACTGGAGTGCATGAAGTGCTATAAAAACGAAGACTTCATGGCGAACGACGTGCGGGCGTTCTTCCTGCGGATGACAGCGGGGCCGCTGGACTACACGCCGGGTGCGATGGACAATTATCCGCTTGGGCGCTACGAGGGTACGAGCGGCAACCCCGGTTCGCTCGGCACGCGCGTGCGTCAGATGGCGATGATGGCGCTCTATGAGGCACCTTTGCAGATGCTCTGCGACGCGCCGACCAAATACGAACGGAACGCCGAATGCTTCGCGTTCATGGCGAATGTGCCGACGGTGTGGGCGGACACTGTTGCGCTCGGTGGTTCGCCCGACACCTTCGCCGCCGTAGCGCGCAAGGGGAGAGACGGCGCATGGTATGCGGCGGGAATCACGGACAAAGAGGCGCGAGATTTCGAGTTTACGACAGATTTACTAGGCGATGGCGAGTGGAAGGCCGAGTTCTTTCGCGACGCAGACGATGCTGACACCGAGCCGACGCACTTTGTACATGAGAAAAGAGCCGTTCGCTCGGGTGAGAAGTTCACTCTTCACATGGCCCCCGGCGGCGGCTTCATCATCCGCTTCTCGCGAATGTCGGATCAGATGCGATTGCCACAATAAATTGAGTGAGGCAAAGGGTCGCACCTGATTGCCACAGGTACGCCAAGCAAAGCTCGGCAGAACTAATAGCGGAAGGAGCTATATCGTAATGGTAAAAAGGGGCAGACCCTTCTGTATAATGACGCCCTCGCCGTCGGTAGGGCGGCGCCCACGCCGCCTGGCGTCGAAATAGATTTGAAACTGAAAACAGAGAAGGAGAATACAAATGAAAAACATAGCCACCATGGTTGCAGCGGTTGTGTCAGTCGCGGCCGCTTCATTCGCTACATCCATCGTCGATACGTTTGAATCGACAATGGACTCTTGGACGGGCGACGGCGAGCTGGAGACAGCAGAGACAACCGCGCCGACGGGCTACGGCTATCCGACAACCGCTGCAACGCACGCGAAGGTCCTCTCCGTCTCCGGCACGGTGACACGCGACACGTCCGGCGTCAAGAGCGCAAATGTGTTCGATATGATGGTCGAGGTCGCTAGACCTGATAAAACGCCGGACGCCTACAACTCCAGCAATCCCCAGTTCGCCATCTATTCCGATACGGATGGAGCCCTGAAACTCTATTGCAAGGCAACGAGCGATGGAAGCGCGACTTCCGTCACACTCGGCAATTTCGAAGACGGTGCTTGGCTGCGGCTCACGGTCGCGGTGGACTACAGTAACAGCAGCCTTGTCGTGGCGACGAACGGCGTCCTGACCGCTTCAACATACTACCTCGCAAACGCGCCGCAATCGCAGACCGTTGCAAGCGTTGATGTCAGCGGCAAGACCGCCATAGACGACTTCGTGGCGAAGAACGGGACTTTCGAGCCGTATGCGCAGGTGACAGCGGAAGGGGCAGCCGCTGTTGCTGAGGGTTCAACAGTTCCGAGTGCGTATTTGACGAGGTCTGAGAAGAGCAGCGTAAATGAGACGATAGCCAATTCTAAGCCTACGATGACGGTGGCGCAGGCATATACGGCCGGTGTTGCGCCGGTGGCAGGTGCGACATTTGCCATTGAGAAGGCGTCGTTCAATGGCAGCAGCCTTACGCTTACGTTCCCAGGCGACTGGCCGGCGGGCTCCTACACCGTCAAATACGGAACTACCGCGAGTTGCACCGAAACAGCTACCATCACTACCGCCACGAAGACTGGTTCCGGCAACCAAGTGACGATTCCGCTCAATTTCGGCGAGAGCGGCAATGTGCTCTACTACAAAGTGGCGCGCTAACCGTTTTTGGGCGCCCTGGCGGGTTTTTCTCTCTCTCCCGCCAGGGCGTCTCTTCCTCTGCAGCCAAATCGGGGACATCTCAATTGCGTGCCGCATACGAACTGGGGACATCTCAATTGCGTGCCGCAGTTGGATAGTAACCATCAAAAGCGACATAATGTGCCGCATAAGACATTGAGGACATCTCAATCACGCGCCGCTCGTGGACGTGACGCTGTCGGACGACGACTTCAGCGCGGGCGAGACGGCCACGGCCGAAATCCCGCTCAAAGGCGACACCCCGCCCGTCTTCTTCAAGGCGACGATCGAATGACGCGGCGCGCGCGCGCCACTGTCAAAAGTAAACGCGCGTCCCATCCCCGGGGAGGGAGTGAGGGAATTTTTCTTCACTGCCAACAACAGTCAATCTTTACAGCGGGTGAACGAACGATATGCGCAGTTGATGCTTCGCTTGCGTGAATGCATCTTGATGTCTTGAACAGCGGACATTATACACCATCCGCGCTCCAGCTTCCACCGTGAACATGGGTCGTAGCGACCCGATGCGCAGAAACAAAAAACGCGCGCCACCCTGATGTCATTGGGCGAAACGCACTTTTTCAAGTGGTGGAGATAAGGGGAGTCGAACCCCTGACCTTCTCAATGCCATTGAGACGCTCTACCAACTGAGCTATATCCCCATCGGTTGAAAACGGCGCGTATTATATCATAAACCGCCTTGCCGCGGCAAGGGGGGATTTGATAAAATATTCAATCATGACACAAGACCCGAGTCCGCACGATTTTCTTCTCAAGTGGCGGGGCGACCGGCTGACCGTGACGCTGAAGCTGGACGCGCCGCGCAAGGGCCGCGCCGCTTTTCGCACCAACATCGGCCACGCCCGGGTGCGCCGCCGCGAGATCATCGCCGAGACGGAGCGCGGCGAAACGCCGATGGCGCGCGCCTGGACGGACATCCCGCTCCCCGAAGTCGCCCCCGGCGTCTTCCGCGCCGACATCCCGCTCGACGAGGTCGGCGTCTTCTCGGGCAAGGCGTGCTTCTTCCCCGACGGCTTGAACGTCCCCGAATGGCCGGAGGGGCGCAACACCCACATCAAGGTCGAAAGCGCCGAGACGCGGAAGAACAATTCGATCTACACCGTCTTCCCGCGCCAGTTCGGCTCGTTCCGCGAGATCGTCCGCCGCCTGCCGCTCATCATGGACCGGATGGGCTTCCGCCTCATCCAGACGCTGCCGCCGTTCCCGGTGCCGACGACGTACGCGGTCATGGGCGAGTACGGCTGCCCGTTCGCCGCGCTCGATTTCTATTCGGTCGATCCGGCGATGGCGGAGTTCGACGAGTACGCGACGCCGCTCGACCAGTTCCGCGAGCTCATCGACGCGGTGCACGCGCGGCGCGGCCTCTTCCTCGTGGACCTTCCCGCCAACCACACCGGCTGGGCCTCGACTCTGCAGACGCACCATCCCGACTGGTTCCACCGCGAGGCCGACGGGCGTTTCGTCAGCCCCGGCGCGTGGGGCGTGAAGTGGGCCGACCTCGTCGAGCTCGAATATTCGCATCCCGAGCTGCGCGCGTACATGGCGGACGTCTTCCTCTTCTGGTGCCGCAACGGCGTCGACGGCTTCCGCTGCGACGCGGGCTACATGATCCCCGCCGAGACGTGGGAATACATCGTCGCGCGCGTGCGCGAGGAATATCCCGACACGATCTTCATGCTCGAAGGGCTCGGCGGCGACCTGCGCGTCACCGACCGGCTCCTCGCCGAATCGAACCTCGACTGGGCCTACTCCGAAGTCTTCCAGACGTACGACCGCGGCGCGTTCGAGTGGTATCTCCCCGGCGCGATCCAGCGCAGCGAGACGTACGGCACGCTCGTCCATTTCGCCGAGACGCACGACAACGACCGCCTCGCGAAGGGCGGCGAGACGTACGCGAAGCTGCGCGTGCAGCTCTCCGCGCTCCTGAGCTGGCAGGGCGCGTGGGGCATGGCCAACGGCGTGGAGTGGTTCTGCACGGAGAAGATCGACGTCCACGGCAAGAACGACCTCAACTGGGGCGCGAAATCGAACATGGTCGATCTCATCGCCACGCTCAATTTCATCCTCGCGACGCATCCGAGCTTCGAGGGCGCGAGCCACCTGGAGGTTGTCACGCGCGGCGACGGCAACACGCTCGCCGTCGTGCGCGAGAAGAAGGATCAGCCGCCCGTCCTCGTCCTCGCGAACCTCGACTGCGCGAAGGAGGCGCACGTCGAATGGGACCTGCGGCGCTTCCCGGCGGGCGAGGCGTTCGATCTCGTCACGCAGCGCAAGGTCGCGATCACGGGCCCCGTCCGTCTCGCGCCCGGCGAAGTCCTCTGCCTCGCGTGCCGTCCGGCGTCCGGCGCGACGGCGGCGGCGCGCACCGAACCGGCGCCGGATGCGGTGCGCACGGCGCGCTTCCACTGGGTCTATCCGCGCGACACGCGGCGCGACGTGGTGGTGCCGGAGAACGAATGGGTGGAAGTCTCCGCGCCGCACCATTTCCGCGTGCGCCTCAACGACCCCGCGACGGGCAAGACGCTGCGCGTCTACCGCTCGCGCACGGCGGCGGGCCGCCACACGGCGCTCTTCGACGCGCCGCACTACAAGGGCGACGGCACGGCGTGCCGCGCGCTCGACCTCATGATGGTCGTCTACGAGCCGGGCCATGCGCGCCGCGTCCATTCGCGCTTCCTCGTGCCGCCGCGCAGCGCGTGCGCGAAGGTGAAGCTCGCGCTGCACGGCGACGAGGTGCGCCGTCATCCCGAATACCGCACGATCCTCTCGAACGGCGCGGGCGCGGCGAGCCAGCTGCGCATCGGCTGGGGGCTCGTCCAGAGCCAGTATGACGCGCTCCTGGCGGCCAACCCCAACCCGAACTGCCCGAGCGACCGCCTCAACCTGTGGGCGCGCACGCGCGCGTGGCTCCAGCGCGAAGGGTACGCGCGCGAGTTCGACCGCCGCTGCGTCGTCCGGTTCACGGCTGATCCGGCGGGCCGCTTCGCCGCGTGGGATTTCCACGTGCCGTGCGGCATGGGCCGGATGACGGCGTTCCGCTTCACGGCCCGCCTCGCGCCCGGCGCGAACGCGGCGCAGCTGAAGGTCGAGCGCTACGACGCGGGCGAGGAGGACGTCCACGACCAGGTGCGGCTCGTCTTCCGCCCCGACATCGAATGGCGCAGCTTCCATGCGACGACGAAGGCGTACCAGCTGGAGGAGACGTTCGCGAAGGGCGTGCGCGCCGTCGGCGACGGGTTTGATTTTTCGCCCTACGGCGAGACGTTCCGCCTGCGCGTCGCGGGCGGCGCGTACCACCACGAGCCGCAGTGGACGTACAACGTGGCGCATCCCGAGGAGGCGGCGCGCGGCCAGGACGGCGCGGGCGACCTCTTCAGCCCCGGCTGGGTGTCGGCCGACCTGCACGTGGGCGAAAGCGTCACGCTGACAGGCGCGCTGGGCGACGTCGATGCGTCTCGCGTCTCGTATCCCGCGCCCGTCCCGTCGCCCTGCGACACGCTCGGGATTGAAGAGGCGCTCCGCCAGGCGCTCGAACTTTTCATCGTCAAGCGCGACGACCTGAAGACGGTCATCGCGGGCTACCCGTGGTTCCTCGACTGGGGCCGCGACACGTTCATCTTCCTGCGCGGCATGATCGCCGCGGGAATGATCGCGCCGGCCGCCCAGATCCTGGCGGCCTTCGCGGCGTTCGAGGAGAACGGCACGCTGCCGAACATCATCTACGGCGCGACGGCGGGCAACCGCGACACGACCGACGCGCAGCTCTGGTTCATCCGCTGCGTGGAGGAGATCGCCGCGTCCGCGCCGGCGGCGGCCGCCGGGCTGAAGGAAACCTGCGAGCGCCTCGTCGCCAGCTACCTCAAGGGAACGCCGAACGGGATCAAGGTCGATCCTGACTCGTGCCTCGTCTGGTCGCCGTCGCACTTCACGTGGATGGACACGAACTATCCCGCGTGCACGCCGCGCGTCGGCTATCCCGTCGAGATCCAGGCGCTGTGGATCTCCGCGCTCCGCTTCGTCGGCCGCGGCGAAACCGCCGCGCGCGCCACGGCGTCGCTCCAGAAGTATTTCAAGGCGCCCGTCGGCTATTGGGACTGCCTCGCCGCGCCGAACGGCGAACCGGCCGCGCGCGCCGTGCCGGAGGACACGATCCGGCCGAACCAGCTCTTCCTCCTGTCGCTCGGCATCGTCGACGACACGTCGATCCTGACGGCGACCGAGGAACTGCTCGTGCCGGGCGGCATCCGCTCGCTCAACGCGGACCATCCGCTCTACCGCGGCACGTACGCGGGCGACGAGGATACGAGCCGCAAACCCGCCTACCACAACGGGACGGTGTGGGCGTGGCCGTTCGCGCTCTACGCCGAGGCGATGGCGGCGACGGGCTGGGCCGGCGCCGAGACGGCGCGCCAGCTGCTCGCGAGCGCCGTCGAAAACCTGAACGCGGGGTGCCTCTGCCACATGAGCGAGATCGCCGACGGCGACGCGCCGCACGCGCAGAAGGGGTGCGCCGCGCAGGCCTGGAGCGTGAGCGAAGTCCTGCGCGTCTGGCTGAAGCTGAAGGGGAAAATGTGATATACTACACACCATGAAACTCGATCCGACAAAGATGAAGGACTGGCAGATCGCCGAAGCTGCCGAGGAAACGCTGAAACCCGCCGCCGAACTCGTGGCCGAACTGGGCCTCCGGGACGACGAATGGACGCCGTACGGCAGGGTGCTCGCCAAGGTGGACGTCACCAAGGTCCTCAAGCGCGTGGGCGCGGGCCGGCGCGGCAAGTACATCGACGTGACCGCCATCACCCCGACCGCGCTCGGCGAGGGCAAGACGACGACGACGCTCGGTCTCGTCGAGGGCCTCGGCAAGCTCGGCAAGAAGGTGATCGGGTGCGTGCGCCAGCCGTCGGGCGGGCCGACGTTCAACATCAAGGGCAGCGCGGCGGGCGGGGGCCTGGCGCAGGTCGTGCCGCTGACGGCGCTCTCGCTGGGGCTCACGGGCGACATCGACGCGATCACGAACGCGAACAACCTCGCGATGGTCGCCCTCAACGCGCGCATGCAGCACGAGCGCAACCACGACGACGCCTGGCTCGCGGAGCGCGGATTGAAGCGCCTCGACATCGACCCCGAACGCATCCAGTTCCGCTGGGCGATGGACTTCTGCGCGCAGGGCCTGAGGAACATCGAGATCGGGCGCGGCGGAAAGCTCGACGGCTTCAACTGCGCGAGCGGCTTCTACATCACGGTCGCCTCGGAGGTGATGGCGATCCTCGCGATGAGCGCCGATCTCGCGGACCTGCGCCGCCGCCTCGCCAAGATCATCGTCGCCTACACGAAGGCGGGCGCGCCGGTGACGACGGCCGACCTCGAGGTGGACGGCGCGATGTGCGCGCTGCTCGTCAACGCGATCCAGCCGACGCTGATGCAGTCGATCGAGGGCCAGCCGATGTTCGTCCACGCGGGTCCCTTCGCCAACATCGCGATCGGACAGAACTCGGTCGTCGCGGACCGGCTCGCGTGCGCGCTCGGCGATTACGTCGTCACGGAGTCGGGCTTCGCGAGCGACATGGGCTTCGAGAAGTTCTGGAACATCAAGTGCCGCTGCTCGGGCCTCAAGCCCGACGCGGTCGTGCTCGTCGCGACGGTGCGCGCGCTCAAGGCGCACGGCGGCGCGCCGGCGGTGAAGGCGGGCCTGCCGCTCGATCCCGTCTACACGACGGAGAACCTGGAGCTGCTGGAGAAGGGCTGCGACAACCTGCTCGCGCACATCGACATCATCCGGCGCGCGGGCGTGCAGCCCGTCGTCTGCCTCAACGCGTTCTACACCGATACGCCCGCGGAGCGCGACCTCGTGCGGCGCGTCGCCGAGCGCGCGGGCGCGACGTTCGCGGTCAGCGACCACTGGCTCAAGGGCGGCGAGGGCGCGCTCGATCTCGCCCGGGCGGTCATCCAGGCGTGCGACGCGCCCAACAATTTCGCGTTTCTCTGCGATCTCGCCGAGCCGCTCAAGGACCGCATCGAGAAGCAGGTCAGGGAAGTCTACGGCGGCGACGGCGTCGACTTCGAGCCGGCGGCGCTCGAAAAGCTCGCGGCGTTCCAGGCGAATCCCGAGACGGCGCGGCTGCCGATCTGCATCGCGAAGACGCAGTATTCGCTGTCGCACGACCCGAAGCTGCTGGGCCGTCCGCGCGGCTGGCGCATGCCGGTCAAGGACGTCCTCATCTACCAGGGCGCGGGGCTGATCGTACCGGTCGCGGGCGAGATCAAGCTGATGCCGGGCACGTCCGCGTCGCCCGCGTACCGCCGCATCGACGTCGACGTGGAAACCGGCAAGGTGAAGGGGCTCTTCTGAGATGAAGCGCAAGATCATCCTGATCGTCAGTCTCGTCGCGGGGCTTCTCGCGGCGGTCCTCACGCGCGTCTACCTCGCCGCGAAGGAGGCCGAGGTCACCGCGCGGAAAGAGGCGCTCCTGCGGCGCTTCGGCACGATCGAGGCGGTCGTCTTCAAGAAGGACGTGCCGGCGGGCGCGGTCCTCTCCGACGCGGAGATCGGCTCGCTCGTCGTCCCCCAGATGGGCCTGAACGGCCAGGCGGTCGAGCGGCAGGACTACCGCGAGGTGCTGGGCAAGAAGATGCTCGTGATGCGCGCGAAGGGCGAGGTGCTGTTCTGGAGCGACATCGAGGGCGGCAACCCCTCGGCGCGGGGGCTTTCGTCCGACATCAAGAAGCAGATGCGCGCGATCTCGGTCAACGTGACGGGCGCGGCCTCCGTCTCGGGCATGGTCCGGCCCAACGACCATGTGGACGTGATCGGCACCTTCGCGTTCCCGGACGACGCGGGCACGCTCAAGCGCGGCGATCTGGTGACGTGCACGATCCTCCAGAACGTGCTCGTGCTGGCGACGGGCCGCGAGACGGCGAAGACGCAGCAGCCGACCTACGGCGCGGGCGGCGGTTTTTCGACGGTGACGCTCGAAGTGACGCCGCGCGAGGCGGAGATGCTGGCGTTCGCGGAGCAGATCAAGGGGCGGCTCGTCCTTACGCTGCGCAACCGCAACGACACGTCGACCGAGAAGGAGCTGCCGACGGTGGATTTCGAGAAGATCCGCGGCGAGATCGAGGAACTGAACCAGAAGCGCCAGCTCCAGAAGCTGGGCGCGAAGTAGGCGGGCGAACCGCCGCAACCGAAGGGGGATGACATGAAGCGACTGATTCTGGCCGTGGGCCTGCTGGGACTCGTGCGCGGCGGTTTTGCCGCGCCGGCCCATACGTTCGAGGTGTCGATGGAACGCGACGCGTTCCTGCTGGACGGCCGTCCGTTCCAGATCCGCTGCGGCGAGCTGCATTTCGCCCGCGTGCCGCGCGCGTACTGGCGCCACCGCATCCGGATGTGCAAGGCGATGGGCCTCAACGCCGTCTGCGCCTACATGTTCTGGAACTACCATGAGATGGCACGCGGGGCGTACGACTTCACGGGCGAGAAGGACGTCGCCGCGTTCTGCCGCATCGCGCAGGAGGAGGGCATGTGGGTCGTGCTCCGGCCCGGCCCCTACACGTGCGCGGAGTGGGAGTTCGGCGGACTGCCGTGGTGGCTCCTCGACCAAGGCGCGGACAAGGTGAAGGTCCGCACGCGCGACGCGCGGTTTCTCGAACCGGCCAAGCGGTACCTGCGGCGCGTCGCCGACGAGCTGCGCGGCCTGCAAATCACGCACGGCGGCCCGATCCTGATGGTCCAGGACGAGAACGAGTACGGCTTCTTCGGCGAAGACGACGACTACATCCGCGCACTCTACGAGACGCTCCGCGCGGCGGGTTTCGACGTGCCGATCTTCACGTGCAACCCCGCCTACCAGCTGAAGAACGGCGCGATCGACGAGGTGGTCAAGGTCGTGAACTTCGGCTCGAATCCGAAGAACGGCTTCGCGAAGCTGCGCGAAGTCCAGCCGCGCGGCCCCCTGATGTGCGGCGAATACTACCCCGCGTGGTTCGACTCGTGGGGGCTGCCGCACCACACCAAGCCCGCGCAGGCGATGATCGACGACATCGACTACATGCTGTCCGTCGGCGGCTCGTTCTCGCTCTACATGGCGCACGGCGGCACGTCGTTCGGCTGGTGGGCGGGCATGAACGCGCCGTTCCAGCCGCAGACCTCCAGCTACGACTACGAAGCGCCGATCTCGGAGCAGGGCTGCGCGACGCCGAAGTTCTTCGCGCTGCGCGAACTCATGAAGAAGTACATGACGGACGCCGAGCGCGCCGCGCTCCCCGAGCCGCCCGCGCCGCTGCCGCGCATGGCGTTCACGAGCGACGCCGAGGCGGAGCTGATGGTGCCGGCCAACCAACCCTCGTTCACGGACCTCGCGCAGCACGACCGTCCGCTGCCGATGGAGCGGCTCGGCCAGGGCTACGGTCCCGTCGCCTACGGCGTGATGCTCAAGGGCGGCCGGGGCGGCATCCTGAAGGCGCCGAACCTGCGCGACCAGGCGATCGTGCTGGACAACGTCACCATGAAGTTCCTGGGCTTTCTCGACCGCCGCTTCCCGGGCCGCGGCGTCGTCGTGCCGGACGGCACGCTCTGCCTCGCGATCCTCGTCACGCACATGAGCCGCTACAACTTCGGCGCGGCGATGAACCATGCGGAGAAGGGCCTGCTGCCGCCCGTGACGCTGAACGGCGAGGAGCTGACGGGCTGGGTCGCGGTCGCCTACGGGCCGGACGCGGCGCTGGAGCCGGCGAGCGCGTTCTACTGCCGGACCGTGCCGTCCGACACGCCGGGCCTCTACAAGCGCTTCACGGTCTCCATCCCCCCTCAATACTCCACTCACTCTCAACTCTCAACTCTCCATTCTCAACTCTCAACTCTACCCGATACGTTCCTGCTCGTACGCGGCTGGAAGAAGGGGCACGTCTGGGTGAACGGCCATCCGCTTGGCCGCTTCTGGGGCATCGGGCCGACGCAGACGATGTTCGTGCCGGGCTGCTGGCTGAAGGAGGGCGCGAACGAATTCACCGTCTTCGACTTCGGCGGCAACGTGCCGATGAAGGGCCTCACGTTCGTCGACACGCCCGTTCTGGACGAGCTGCACCCGGAGAGCGACTTCATCACCGCGCCGAAGCGCGCCAACGCGCCGCTCGCGCTGCCGGACGCGCCGGCGGCGAAGGGCGAATTCCCCGATCGCGCGGAGGCGCAGGAGGTGTGGCTGCGCGCGACGGCGGACGGCTGCGCGGACTGCTCGGCCGACTTCAGGACGGTCACGGCGCGCCAGTTCGCGTTCGTGGTCGACAGCGCCTGGGCGGGCGGCGACATCGCGTCGCTGGCGGAGTTCGAGCTCCTCGACGAGAAGGGCGAGAGCCTGCCGCACGCCGCCTGGACGTTCGTCCATGTCTCCAGCGAGGAGGCGATGAAGGAGGACGGCACGGCGGAGAACGCGATCGACGGGCAGATCTCGAACTTCTGGCATTCGCGCTGGAGCACGGACCGGGCGAAGGGGCCGCACGCGCTCGTCGTCGACCTCGGCGCGCCGGCGGCGGTCGCGGGCTTCCGCTACACGCCGCGCCAGGACAACCGCAACGGCCGCGTGAAGGCGTGGCGCTTCTACCTCGGCGACCGGCTGGTGAAGTGACCGCGCGCGGCGAAGGAACCGACCGAACGAACGACTGAACAACCGGAGAAAACAGACTGATGAAACTGATCGATGAACTGAAGGCACGCGGGCTGGTCGAGGCGCTGACCGACCCCGCGATTGAAACGGCGCTCGAAAAGCCGATGACGATCTACTGCGGCTTCGACCCGAGCGCGCGCAGCCTGCAGGCGGGCAACCTCGTCTCCATCATGGTCCTCAAGCGGCTCCAGATGGCGGGCCACAGGGTGATCGCGCTCGTCGGCGGCGCGACGGGACTGATCGGCGACCCGAGCGGCAAGTCGATCGAACGCAACATGCTGACGGTCGAGCAGGTCGAGGCGAACAAGAAGGGCATCCGCGAGAACCTCGCGCGCGTCCTTGATTTCGACGGGCCCAACGCCGCGATCCTCGTCGACAACTACGACTGGTACAAGGGCACGAGCGCCATCGAGTTCCTGCGCGACATCGCGATCAACTTCCGCGTGCCGCAGATGCTCGCGAAGGAGTCGGTCAAGAAGCGCCTTGAGGCGAGCGAGGGCGCGCTCACGTTCACCGAGTTCAGCTACCAGATCCTCCAGGGCAACGACTTCCTGCACCTCTTCGACAACTACGGCTGCCGGATGGAGGTCGGCGGCGCGGACCAGTGGGGCAACATCACGGCGGGCACCGACCTCGTGCGCAAGATGCGCGGCCAGTCGGCGTTCGGCCTCACGTTCCCGCTCCTCCTCGATTCGACCGGCAGGAAGTTCGGCAAGTCCGAGGGCAACGCGCTCTTCCTCAACGCCGAGATGACGAGCGTCTACGACTGGTACCAGTATTTCCTGCGCGCGGCCGACGCGGACGTGATCCGCTATCTCAAGGTCTTTTCGCTCAAGTCGCTCGACGAGATCGCCGCGCTCGAGGCCGAGATGAAGGCGCACCCGGAAGCGCGCATCCCGCAGAAGGCGCTCGCGGAGGAGCTGACGCTGCTCATCCACGGCGAGGCGGGCCTCCGCGCGGCGCAGGGGGCGACGCAGACGCTGTTCGGCGGCGACGTCCGCGGCAAAACCGCCGCGGAGCTCGAGGAGATTTTCAAAGACGTCAATTCCGCGACGCTCGCGACGGCGGACATCGTCGGCAAGCCCGTCTTCATGGTCGCGGCGGCCGC
>DJXI01000010.1:756-9977 GCA_002449695.1 Verrucomicrobia bacterium UBA7008 | reverse complement strand
ATGTTCAAGTCGAACGGCGAGGCGCGGCGCATGGCGGCGCAGGGCGGCCTGTCGCTGAACGGCGCGAAGGTGGACGACAAGCGCGTCTTCGCGGCGGACGACCTCGTTGACGGGCGCATCGCCGTCCTGAAGCAGGGCAAGAAGAACAACTTCCTGCTGCGCGCAACGTGAGAGTGGAAAGTTGAGAATTGAGAGTTGAGAGTTAGTAGGAGAGGGTGGGAGTGAGGAGCCGGGAGTTGTTCAGTCGCACGGAACTCATGCTCGGCACGCCGGCCCTCGATGCGCTCGCGGCGACGCGGGTGGCGATCTTCGGGCTGGGCGGCGTCGGCAGCTGGTGCGCGGAATCGCTCGTGCGCTCGGGCGTCGGGCATCTCCTCCTCGTCGATTCCGACCGCGTGAGCGTCACGAACATCAACCGCCAGCTGATGGCGACGACGGCGACGGTCGGCGAAGTCAAGGTCGAGGCGCTCGCGCGGCGGCTGAAGGAAATCCATCCGGCGGTCGAGCTGGACGTGCGCGCGGCGATCTACTCCGCCGCGACCGCCGCGGATTTCGCGCTGGAGCGCTTCGACTACGTGATCGACGCCATCGACTCGCTCGAAAACAAGGCGAATTTGATCCGCCACGCGCTGTCGATCCCGTCCGTGACGCTTTTCGCGTCGATGGGCGCGGCGCTGAAACTCGATCCCTTGCAGATTCGCGCGACGGCGTTCCGCCAGGTGGCGGGCGACGGCCTCGCGCGCGCTCTGCGCCAGAAGTTCAAGAAGACGGGCGGCCTGCCGGCGCGCGACTTCACCTGCGTCTGGAGCCCCGAGCGCCGGGCGAACCTCGGTGACGCGCTCCCGCCCGACGCGGGCGACACGTGGGGCGCGCACAAGGCGCGCATCAACGGTACCGTCGCGCACACGACGGCCGTCTTCGGCTTCGCGCTCGCCGGCCTCGTCGTGCAGGCGGTTTGTGCGAGGAGGCTAGAAGTCTAGGATTCTAGGATTCTAGGGTTCTAGAAGTCTAGAATTCTAGCTTAGCCCGCGCGATTGACCCGGATGCGGAAAAATTGATATACTATTGCGCTAAATGCGCATCGTCTTTATGGGATCTTCCGCCGCATCGGCCACATGCCTGCGGGCAATCATGCGACGGCCTGAACTTCAGGTCGTCGGTCTCGTGACGCAGCCGGACCGCCCCGTCGGCCGCGGCCGCGCGCTGACCCCTTGCCCCTGCAAGGCGTTCGCGCTGGAGCACGGCCTCACCGCGATCATCACGCCCGAGAATGTGAATGATCCCGCCCCCATGGCGCAGATCTACGCCTGGCACCCCGATGTCATCGCCGTCGTCGCCTACGGCCAGTTCCTCAAGAAGCCGCTCCTGGAGCTGCCGCTCTTCGGCTGCGTGAACTGCCACTTTTCGCTCCTGCCGAAGTACCGCGGCGCGTCGCCGGTCGTGGCGGCGCTGGCGGCGGGCGACCGCGTCACGGGCGTCACCGTGATGAAGATGGGCCTCGGCATGGATGACGGCCCGATCATGCTCCAGAGCTACGAGCCGATCTATTCCGACGTGACAGGCGGGGAGCTCATGGACGCGCTCGCGTACGCGGGCGGCGTGACGCTGGCCAAGGCGCTTGTCCTTCTGGACAGCAACGAGCTGCCGCCGCCGGTCGAGCAGGTCCACGCCGACGCGACGTACGCCTACAAGCTGAAGAAGACGGACGGTCTCATCGACTGGACCGCGCCGGTGCTCGTCACCGAGCGCAAGATCCGCGCCTATTCGCCGTGGCCGGGCTGCTACACGTTCCTGCCCGCGCGCTTCCGCAAACGCGGCAGCACGGGCCGCGTGATCGTGACGAAGGCGGTGATCGCGAGCGCCCTGGAGCCGGACTGGCGCGAGGCCGCGCCCGGCACGGTGCTCACCTGCGTCACCGCGCGGCCGAAGGGCGAGTCCGGCCCCCTCGGGCCTGTCGTGAAGTGCGGCGACACGGCGATCCTGCTGGCGGAGCTCAAGCCCGAGGGCGGTTCGACGATGAACGGCGGTGAATTCCTGCGCGGCCGTCCGCTGGAGCCGGGCGAACAGCTGCTCAACGCGTAAACGACACCCACGGAAGGACCGCATGACCATGGATTTTGAAGCCACCGCCGCGCAAATCAAGGAACTGATCGTCTCCAGCCTCGATCTGGAGGAGGTCGCGCCCGCCGACATCGAAACGGACGCGCCGCTCTTCGGCGACGGGCTGGGCCTCGATTCCATCGACGCGCTGGAGCTGGGCATGGCGGTCAAGAAGGCGTTCGGCATCTCGTTCTCGAAGAATCCCGCCGACAACCGGCAGATTTTCCATTCCGTCCGGACGCTGGCCGAGTACGTCCTCGCGTCGCAGCCGGAGGCAGCGAAAGGAGCGGCGAAATGAAGACCGAAGCGGAAATCGAAGCGATGATCCGGAAGATCCTGGTCGAGGAATTCGAGGTCGATCCGGCGGCGCTCAAGCCGGAGACGAACCTTTTCACCGAACTGGACCTCGATTCCATCGACGCCGTCGATCTGGTCGTGCGTCTCCAGCAGGAGACGGGCCGGAAGGTGGATCCCGCGGACTTCAAGGCGATCCGCACGCTCCAGGACGTCACGCAGGCGGTCGCGAAGCTCGTCAACGCGTGACGATGCTCGCCGCCGTTTTCACGATTCTCTTCGGTCTGTCGCTCCTTCCCGGGCGCACGCCGCTCTGTCTCCGGTTCGCCCGGCGCATCTCGGGCGGCATTCTGCCCGACGGCGCGGCGGCCTACTGCTGGCGGCTGACCGCGGTGTGGTTCTTTGTTCTCCTCGCGACGACGGCGCTCAACGGCGCGCTCCTCGTGCGCGGCCGCGCCGCCGTCGGATGGTCGCTCGCGCTGACGCCGGCGGTTGTCGCCGCGACCTTCTTCGTCGAAGGGATCGTCCGCCGCCGCCGCTTCTCCGTCACGTTCCGCACGAGCGGCTCGTCGGGCGCGTCCAAGACGGTCGTCAAGACGTTCGAGAGCCTTGCGAAGGAAACCGCCTTCCACCGCGATTGGTACCGCGCGCGCGGCGTGCGGGACGGCGTGACGGTGCTCGCGACGATCGAGCCGGACCACATGTACGGGACGCTCTGGCGGACGATGCTGCCGGCGGCGCTGGGGCTGCCGGTCGATCCCGAGGTCATCCGCGCGCCGGAGTCGCTCGTGGCGAAGATGTGCGCGGCGGAGAAAGTCTTCCTTGTCACGACGCCGAGCTTCCTCGACCGCTTCACCGCCTACGCCGCGCAGTACGACGTGCCGCCCAACTGCGTGGAGATCGTCACGAGCGGCGCGCTGCTGACGGCCGACGTCGCCGCGCGCACACGCGCGGTCTTCGGCGTGACGCCGCGCGAGATCTTCGGCTCGACCGAGACGGGCGGCGTCGCGTGGCGGCGGCAGGACGGCGCGTGTCCCCCGGACGGATGCGACTGGCAGGTGTTCGACGCGGTGAAGGTCGCGACCGCCGCGGACGGGCGGCTCGCGGTGCGCTCGCCCTATTCGTTCCGCCGCCGCTACGTGATGGGCGACGCGGTGACGCTCACCGCCGACGGCCGCCGTTTCCGGCTGCTGGGGCGCGTCGACCGGCTTGTCAAGATCAACGAGGAGCGCGTCAACCTCGCGGAGATGGAGGCGGCCGTGCGCGCGCGCGGTTTCGCGGACTGCGCCCTGGCGGTGCTGCCGAGCGCGCGCGGCGACATTCTCGGCTGTCTGCTCGTCGCCGGCGCGGACGGCGCGCGCCGCCCGCCGCTCGAACTGCGCAAGATGCTGCTGGACGTCTTCCCGAAAGGGACGGTGCCCAAGAAGTTCCGCTACGTCCACGCGCTGCCGCGCAACGCGCAGGGCAAGGTGCGCGCGGCCGATGTGCGGGCGGAGCTCGAATCGGCGCTCGCCGAGCCGCGGCTGCGCGACGTCGTCGAGACGGCCGACTCATTCGCGGCCACGCTGACGTTCGAGCCGCAGGCACCCTATTTTCAGGGCCATTTCCCGGGCGTGCCGATCCTGCCGGGCGTGGTGCAGCTGGGGCTGGCCGTCAAGTTCGCGGCGCGGCTCGGCGGCGGCGCGGCGCCGACGGCCGTGAAGAAGATGAAGTTCCAGCATGTCGTGATGCCGGGCGAACCGATCGCGTTCCAGGTGGCGCGCACGGGCGCGAACGAGTGGACCTACAGCTATCGGAAGGGGGAGAATCCATGTTCATCGGGTGTGCTGGTCTTTTGATCGCGTCGCTGGCGGTGCAGGAGGTGCCGCCCGCGCTCGCCGCGAAACTGGCGGCGACGAACGAGACGCGCGGCGCGTTCGTGCAGACGAAGCGCCTGCCGACAGGCGAGACGTACGTCTCGCGCGGCACCTACCGCATCCGCCCCGGCGTCGATTTCGAATGGCGCACGACCGAGCCGTTCGAGACGCTCTTCTGGTCGGACCGGTTGGTCTACGTCTATTCGAACGAGGACGAGCGCGTCGAGCGGCCGCTGGCGGACCTGCCGGGCTTCGCGCGGTTCGCGGCGGCGGGCGACGGCGACGCGCGCGCGTTCTTCGAGGCGTTCGACGCGCTCTACAAGGAGGACGGCGACGGGACGTTCCACGTCCTCGCCCGGCCGAAGGACGCGCGGCTGAAGAAGGCGCTCGCGCGCGTCGAGGCGGACGGCGTCGTGACCGACTGGACGCTCCGCGCGACCTTTCCGACCGGCATCACGTTCGAAATCCGCTTTTCCGACGAGTAGCGGCGCCCGCCCGCCCACGGTTTCGGTTGCATTTGACCGGCAGAAAGTGTAAAATATGCGTCATCCGAAAAGGATCATGTTCAACACCCACAGGGAGAATTCAATGAAGATCAAGAAGTTGCAGGGACTCATCGCCGCCGCCCACACCGGCTTCAACGCCGACGGCAGCGTGAACTACGCGGTCATCGAACAGCAGGCCCAGATGCTGATCAAGCAGAAGGTCACCGGCGTTTACGTCTCGGGTACGACGGGCGAAGGCATCTGCTGCTCGCTCGACGAGCGCAAGGCCGTCTTCGACGCCTGGGTCAAGGCCGCGAAGGGCAGGCTCTTCCTCATCGCGCACATCGGCGCGCTGGCGCTCCCCGACGTGCAGGAGCTGGGCGCGTACGCCGTCAAGTGCGGCATGGACGCGACCTCGATCGTTCCGCCGAACTTCTTCAAGCCGGGCTCGGTCGACATGCTGATCGCCTATCTCAAGGAGGCGCTCAAGACGTCCGAGAAGCTGCCGTTCTACTACTACCACACCTCGATGAGCGGCGTGAACTTCGACATGCAGACGTTCCTGGAGAAGGCGGACGGCCAGATCAAGAACCTCGCCGGCATCAAGTTCAACTATCCCGACCTCTACATGTACCAGCGCTGCCTGCGCGCGTGCGGCGGCAAGTACGACATCACCTGGGGCATCGACGAGTGGTTCGCGGGCGCGGTCGCGCTCGGCGCGCAGTCGGCGATCGGCTCGACGTACAACTATTCGGCGGGCATCTACTACAAGATCTGGGACGCGGTCAGGAAGGGCGACCTCAAGACCGTCGAGAAGGGCATGAAGCGCGTCTGCGACATCGTGGACATCCTCGTGCAGTACGGCGGCGTGGCCGGCGGCAAGGTGATGTGCAAGATGTGGGGCGTCGACCTCGGCGACGTGCGCCTGCCGAACAAGACGATTTCGCCGGAGGGCAAGGCCGACATCATGAAGCGCATCAAGAAGATCGGCGTCAAGTAGGGCGATTGACGAAAAAGGGAGGGAAGGACGTCCCGGGGGAGAGAGACCCCCGGGGCGCTTTTTTAGTCGCGCGCGAACTTGCGCGCGAGTTCGCGCGTCGAGGTGAAGATCAGATTCGGCTTGCCGCGCGGATCGACATAGGGCATCCGGCACGCGCACAGCTCCTCGACGAGCTGCCGCGCGCCCGCCTCCGTGAGGGCGGTCGCCGTGCCCGCGTAGGACCGGGCGATCGATTTCGCGATCAGCTCCTCGCGCCAGCGCGCGCCGCTCCTCGCCGTGCCGCCCTCGGCCAGGTCGCGCGCGATCGTCGCGAGGATCGCGGCCGGGGCGAGCTCGCCCAGGAGCTGCGGCACCGCGTCGATCTTGAACGTGTCCTGCCCGAACGCTTCGATCGTGAAGCCCATCTCCGCCAGCACGGGCAGCGCGGCCTGGAGGCGCGCGAAGTCGGCGGGCGCGAGGCGGCACGTTTCCGGGATGAGAAGCGGCTGCGCGGGGCCCGACGGGATGCGGCCGAGCAGCCGTTCGTAGGCGATGCGTTCGCGCGCGGCGCGCGGATGGATCGTGACGAGGCCGGCGTCCGTTTCGATGAGGAGATAGCCCGTCGTCGTCTGCGCCAGGTACTTGAACCACTGCCACGGCTTCGACGCGGTCGAGTCGGGCGCGGCGGCGAATTCGACCTGAACAGGCGCGGGGGAGGGAGAGTTGTGAGTTGAGAGTTGAGAGTTGAGAGTTGAGAGTGAAGAGAGGGGAGGCGTGGGGAGAGTTGAGAGTTGAGAATTGAGAGTGGAGAGTGGAGAGGGGGGAGGCGTGGGGAGAGTTGAGAGTTGAGAGTTGAGAGTTGAGAGTGGAGAGGGGGAATCAGGGAGGTCGCAGGAACGGAGGCCGCCCGTCAGCGCGGCGGTGATTGCGCGCTGGATCGCGTTCTTGACGCTGACGTTGTCGCGGAAGCGGACTTCGCGTTTCGTCGGATGGACGTTCACGTCGACCGACGCGGGCGGCAGCGCGAGGAAGAGGATCGCCGCCGGCCGCACGTCGCCCGGCCGCTTCGGATACGCGTCCTTGAGCGCGTAGGCGATCGACGGCGCCGTCGCGGGACGGCCGTTGATGAAGATGTACTGGTCGCGGCGCGTGGGCGTGTTCAGGTTGGGCCGCTCGATGTAGCCGGTGACCGCGACCGTGCCCGCACCCCCGTCCACCGGCAGCAGGTCGTCCGCGAAATCCGCGCCGAACAGGTCGCGCACGCGGTCCTCGGTCCGCGCGGCGGCGGCGAGGCGGTAGAGCTCGCGCCCGTCGACCGTCAGCGAAAAGGCGACGGCGGGATGGGCGAGCGCGTGGACGGTGAAGATCTGCTTGATGTGGTTCTCCTCGGTGACGGCGGCGCGCAGGAACTTGCGGCGCGCGGGCACGTTGCAGAAGAGGTCGCGCACCTCGACGAGCGTGCCGGGCGGGCATCCCGCCGCCGCAACCTCGGCGAGCTGCCCGGCGTTGACCGTCAGCCGCGTGCCCTCGTCGGCGTCGTGCCGCCGCGTCACGAGCGTGAAGCGCGAAACCGAGGCGATGGAGGGAATGGCCTCGCCGCGGAAGCCGAGCGTGTCGATGGCCTCGATGTCGTCGACGTCGAGGATCTTCGAGGTCGCCTGGCGCTCGAGCGACAGGACGGCGTCCTCGCGCGTCATGCCGCAGCCGTCGTCCTGCACGGACACGAGCTTGCGCCCGCCCTGCGCGATCGCGATGCGGATCGTCTTCGCCCCCGCGTCCAGCGCGTTTTCGACGAGCTCCTTGACGACGCTTGCGGGCCGTTCGATGACCTCGCCCGCCGCGATCTTGTTGGCGACGTGGAGCGGGAGCACCCGGACATGTCCGTCTCGCGCGGCCATCAGAAGTCCAGATGGAGGTTGCGGCGGATGAACGTCGGGATGTCGAGGTCTTCGCCGTTCCAGACCGTCGGCTCGGCGTTGTTGAAGCGGCCGCGCCCCTGAGGACCCGTCTGCAGCGGATTGCGGACCTTCGCCTTTTTCTTGCCGCCGCCGGCCGCGCCCGGCGCGAGCGCCGCGTCGTCCGCCGCCTCGTCGGTGGCGGATTCGAAGAGCAGTACGACGACCGACAGCCGCCCCGTGAACGTCGCCTCGTCGTTGACCGTGCCGAGGTCGAACGTCGTGTGGCTGCCGAACGCGGTGCGCAGCCCCTCGGAAACCCGGGCGACCTCGCTCAGGCGCAGATCCTCGCCCGCGAGCACGCCGCAGAGGATCGAGCGGACGGCCCCCGAGCCCTCCGCGAGCAGCGGCGCGCGCACGAGCGCGTCGACGGCGTCGGCGGCGCGGTCGGGCCCCTGCACGGTGACGGTCGCGAAACGGCCGCGCCCGGCGTGGGCGACGAGATGGCGGATGCGCTCGGTGTCGAGCCGGATGTAGCCCGGCTTCTCCACGAGCCGCCAGAAGAGCGCAATGCCCGAGGCGAGCGTGTCGACGGCCTGGCGCATCGCCTGCTCCACGAGGTCGGTTTCGCCCACGAGCCGGTCGAGCGCGATGAAGAACGTGGCGTTCGCGGCCTCCTCGATCATCGGCGCCATGCCGCGCGCGTTCTGCTGGCGGTTCGCGCCCTCGAAGCGGAAGGGCATCGTCGCGAAGACGACCGAGGGAATGCCGCGCGCGGAGAGGTGGCGTACGGCCTCGAGCGTCGCGCCGCCGCCGGTGCCGCCGCCGAGCGCGGTGACGATGACGGCGAGGCGCACGCCCTCGATGGATGCGTCGAGGACGTCGATGGATTCCTCCGCCGCGAGGCGCGCGGCGATCACGTCGCCGCCGGCGCCGCGCCCGGAGAGACGCTCGCCGCCGAGCAGCGCGAAGGGCTCGCCGTCGCGGCCCGTGCGCGCGTCGGTGTCGACGAGCACGTAGCGCAGGCCCTCGCCGAAGGCGCGCCGGATGCCGCGCGCGACGGCCGAGCCGGCCGTGCCGATGCCGATCAGAAGAAGGGAGGAGGCGGTGCTCATTTCAGGAACCCTCCGAAGATGGATTGGAAGAGCGACTTCTCTTCGTAGTTGCGGTGGGCGTAGAGGAGCGCGCCCGCGACCGCCGCGTAGCTTTCGGGGTTGCGCTCGTTCGCGAAGCCGTCGACGTGCAGCGGCGTGCCGACCCTCACGGGCATGCCGAGCTCGCGCTGGATGAGCGCGTCGAGCCCGCGCATCGCCGCCGCGCCGCCGGTGACGACCGCGCCGTTGTGGAGGCGGTGGAGGAGGTCGAGCTCCTCCAGCCGGTCGCGGATGATGCGCAGCATCTCCTTGAGCCGCGCGTTGACGACGGTGTCGAGCGCGCGCCGCGAGATCGTGCGCGATTCCATGAGCGGCGACGAGCCCGGCACCTTCACGCGCGGTTCGCCGCCCGACACGCCGATGACGGCCGATGCGTCGCGGAGCTTCAGCTCCTCGGCCTGCGTCTGCGTGGTCTGGAAGGCGTGCGCGATGTCGTTCGTCACGTGGTCGCCGCCGAC
>DJXI01000010.1:481-693 GCA_002449695.1 Verrucomicrobia bacterium UBA7008 | reverse complement strand
GTTCGTCACGTGGTCGCCGCCGACGCCGAGCACGCCCGCGTGCGCGAGGTAGCCGTCGGCGTAGGCCGCGAAGCCGGTGGAGCCGCCGCCGAGGTCGAGCACGAGCACGCCGTTGCGCTTCTCGCTGTCGGTCAGCACCGCCTCCGCCGCGCAGCTCGCGGCGAAGAGCGGCTCGCGGATCTCGAGGTGCGCGCCGCCCGCCGCCGTGCGCG
>DJXI01000010.1:0-423 GCA_002449695.1 Verrucomicrobia bacterium UBA7008 | reverse complement strand
GCGCGCCGCCCGCCGCCGTGCGCGCGTCGTTGATGCGGTTGGCGTCGGCGTGGATCTGGAGGGTGTCGAGCGTGAGGATGCGGCCCGACATGCCCTTGGGCTGGACGATGCCGCCGAGGTTGTCGAGCCCGTACGCCTGGTCGACGATGTCCAGCAGCTCCCGGTCGCGCGGCAGCGCCATCTGGCGCGCGGCGCGCGTCACCGCGTCGATGTCGTCCGCGCCGACCTTGGCGCCTTCGACCTGCACCGTGCCCTTGAAGGGATCGGCCTTGATGTGCTGGCCCGAGACGACGAGAAAGGCGTTGCCGATCGTCAGGCTGTTGCCGGCGGCGAGCTGGTTGCGCTCCGTCTCGCGGATGACGCTGCGCACGGACTGCGTCGCCTGGTTGATGTCGAGGATCTGGCTCTTGCGCACGCCCGTCG
>DJXI01000015.1 GCA_002449695.1 Verrucomicrobia bacterium UBA7008 | reverse complement strand
ATGTACCTCAACGCCTACTACGGCAGGCACGAGGCGGTCTGAAATTGAAGGACTTCGGACTTCGAAGTCTGACGTCCGAAGTCTGAAGTCGCAGATAATCCAAAGGAAATCAAGATGAAAAAGAACACGGAGAAGAAGACGGCCGAAAAGACGGCTCCTGCGAAGAAGGTTCCGGTCAAGCGCGGCCGTCCGCGCAAGCAGGACGGCGTGCTCCTGGAGCGCACCGACAAGGTGATCCTGCGCGACAAGAACACGGTGCTCAAGATCTTCGGGCCGAGCTACAAGGTCTCGCTCATCCTGAACGAGGCGATGAACGAGGCGCGCGCCGCGGAGACGGGGCTGCCCGTCGCCAAGGTGATCGAGGTGATGAAGCTGCGCGACCACTGGTGCATCCGCCGCGAGTGGGTCGAGGGCGAGACGCTCGCCGACGTGATGGCGAAGGACAGGAAGAACCTCGTCAAGTACCTCCGGGAGTTCGTCGCCATCCAGTGCGAGATCTTCAAGAAGACGTCGGACCGCATGGGCAACCTCGCCGACAAGCTTGACAAGCAGATCTCGGCGTCGCCGCTGCCGAAGGAGACGCGCTACGACCTGCACATGAAGCTCCAGTCGTTCCCGCGCGGCAAGGCGCTCTGCCACGGCGACTTCAACCCGACGAACGTCATCATCACGCCGTCGGGCGAGTGGCGCGTCATCGACTGGTCGCACGTGCGCCTCGGCGATCCGCTCGCGGATGTCGCGCGCTCGTACCTGCTCTTCTGGCTGAGCGGCCACGTCGCCGCCGCCGAGAAGTACCTTGCGCTCGCGTGCGAGGCGCTCAAGGCGAAGCTGCCGGACGTCCAGAAGTGGCTGCCCGTCGTGGCCGCCGCCGAAAGCGCGAAGGAGCAGAGCCCGAAGAACCACGAACTGCTCCTGCACTGGGCCAGCGTCGTCGACTATGAGTGACAGGCCGCACATCACCATCTGCATGGGCAGCTCGTGCTTCGCGCGCGGCAACGAGAAGAACCTCGCGGTCTGCGAGAAGTTCCTCGCCGACCGCGGGCTCCGGGACGAAATCGACCTGGAGCTCGCCGCCAGCCTCTGCACGGGCAACTGCGCGAAGGGGCCGGTCGTGATCGTCGACGGCCAGACGTACACCGGCGTCGATCCGCTCGTGATGAACGACATCCTGCTCAAGACGTTCCCGGCCCGCGCGTAGGGCCGCGGAACGTGCGTCCACGAAGAAGAAGGAAGAATCCGCGATGACGAATCCCGTCTACACGACAGAGAACGAGTGCCAGGACTGCTACAAGTGCGTGCGGCACTGTCCGGTCAAGGCGATCCGCATCGTCAACGGCAAGGCGTCGGTGATCCCCGAGTCCTGCGTCGCCTGCGGCGAGTGCGTGAAGGTCTGCCCGGCCCATGCGAAGAAAATCCGCAGCGACCTCGCGCGCCTGAAGGAGATGCTGGCGTCCGGCGAACCGCTCTACGCGTCCGTCGCGCCGAGCTTCACCGGCTACTTCAAGGGCGTGACGATCGGCCAGCTCGCCGATGCGCTCGTGCGCGTCGGCTTCACCGCGGTCAGCGAGACGGCGCACGGCGCGGAGAGCGTCAGCGCGCACGTCTCGCGCCTCCTGGACGCGACGTCGTCGCCGCTCGTCATCTCGTCGGCGTGCCCGGCCGCGGTCGACATGGTCCGCAAGTACCTGCCGGGCTACGCGGAATTCATCTCGCCGCTGCCGTCGCCCGTCCGGGCCCACTGCCGGCTCCTCAAGGAGACGTATGGCGCGAAGGCGAAGGTCGTCTTCTTCGGCCCGTGCGCGGCGAAGAAGAACGAGGCGGACGCGCATCCCGACGAGCTCGCGCTCGCGGTCGTCTTCCCGGCGCTGGAGCGGCTCTTCGAGGAGAAGGGCGTCACGTTCGGCGCGGAGGCGGAGCTGGCGCTCGGCCCGGCCGAGGAAGGGCGCTTCTACTCCGTCGAGGGCGGCATGAACGACACGCTACGCGACGGCCGCACGGACGTGCGCTACCTCTCCGTCTCGGGGCTGGAGGAGTTCCGCCGGATGCTCGAGGATTTCAACCCGAAGGAATTCAGGCTCCATCCCGAGAAGTTCACGCGCAAGCTCTTCATCGAGGTGCTCGCGTGCCCCGGCGGCTGCGTGAACGGCCCGGCCATGCCGCGCGGCGCGTCGGGTCTCGCGACGCTCTTCGCGACGGACGCGACCGCGCCCATCCGGCCGTCGACGACCCGCTGCTTCTCGCACTGCGGCGTGTCAAGGTACGAGCCGGCGGCCGTCGAGCAGGACGAGCCGGGCGAGGACGCGATCGCTGCCGCGCTCGCCAAGGTCGGCAAGTACACGAAGGCGGACGAGGTCAACTGCGGCGCGTGCGGCTACGAGACGTGCCGCGAGTTCGCCAAGGCGCTCCTCGCCGGCAAGGCCGAAGAGGCGATGTGCCACACGTACCTCAAGAAGAACTTCCAGCGCACCTCCAACGCGCTCATCAAGTACATCCCCGCCGGCGTCGTCATCATCGACGCGACGGGCGGCATCATCGAGTGCAACGGCATCTTCGCCGAGCTCGCGGGCGCGAAGGCGGAGTTCGAGGCGCTCGGGAACCTCGACGGCCTGACGATCGACGCGTTCATGCCGGACTTCAAGGATCTCTTTGACGGCGCGATCGGCCACGGCAGCGAGATCGTGAAGTACCGCCAGAGCTGGAACGGCCGCATCGTGACGATCAGCGTCTTCCCGATCAGCCTCGGCGAGTTCGCCGGCGCGGTGATCCAGGACGTGACGAAGAACGAGGGCCGCCGCGAGGAGATCGCGGCCAAGGCGCGCGACGTCATCCGCAAGAACGTCTACACGGTCCAGGAGGTCGCGCGCCTCTTCGGCGAGCACATCGCCGAGACCGAGATCATGCTCAACGAGATCGCCGGCGCGTACGAGTCGCAGACGGTCGGCAGGCGCCTGCGCGAAGGCGACAGCGAGGACTATCTGAATGGCTGAATCCTCCGCCAGCGGACAGGGCGCGGCGGCCGACCTCTTCATCGAGATGGAGGCGGCCCAGTTCACGAAGACCGGCCAGGGCGCGTGCGGCGACGACGTGCGCTTCCTGACGGTCGAGAAGGAGAACCGCCATCTCGTCGCGCTCTCCGACGGCCTCGGCAGCGGCGTGAAGGCCAACGTCCTCGCGACGATGACGACGTCGATGGCGATCAAGTTCCTCAAGTCGAACATCCCGACCTTGGAGGCCGTCGAGATCATCATGGATTCGCTTCCGGTCTGCGAGGTCCGCAAGATCGGCTACGCCACGTTCTCGCTCTTCGACTTCCGCCTCGGCGGCAAGGCGCGCATCAGCGAGATGGGCAACCCCGGCTACATCCATCTGCGCGGCACCGAGGAGATCGCGCCGCTGAGCGACATGCAGATCGTCTCGGAGCACTGGCCGGACCGCGAGGTGCGCGAGTGCGAGGCCGACTTCCGCGCGGGCGACCGCATCATCCTGTGCTCGGACGGCGTGACGCAGTCGGGCCTCGGCGTGCGCAAGGACATGAAGTTCGGCTGGCGCCGCTCCGGCGTGCTGGCGTTCGCGCGCGAGCGGATCGCCCGCGAGCCCGACATCTCGGCGCGCGACCTCAGCGCGGCCATCGCGCGCCAGGCGCTGAACATCACGCCGGGCGGCTGCAAGGACGACATCAGCTGCGCCGTCGTCTACCTGCGCCGGCCGCGCGTCATGCGCGTCCTGACCGGGCCGCCCTACTACAAGGAGCACGACGCCGAGTACGCGCGCCAGGCGCTCCTCGGGCCTGACCACGTCGTCGCCTGCGGCGGCACGACGGCCAACATCCTCGAGCGCGAGCTGGGCGTCAAGGTCAAGGTGCGCCTCGCCGACATGAAGACGGCGGGCGGCCTGCCGCCGATCGGCACGATGGAGGGTGTCGGCATCGCGACGGAAGGCATCCTCACGCTGGGGCGCGTCCTTTCCGCGCTCGAGCAGATGCGTCCGCCGGCGCGCGAGCCCGCCGCCGCGCGCGCGATCCTCGAGCGCATGATGCGCCACGACCGCATCGAGTTCGTCATCGGCACGAAGGTCAACGAGAGCCACCAGGATCCGAACATCCCGCAGGATCTCGAACTGCGGCGCAGCGTCGTCAAGCGCATCGCCGCCGCGCTGGAGAAGAACTACCGCAAGCGCGTCATTCTCAACTACTATTGAGGCACCCATCGAAGAAGGAGAACACCATGGAGAACGTCAAAGTGGAAATCTGCTGCGGCACCGCCTGCTACCTGCTGGGCGCGGCCAACATGATGAACATCGAGGACCAGCTGCCGGAATCCTGGCGCGGCCGCGTCGAGGTCGAGGCCAAGACGTGCCTGGAGCTCTGCGAGCGCGAGAATCTCGGCGGCGCGCCGTACGTGCGCATCAACGGCACGGAGATCATGGCGCAGGCGACGCCCGACAAGCTCCTGACGCGCATCGGCGAACTGCTGGAGGGGGCGGCGTAAGATGATCAACGGTTCGACATTCATCCGCCGTGAACTGATGATCCGCCTCGTGCGCGCGTTCGACGCGGGCGTGCTCGAATCGGAGATCGACCGGATTCCGATCAAGCTCCGCCCGAAGAACGAGCGCGCCTCGCGCTGCTGCGTCTACCACGACCGCGCGATCCTCAAGTACCGCCTGATGGCGCTCCTGGGCATCTCGGTCGAGGAGGAGGTCGACGAGGCCAAGCCGCTGTCGGCCTACTACGCCGAGCGGGCGTGGACCGGCGAGGGCGGCGAGTCCGTCCAGCCCAAGACGCCGCTGAGCGTGTGCGGGCCGGCCTGCAGCGGCTGCCCGGACGCCCGCGTCGTCTCGACCCAGAACTGCCGCGGCTGCTTCGCGCGGCCCTGCGTCTACACCTGCCCGAAGAAGGCCATCGAGGTCGTCGACGGGCATTCCGTGATCGACCAGAAGCTCTGCATCAAGTGCGGGCGCTGCATCGCCGCGTGCCCCTACAACGCGATCGTCAAGACGACCGTGCCGTGCGAGGAGGCGTGCCCCGTCGGCGCGATCAAGAAGAACGACCTCGGCGTCGCGGAGATCGACTTCGACCGCTGCATCTTCTGCGGCAAGTGCTTCAACGCGTGCCCGTTCGCCGCGGTCATGGAGCGCTCGCAGCTTGTCGACGTCCTCGCGGCGATGAAGCGCGGCGAAAAGCTCGTCGCGATGATCGCGCCCGCCGCGGAGAAGCAGTTCCCCGGCAAGATCGAGCAGCTGCTCGCCGCGTGCGCGAAGGCCGGCTTCAGCGACGTGATGGAAGTCGCGCTCGGCGCGGAGATGACGACGGCGCACGAGACGGCGGAGTTCATCGAGCGCATGGAGAAGGATCCGAAGACGTTCATGACGACGTCGTGCTGCCCGGCGTGGGTCAACCTCGTCGGCAAGCACATGCCCGAGCTGATCGACCACGTCTCGCTCACGCCGAGCCCGATGGTCTACGCGCGCGAGCTGGCCAAGAAGAAGGATCCGTCCGTCAAGACGGTCTTCATCGGCCCGTGCGTCGCCAAGCGCAGCGAGGCGCGGCGCAAGGACGTCGACTACGTCCTCTCCTTCGAGGAGCTCGGCGCCATCCTCGCGGGCCGCAAGATCGACGTGATCGCCTGCGAGCCCTGGCCGGTCGAGCGGCCGGCCAACCCGACCGCGCGCAACTACGCGCGCAGCTGCGGCGTGACCGACGCCGTCCTCACCGAGGCCACCGCGAAGATCCCGGGCTTCAAGCTCGACTCCAAGCAGATCAACGGTATCGACAAGAAGACGTGCATGATGGTCAAGCTGCACGCGTCTGGCAAGGTGCCCGTCAACTTCCTCGAGGTCATGGCCTGTCCCGGCGGCTGCCAGAACGGCCCGTGCTCGCTCGTCAAGTAGGCGGCGCGCCGTCGTCCTTGCCCCATCAGGGCGGATTTTGGTAAAATATGCGTATGACGATTACAAAAGAAGACAAGTGCCCGTGCAATTCGGGCAAGGCGTACGGCGCGTGCTGCGCGCCGATCCTCGACGGCACGGTCAAGGCCGAGACCGCCGAAGCGCTGATGCGCGCGCGCTATTCCGCTTACGTGACCGAGCACATCAAGTTCCTCAAGGAGAGTGCCGTCAAGGCGGTGCAGGAGGAATTCGACGAGGCGACGTCGACGTCGTGGAGCCGCGCGGCCGACTGGCACGGCCTTGAGATCATCCGCACCGAGGCGGGCGGTCCGGACGACACGCGGGGCGTCGTCGAGTTCCGCGCGACCTACACCGCGAACGGCGAGTTCTGCAACCACCACGAGGTCTCGACCTTCGTGAAGGAGGCGGACGGCTGGAAGTTCGAGGACGGCGAGCTCGTCGGCGAGACGCCCATCGTGCGCGAGGCGCCGAAGGTGGGGCGCAACGATCCGTGCCCGTGCGGCAGCGGCAAGAAGTACAAGAAGTGCTGCGGCAAGTGAGCCGCGGCGGGAAGCGAACGACGTGACGCGGCCGGCTGCATTTTTCTTCGACCTGGACGGCACCTTGGTGGACACCGAGGCGGCGTGGGCGAAGGCCATCGTTGACCTGGTGGTGATGCACGGCGGCCGCACGACGCTCGGCGAGATCCTTCCCTCGGTCGTCGGCCGCAACTGGCTCGACATCGACGCGGCGCTGCACGAACGCTTCCCGGAGCTGGGCGATTCGACGCCGATGCAGGACGCGATCGAGCTCAGGAAATACTACAACCGGCATGCGGGCGATCCGCGCGCGATGCGCATCGAATCGTCCATCGCGTTCTACCGCAAGGCGGCGATGCGCGCGCCGTGCGCCATCGTCTCGGGCTCGCCGCACGACGACGTGGCGCGCGCGGCGGCGCTCTGCGGCATCGCCGAACTGACGAAACTGATCCTGGGCGCGGGCGACTACGCGGCGGGCAAGCCCTCGCCGAGCGGCTACCTGCGCGCGGCGGAGCTGCTGGGCGTCGATCCGGCGGACTGCGTCGTCGTGGAGGATTCGACCGTGGGCGTGGCGGCCGGCGTCGCGGCGGGAATGCGCGTTCTGGCGCTCGACCGGTCGGCGGCGGTGAAGCAGTCGTTCACGGGCGCGACCTGGTGCGTCAAGGACCTGTCGACGTTCGACCTCGACAGGGAATTCGGCGCGGCGGAGGCGGCGTCATGAGCTCGAATCCCGATTTCGACCGCTGGTACGCCGCGCGGCAGGTGAAGTTCATCCTGTCGCCGTCGCATCACCTCGAGACGTTCGGCAACACGCTCGTCAACTACCATCTCGTCTCGGAGCTGCCGGACTATCCCGGCAAGGTGCGCGTGCGCGAAGGGCGTCTGGAGGCGCATCCGCCGCTCGTCATCACGCCGACGGCGGCGAACCTGACGGCGGAGGGGTTCAGCCCGGCGGCGCGGGAGTATCTGGAGTTCCTGCGCCGGCACGACGTCTCGCTCGCGATCCTCAAGTACGGCTACCACCTGAAATCGGACAACTTTTCGGAGCAGATCCTGACCGAGAGTCTTGCGACCGTGACCGAGCGCGTGAAGGCGGCGGTGGTCGCGTCGGGCGACCGGTTCGCGGCGGTGATGCAGGGCGAGGACGAGCCGTGGGACGTCGCGCTCGTGGAGCTGTGGCGGCGCGAGGTGGACAAGAGCGCGCGCACGAACATTAGCGAATTGAAAGCGAAGGGAAAGTTATTCTGATGGAACGCAGAACAAAAGTCATCGCGATCGCCAACCAGAAGGGCGGCGTCGGCAAGACCACGACCGTCGTCAACCTCGCCGCGGCGCTGTCGGCGCGCCACCGCGCCGTGCTGGTGGTGGACCTCGACCCGCAGGCGCACGCGACGCTGGGGCTGGGGCTGGAGAAGGAGCCCGGCACGTCGCTCTATCCCGTGCTGCTCGGCACCAAGTCGATCGCCGACGTCATCCAGCCGACGAAGTGGAACAACCTGAACGTCATTCCGAGCGAAGTGGACCTCGCCGGCGCGGAGCTGGAGTTCGGCGCGCGCGACGACCGGCTGACGATGATCGAGGCGGCGCTGCGTCCCGTCAAGGAATCGGGCGCGTTCGACTACATCATCCTCGACTGCCCGCCGTCGCTCGGCATCGTGATGACGAGCTCGCTCGTGGCGGCGGACGGCGTGCTCATCCCGATCCAGGCGGAGTTCCTCGCGATGGACGGCCTCGCGCTCATCACGGGCTCCATCGAGCGCATCCGCACGTCCGTGAACCCGTCGCTGGAGCTGAACGGCATCGTCTTCACGATGGTCAACTCCCAGGCGAAGCTGACGCACGACGTCATCGCGGAAGTGCGCAACCATTTCGGCGAAAAGGTGTACGAGACGACGATCCCGCGCAACGTGCGCGTGTCGGAGGCGCCGTCGATGGGCGTGCCCGTCGTTTTCCTCGATCCGCGCTCGCGCGGCGCCGAATCGTACAAGGCGTTCGCGTGGGAGTTCATGGCGAAGAACCCGACGCGGTTCGACGCGCCGAAGCGCGCGCCGGAACCCGCGCCCGCACCCGAGCCGCCCGCGCCCGAACAGCCCGCACCTGCCACTGAGACCGCACCCGCGACCGAACCTGCCAATGAAGATCCTGACGGCAGTCGTCACGACGCGCAATGAGGCCGCGAACATCGCGAACTGCCTCCGGGCGTTCGATGCGGTCCGCGACGAGGTCGAACTGATCGTCGTCGACAACGCGTCCGACGACGAGACGAAGGCAATCGCCGCGTCGCTCGGCGCGACGGTGCTCGACAAGGGGCCCGAGCGTTCGGCGCAGCGCAATCTCGGCTGGCGGACGGCCGCGGCGCCGTGGGTCGTCATCCTCGATGCGGACATGATCCTGCCGGCGGAGACGATTGCGGAAATCCTGTCGATCGCGCGCGGCGGTTCTGCCGCGCCGGACGCGCCGGCCGCATACTGGATCCCCGAGGTGCGCACGGGCGCGGGACTGCGCGTCCAGGCGCGGAACTTCGAGCGTTCGTTCTACGACGGCACGTGCATCGACGCGCTGCGGCTCTTCCGCAAGTCGGTTCTGGCGGCGACGGGCGGGTACGACGAGAATTTGATCGCGGGGCCGGAGGACTGGGAGCTCGACATCCGCATCCTCGCGACGGGCGCGCGGTGCGCGATCTTGAAGGGCCGCCTGATCCACAACGAAAAGCGCCTCACCTTCAGGCGGATGCTGGAGAAGAAGGCGTACTACACGAAGAGCTTTGCCGCCTACCGCGCGAAGTGGCCGGACCATCCGGCCGTCCGCCGGCAGTTTTCGCCGTTCTACCGGTTCATCGGGGTGTTTGTCGAAAAGGGCAAGTGGCGCAAGGTGCTGCGCCACCCGATCCTGTTTGCGGTGATGATGGCTGAGCGCGTGGCGGTCGGGTTCGTCTACCTGAAAAACCGCCGTTGACGAATGTGCGACCGCGGCGGGTAGAAAATCTCGCACATCATCTTTCAACCCCACGAAATTGCGCAATTTTGAATAATACACGACCACTACCATCCCATAGCAAGGGAGTGAAAAGTCTCACGCGGAGACGCGGAGACGCGGAGAGTGATTTGCAATCGTATCCTTGAAAAGCAAAATCGACGAGCAGAAGACGGATGGGACCCGTGCCAAAATTCTCCAGATCGTTGAAAAACTATGATTACGTCTTTCGTCTGTATTGACTTGGAACGCACGATATGATAAATTCTCTTTGTGTTGAGTTTATGGGCGGTATCAGATGGTCGTAGAAAAGCAGCGTTTTCTCTCTGGTTCAGATGTCGCCGCCCCGACCATTCACGCGCACGGTGCGCGGCACGTCATGTACAATCTGGTTGAGATTTTCGAGTCGCTTCAGGGCGAGGGACGCAACACGGGGCGGCCGTGCATCTTCATCCGCTTCGCCGGCTGCAACCTCGCCTGCCCGTGGTGCGACACCGACCGCACGGCGCGCTTTACGCTGTCGCTCGCGGACCTCGTGCGCGAGGTGAAGACGTTCCGCGCGAAGAGCGTCATCCTGACGGGCGGCGAACCGACGCTCGTCGAAGAAATGCCCGAGCTCGTCGCCGCGCTCAAGCACGAAGGGTACTGGATCGCGGTCGAGACGAACGGCACGCGCGAGCCGGACTGGCTCGCCTTCGTCGACTACGTCGCCTGCTCGCCCAAGGCCGAATACCCGGACCGCCTCGCCCTCACCCGCGCCGACGAGGTGCGCGTCGTCGCGTCGTCGGAGGACGTGGTCGCGTTCTGCGCGGCCGTGCGCGCGCGCCTCGCCGCGACCGACTACTACGTCTCGCCGTGCGACAGGGACGGCGCGATCGACTTCGCGACGGCCAAGAGCGTCCTCGCCCGGCTCGACGGCTGGTCGCTCTCCGTCCAGCTCCACAAAATCCTCGGCTTCCGCTGAGCGCACGGAGGGGGTTGCGCCGGAGGGGGCGATTATGATATACTATACGCCACTTTGTCCACGGTGGGCAAGGCGAAGCGAATGAGCAGGGGTCCTCCATCCCCGGCCAAAGCGGATTAATCTGACAACTGGATTGAAAGGAAAAACAAAATGGAAATGCCGACATCCGCCCTCACGGGCATCACGCTCAAGGACATGTTTGACGCCGGACTTCACTTCGGCCATCAGACGAAGCGCTGGAACCCGAAGATGAAAGGCTACATCTTCGACAAGCGCAACGGAATCCACATCATCGACCTGACGCAGTCCGTCGCGATGCTCGACGAGGCCGCGCAGTTCCTCCGCGACACCGTGCTCGCGGGCAAGAAGATCCTCTTCGTCGCCACCAAGAAGCAGGCGTCGGAGCTCGTCAAGACGGCGGCGGAGTCGGTCGGCCAGTTCTACATCACCGAGCGCTGGCTCGGCGGCACGCTCACCAACTCCAAGACGATCCGCTCCAGCGTGCGCCGCATGCGCCAGCTCCAGGCGACCGCCAAGGCGAACGGCGGGCAGCTGTCCGAGCACAAGCAGGAGGCGTCGATGCTCCGCCGCGAGCTGAACAAGCTTGAGAAGAACCTCACCGGCATCGCCGACATGGGCGAGCAGCCCGGCGCCGTCGTCATCATCGACTGCGTGCGCGAGGCGAACGCCGTCAAGGAGGCCGTCCGTCTGCACATCCCCGTCGTCGCGATCGTCGACACGAACGCCGATCCGGAGCCGATCGACTACGCGATCCCCGGCAACGACGACAGCGTGCGCGGCATCGAGCTCGTGATGAACGGCCTCGTCAAGGTCATCAAGACGGCCAACGACGAGTACAGCGCCAAGGCCGCCGAGGAGAGCCGCAAGCGCGAGGCCGCCCGCAAGGAGCGCGAGGCCGGCGAGAAGGCCGCGCGCGCCGAGCGCAAGGCGAAGGTGCTCGCGTCCGAGGGCGGTGCCGCCAAGCGCGCGCCCGCCAAGAAGTCGGGCGTCGCCGCCAGCGTCAAGGCCGCCGCGCGCGCCGCCAAGGAAGCCGCCGAGATCAAGGCGAAGGCCGATCTCGCCGCGAAGCGCCAGGCCGCCGTCAAGGTTGCCGAGGCCGCCGTCGCCGCCGCCGCCACCGAGGCGCCCGCCCCGGCCGCCGAAGCACCCGCCGCCGAAGCGCCCGCGCCGGCCGCCGAGTAATCAAGCGGAACCTCGGATTCTCGGATTCTAGATGTCTAGAGTCCGAGAGTTCGAGAAACCTCGAATCCTCGAAAAACTTTAAAAGGAAGAATCACATGGCTATCACGATTGACATGATCAAGCAGCTGCGCGAAGCGACCGCCGCCGGCATGGGCGCGTGCAAGGAAGCGCTGACCGCCACGAACGGCAACATGGACGAAGCGGTCAAGTACCTGCGCGAGAAGGGCCTCGCCGTCGCCGCCAAGCGCGTCGACAAGGAGTCCAAGCAGGGCATCGTCGCGCTCGCGGAGGCCGCCGACAAGAAGACGATGGCGCTCGCGGAGGTCAACTGCGAAACCGACTTCGTCGCCAAGACCGAGGCGTTCATCAAGTTCACCGGCGATGCGGCGCAGGTCGCGCTCGCGGGCAAGGACATCGAGACGACGCTCGGCGACGACTACAAGATGCTCCTGACGAAGACGGGCGAGAACGTCAAGATCCGCCGCAGCGAGCGCTACGTGCTCGAGGGCACGGGCGTCCTGTCGGGCTACATCCACATGGGCGGCAAGATCGGCGTCATGGTCGAGCTCGCGACCCCGTGCGACAAGTGCGCCGCCTCGGCGGAGCTCGCGGACGCCGCGCACATGATCTGCCTCCAGATCGCCGCGAACGCGCCGAAGTACGTCAATCCCGAGGACGTGCCGCAGGCCGAGATCGACGCGGAGCTGGAGATCAAGCTCAACGCGCTCAAGGAGCAGAAGGGCAAGCTTCCGCCGGAGCAGGCGCTCGTCGGCATCAAGAAGGGAATGGCCGCGAAGTACTGCACGCAGGTCTGCCTCATGAAGCAGGACTACGTCGCGGACGGCGAGCTGACCGTCGAGAAGTATCTCGCCGGCGTCTCCAAGAACTGCGGCGGCGCGCCGATCACCGTCAAGCGCTTCGTCCGCATGCAGCTCGGCGCGTAATGCGGATTGTCGTCAAAGTCGGCACGCATGCGATTGCCGCGAAGACGGGGCGCCCGGATTATCCGGCGCTCCGTCGTCTCGTCGCCCAGCTGTGCGCGCTGCGCAAGGCGGGCGACGAAGTCGTTTTCGTCTCGTCGGGCGCGGTCGCGGCGGGCGTCGAGGCGCTCGGCCTCCAGGCGCGGCCGACGAACGTCAACGAGATCCAGATGTGCGCGGCCGTCGGCCAGGCGCGCTTCATCTACGAGTACGAGCGGCTCTTTGCGGCGGACGGCGTGCGCATCGGCCAGGTGCTGCTGACGCACGACGACTTCGAGGAGCACCGCCGCGCGCAGAACGTCCGCAAGTCGATCGACCGGCTCGTCCGGGCCGGAATCGTGCCCATCATCAACGAGAACGACGTGGTGGCCGACGAGGAGCTCAAGGGCAAGACATTCGGTGACAACGACTGGCTGTCGTTCCTGATCGCGAAGCTCGTGCGCGCCGACGTGCTCATCCTGCTGACGACGGTGGACGGGCTCCTGGACGCGAACGGCCGGCGCATTCCCCGCGTCGATTCGATGCGCAACGTCCTCCGGCTCGTGCGCGCCGGCGACAAGGGCAAGCTCTCCAAGGGCGGCATGGATTCCAAGCTCAAGGCGGTCAAGGCCGCGACGCAGGCCGGCATCGACACGTACATCGCCAACGGCCGCAAGGCGGTGCTCCAGCCGCTGCTCGCGGGCAAGTCGGTCGGCACCTTCTTCCCCGGCAGCGCTCTGTAGCAGCGACGTTTTCTTTCGAACAAGGATTCCGCACCATGAAGAACAACTGCATTTTCTGCGCGATCGCCGCCGGTGAAATTCCGAGCTTCAAGGTCTATGAGGACGAGCTTGTCGTCGCCTACCTCGACATCAATCCGTTCAGCGAGGGCCACACGCTCGTCATCCCCAAGGTGCACAGCGAAGGGCTCCTTGACACGCCGGACGCGACGCTCGCGGAAATCATCGTGCGCGTCAAGAAGGTCGCCGCGCACCTCAAGGCGGCGCTGCCGTGCGACGGCTTCAACATCCTGCAGAACAACGGCGAGGCGGCCGGGCAGACGGTCCGGCACGTCCATTTCCACATCGTGCCGCGCACGGGCGGCGACGCGCTCGCGTTCGCGAACCGTCCGGGCGACAGGGAGCACCTGAAGGCCCTCGCCGCGCGCGTGCGCCTCGCGTGACGTCACGGCGATGTCGCCCGCCGCGTTCATCGACAATCCCAACTGGGCGGACTTCCTGCCCGAGACGGCGGAAGGCGCGTCCAGACGCCACCTGCCGACGCACGAGGACTGCGCGCAGCTCGACGCGGAGGCGGCCGTCCGCCACTTGCAGCGCGGCGGCACGCTCGGGTCGATGCCCGGCTACGAGGAGCGCCCCGGCCAGCTCGACATGCTCAAGGCGATCGTCCGCGCCTACAACGGCCGCGAACACCTGATGGTGGAGGCGGGCACGGGCGTGGGCAAGTCGCTCGCCTACCTGATCCCGTCGATCCTCTGGGCGTGGACGAACGATACACCCGTCATCATCTCCACCGCGACGCGCAACCTCCAGAGCCAGCTCATCCAGTCCGACATCCCGCGGGCGCTCGCCGTGCTGGGCGACGACGCGGCGAACTTCAGGACGGCGCTCCTCAAGGGGCGCGGCAACTACCTCTGCCTGCGCGCGCTCGGCGACTTCTTCGCGGCGGGCTTCTGGACGATGGAAAAGGCCGAGCAGGACGAGATGCCGCACTTCATCGACTGGCTCACGTCCACGCCCGACGGCGATCTCGATCAGTACGAAGGGCTCCCGCGCAGCCTCCTGACGTGCCCCGGCGAGGAATGCGGCGGCCGGCGCTGCCCCTACTACACGCGCTGCTTCGTCTACCGCGCGCGCAAGAACGCGGCGGCGGCGCACCTCGTCATCGCCAACCACGCGCTCGTCCTCGCCGAGGCGACGAGCGGCGCGGGCGCGATCCTGCCCGCCTACGGCCGGCTCGTCCTGGACGAGGCGCACAACCTCGAATCGATCGCGACGGACTATCTCAGCTGTGAACTGTCGATGCCGGCGCTGACGCGCATCCTGAACCGGCTCATCCGCAAGGGGCGCGGGCGGCGCGGCGCGCGCGCGGGCGGCGTGCTCGCGTCCATTGAGCGCCAGGCGCAGAAGGGGATCATCGCGGGCGACGCGGCGGGCACGCGCATCCGCCGCCTCATGGAGGATGCGTCGGGCGCGGTCGTGCGCATCGTCGCGGCGGCGGACGACATCTTCGATCTCGCCGCGCGCCTCCTGCGGCCCGCGAAGGGCGGCGGCGTCCTGCGCTACCGCGTGCAGGCCGTCGCGGACGCGCTGCCGTCCGCGCCCGTGCGCAGCTACTCCCTGCACGGGCTCTTCACGCCCTACACCGCCGACGAATGGGACGAGGACAACCTGTTCGCCGCCCAGACGCGCCTTGAAAACGAGCTCGCGGCGCTCGTCAACATCCTGCACGCGCTGCGCGACGCGCTGGAGACGTCGGCGCCGGACGGCGAGTTCAATTTCCTCGGTGACCTCGCCGCGCAGCTGAACGGCGTCGCCGACAGTCTCGTCGCGTTCGCGAACGAGGCGAACTTCGTCCTGGCAGGCGACAAGACGACGCACGCCTACTGGATCGAGCGCGTGCAGGAGGAGCGGCGCAAGGCGCATCTGCGGCTCGTCGCCGCGCCGCTGTCGGTCGCGGACCGGCTGCGCGAGCTCCTCTACGACCCGAAGGACTCGGTCGTCCTCTCGTCCGCGACGCTGCGCGTCGGCAACGATTTCAGGTACACGGCGCGGCGGCTCGGCTTCTGCGCGGCCGCGCCGCACGCGGCGGCCGCCGGCGGTGCGGACCGCTACCGCGCGTTCGTCGCGGCCTCGCCGTTCGACTACCTGCGCCAGGCGCTCGTGCTGGCGCCGGACTGCCTGCCCGAACCGGCGGCGGATCCCGCCGGCTACGCGTCGGCGCTCGCGGCGCTGCTGGGCGATCTTTTTGCCGCGACCGACAGCCGCGCGCTCGTCCTCTTCACGAGCTACGAGATGATGAACGCGGTCGCGGCGGCGGCGCGCGGGCCGCTCGCGGCGGCGGGCGTGGAGCTGCTGGTGCAGGGCGAAGGCGTCTCGCGCGAGTCGATGACGCGCGCCCTGAAGGGCCGCGGCCACGTCGTGCTCTTCGGCGCGCAGTCGTTCTGGGAGGGCGTGGACGTCGCGGGCGACGCGCTCAGCTGCGTCGTGATCGCGCGTCTGCCGTTCGCGCAGGTCGGCTCGCCGATCATCGAGGCGCGCGCGGAGAAGATCGACCGCGAGGGCGGCAGCTCCTTCCGCGACTACATGCTGCCGGAGGCGGTCATCAAGTTCCGGCAGGGGTTCGGCCGCCTCATCCGCTCCACGCGCGACCGCGGCGTGGTGGTCGTGACCGATCCGCGCCTCGTCACCAAGAACTACGGCGCGACGTTCCGCCGCTCGATCCCCGCGTCCGTCCACACCGTCAGTTCGCTCGACGAGCTCCTCATGCGCACGGCGGATTTCTTCGACGTCGACGCCCCGCCCGGGCGCGTTTGACGGTCACAATGCGTCAATGATCAGATGGCGCGTTTCGCGATCGTTCAGAAATCGGCGTTTGCGACATGTGCCAGACCGCAGAATTTGGTATAATATCCGCATGAAAGGCAAGGCGAAATGACAGCGAATGAGAATGAAATTGTCGTCTATCAGCCAGACGATACGACAAGGCTTTCCGTTCGCTTTGACGGCGAAACAGTATGGTTGTCGCAGGAACAGATGATTGAGCTGTTCCAAAGAGACCGGTCGGTTATCAGTCGCCATATCGCAAACGCATTCAAAGAGGGCGAAGTGGACAAAGAGAATTGTTTGCATATTTTGCAAACAAATACCAAAGGACGCCCAGAGGTCGTTTACAACCTTGAAGTCGTCACTTCCGTCGGCTATCGTGTAAAGTCTTTGCGCGGGGTGATGTTCAGGCGGTGGGCGACCCGTGTGCTGAAAGAGTATCTGCTGCGAGGCTATTCGGTCAATGCGCGCATGAACCAGTTGGAAGACAAGATGGATCGCCGTCTTGCCCAACATGATCAGGCAATCGTTGATTTGAAGGAGAAGGTCGATTTCTTCGTTCAGACCAAGGAACCGCCGTTGCAGAGCATCTTCTACCAGAACCAGTTTTGGGATGCGAAGTCGCTGTTGATCAAGTTCATCCGGCGGGCGAAGAAGGAATTGATCGTGATCGACGCCTATCCCGGCGTGGCGACATTGGACATGCTCGCGAAGCGCGGGCGCGGCGTGAAGATCGAGCTTACGGACTTGTGGTCACAAAATGTTACCGCAAAAACGGATGTAAAGGAGGCGGCATGATGCAGAATGGGGATGCAATTTCTGATCAGCAAGTGCACGTTGTTGCCGTCAGTGATGATGGCAACATTCAGGCATTGATTAAGACGATTCGGGGTGTGCAGGTTATACTTGACCGCGATGTGGCAGGGTTGTATGGTGTTGCGACTGGAGCATTGAACAGGCAGGTCAAGCGCAACGAAGAACGATTCCCAGAGGACTTCATGTTCAGATTGTCCGCTGAAGAATGGAACAACTTGAAATGCCAAATTGGCATCTCAAGTTGGGGCGGCGATCGACAACTTCCATACGCGTTTACGGAAAATGGCATTGCCATGTTGAGCAGCGTCCTACGTTCGCCTACGGCCATTGAAGTGAATATTCGCATCATGCGGGCTTTTTCAGCGATGCGTCGGTTCTTGCTTGCGAATGCACAGATGTTTCAGCGGATTGAGACAGTGGAGAAAAGGCAGATTGCCACGGATGCTAAAGTGGATTCCATCCTTGAGCGCCTTGACGCGACAGAGCCGCCGTTGCAGGGTGTGTTCTACGAAGGGCAGTTGTGGGACGCGCGGGCGCTGATGCTGAAGCTGATCCAGGGCGCCAAGCGGTCGTTGATTCTGATCGACAATTGGGCGACGGCGGAGACGCTTGACCTCTTCGCCAAGAAGCGCAAGGGCGTGAAGGTGGCAATTATCACCTCGGAACATTACGACAAAAAGCACGTGCCGCACCGCAAGATTTCCCCAGCCGACATCGAAACCTTCAATGCGCAATACCCGCGCCTCGCCGTCCGCTACAACGAAACCTTCCACGACCGCTTCCTCATTATCGACGACAAGGAGCTGTATCTGATAGGTGCATCGCTGAAAGACCTTGGCCGCAAGTGCTTCGGCTTTACTAAGATGGACGCGGGCGTAATTCGCGGCATCAAGAAGTCGGCATACGTCAAGGCTATGGGGAACAGGTCGGCGTTCGGAGTTGATGAAAAGATGTGATGTTGAAACGTAAACGTAATTGGCGTAAGGAGAGACGATATGGCAAAACATGTGCAAACAGAAGATGAAATCGACTACGAGCCGGCGCTTCGTATGCCGAGGCAGGATGTGATTCTTAAGGTCTGTGATAAGATTAAGGCCATTGCCGATTTAATGCATAAGACGCGCAAGTCTATGGAGTTTTCCATGTGGTTACGTGAAACTGAGACGTTATTACTTCATGCCTTTGGTCCCAAATCACGCCAACTTCATGACTTCAAGGCGATCTCGTACTATCCGCCTATCATTTCTTTTAGCCCTTATGGTGATAATCGTGATACCGATTATCAGAGCTTCTACTTGTCCGGCTTGCAAACTGCGCGTGAATGTCTCTTGGCGATTGTGACTGAAGTTAAGGATTTTTATCCTGATGAATCTGGACAGATACCTGTAGGTGGAAATGTGGAGACGGCGGAACAGAGTCGTGATATGCGTAACGAAGGAATCAACTCTCGTAAGGTCTTTGTAGTGCATGGACATGATGAAGGAATGAAGTCTTCGGTTGCGAGGTTCCTTGAAAAATTAGACTTGCAGCCTATAATTCTGCATGAGCAAGCAAATGGAGGAAAGACAATCATTGAGAAGTTTGAGGCGAATGCAGATGTCGCTTTTGCTGTTGTATTATTTTCCCCTGATGATGAAGGTAATGAGAAAGGGAGGAAAGATAAATTGCAGAACCGTGCGCGGCAAAATGTTATTATGGAGTTGGGCTATTTCATCGGTCGGCTTGGGCGTGAACGCGTGTGTGTTCTTCAGTCTGGTGAGATAGAAACACCGACCGATGTGTTGGGCGTCCTTTATGTTCCGTATGATTCAAACGGAGGATGGAAAATTCAACTTGTTAAGGAAATACGCGAGGCAGGGATTTCGCTTGAAAATGGGAAATGTACGATGGCTTTGATGGCGTAAGGCTTAGGAAGGAGTAAAAATGAAAAACGCATCACAGAAATCCGTGGAACCGAATGTTGCCGACCTTGTGAACGGTTGGCTGAAGTCATACGGCTTGGACTACAAGCTTCAGCAAGAGCCCCTAAACCCTCAGATCGACAAGGCACTCGAAGAATATCATTCAAAGAGTGGCGGCGTTGGCGGGAACCGCCCCGACGCAAAGCTTCTTTTACGAGATTCCAATCTTACTTATTGGCCAATCCTCATCGAATACAAAGGCTATAAGGATCGACTTGTAAAGTTCGGTTCTGATGGACAAATTGCCAATCGCAACGCGAAGAATGAGCCGGACTTCAAGAACATCAATTCATATGCAGTAAACGGAGCTGTCCATTACGCCAACGCGCTTCTTCATTATACCGATTACACTGATGTGATTGCCATTGGTGTTACAGGCTGGAAGGACGCCATTGGCACTCTTCACCATGAAATTGGCGTTTACCTTGTGGCGAAATCCAATTTCGGTACTGGGCAGAAGGTGGCAGACTACACCGATCTCTCTTTCCTGCGCAAGAAGAATTTCGGTACATTCGTCGATAAGGTGAAGGCTCTGTCCCTCACGCCGAAGGAAGTCGAACGACTGAAGGAACAACGCGACCGGGAAATTGGGGCAAGTCTCGTTCGTCTCAACAACGACATTTACCAGCAGGAAAAAGGTCTTTCCGAAAGCGCCCGTGTCCATCTTGTTGCCGCGTCAATTATCGCCACAATCGGTATTCCAGGAAAAGTTGCGACACTTGAAAAATCCGAATTAAAGTCCTCTACAGAGGACGGCAACCGTGATGGAGATATAATCCTGCGCAAAATTGATGCATTTCTAAAGGAAAAGAAGCTGCCAAGCGATAAGAAGGACCTCATTGTCCGGACGCTTCAGAACACCCTCACCACGGACAACATCAACAAGCCCGTAAACGGCGAAAGCCAGCTCAAGCGTGTATTCACCAAGATCGTGGACGACCTTGGTATCTACTACAAGATTGGCCTTACCACCGACTTCACGGGCAAACTCTTCAACGAGATGTATTCGTGGCTTGGATTTACGCAGGATAAACTCAACGATGTTGTTCTCACGCCGTCATACGTCGCAACGCTCCTTGTGCGCCTCGCTCGTGTGGACAAGGATTCGTATGTTTGGGATTTCGCCACAGGTTCTGCTGGTCTGCTTGTCGCTGCAATGAACGAAATGCTCGCCGACGCAAAGACAAAGCTCAAGTCTCCCGATGCCTTCGCTCTTAAGGAAGCTGAAATCAAGGCTAATCAGCTTCTTGGCCTTGAGGTTCTTTCTGACATTTACATGTTAGCCATTCTCAATATGATTATCATGGGGGATGGCTCTTCCAACATTCTCAATCGTGACTCTCTGAACGACTTCGACGGATATTATGGCTTCGGAAAGACAGATGAGAAGTTTCCCGCAACAGCCTTCGTCCTCAATCCGCCTTATTCTTGGCCTGGCAACGGTATGATTTTCGTTGAGAGGGCTCTTTCGATGATGCAGAAGGGCTATGCTGCAATCATCATCCAAAACTCCGCCGGAAGCGGTAAGGCCGCCGAGTTCAACAAAAGAATCCTTACGCATTCGACGCTTCTCGCTTCAATCAAGATGCCGCTTGATCTATTTATCGGCAAGTCCTCTGTCCAGACTCAAATCTATGTCTTCCGCGTGGGCGAAGCGCACCGGAAAGACGACACGGTGAAATTCATCGACTTCTCGAACGACGGCTACAAACGCACCAACCGCAAGAAGGCGTCCGTCAACCTGCGCGACCTTGGCGACGCAAAGGCGCGATACGCCGAGCTTGTCAATCTCGTCCGATTCGGCAAGAAGAAGCTCAAGATCTTCACCGAGAAGGAATACTACGAAGGAACCATCGACCCCGCGAACGGCTCCGACTGGAACCAGACCGCGCCGATCGACGCAAGGCCGACACTCGCCGACTTCAAGAAGACGGTCGCCGACTATCTCGCCTGGGAAGTCTCTAACCTCCTCAAAAAGGAGGCGGCAAGCGGAGGGCCTGGGCTGGGAAAATAGACGCCCCACTTGGCAAAAGACTCTCAGCGGTCAAGTGGGGCGAATTCAAAGTGACCAAAGTGTTTAATGTCAATAACACGCATTGTATTCTTTCGACAGAAATCGTTCCTGGAAGCGGGGCTACCCCTTATCTTTGCGCAAGTGCCGAGAACAATGCCGTTTCTTCGTACATTGGTTACAGAGCAGATTTGAAGGAGGCTGGAAACTGTATCTTTATTGGCGGCAAGACTTTTGTTGTAAGTTATCAGGAAGATGATTTCTTCTCAAATGACAGTCATAACCTTGCTTTGTATTTGTATGATGAGGTCAATGCCACGAAGCCGCACCTGCTTTTTATGGTGGCGTGTATCGCTCGTAGTCTTGGGCACAAGTACACGTGGGGGAACAGTATTAGCAAGCAAAAGATAAAGGGCGATTTTGTTTCTCTTCCCGTGACTGCTTCTGGCGAGATTGACTTTGCGTTTATGGATTCGTTCATACGCGAACTCGAAGAGGAGCGTATACGCGAACTCGAAGAGGAGCGTATACGCGAACTGGCCGCTTACCTGAAGGTAAGCGGCCTTGCGGACAGCAAGCTGTCCGCAAGCGAGCGCGAGGCGCTCGATAGTTTCGGCAAGATTCAATGGCGTGAGTATAATGTCAAGTGTCTGTATGGACCTTCGACTCGCGGCAAGCGGCTGAAAAGCGATGACAGGATTCCCGGTGTCTTGCCTTTTGTGACTGCTGGCGAAGCGGAACAGGGCGTTTCGGCTTTTATCGGGAACAAAGTGGAAGTGTTCAGGAGAAACACCACGACAATCGACATGTTCGGATCTGCAAAATACCGCAATTGCGAGTATGGAGCAGACGATCATGTGGCTGTAGTTCATACGGAAGAATTGCCCAATCACGCGGCGATGTTTGTGACGGCGGCTTGTCACAAGGCGGCTCATACGGGCGCATTTGACTACGGGCGTAATTTCTATGCAAAAGATGCGGATGCACTCAACATAATGCTTCCCGCACTCGCCTCCGGCTTGCCCGACTACAACTACATGGAGACGTTTATGCGGGCGGTGCAGAAATTGGTTGTTAAGGATGTCGCGGACTTTGCCGCCAAACGCATTTCAACCACGAAGAAGTGTGCTAAAGGTGGAAGTCGTGTATCGTCTAATCTTGCTGAGGCGCCAGAAGAGGAGGACTCGCTCAGGGTGGCTGCTGATGAGAACGGCGAATGAGGATGGCAGGAAAGCTGACAGATTGCGAGAAGAACAATTTCCGCGGCGCATACGTCTCAGACGAATTACCGCGTGAGCAGTTCAAGCGCACGGCCAATCCGCGCGAAGTGCCGGACGAAACGCTGGTTGCTATTCTTTTGCGTACTGGGACACATGGATGTGATGTGAAAGAGCTTGCGCGTAGGTTGGTCGGGGCGTTTGGCTCTCTACGTGCGCTTGTTTCATCCGACTGGCGTTCTATACTTGCGCGTGTAAAGGAATACAATAAAGCAAATCCCAGAGCGCGGATCGCTGGATTCGGCGAGGTGAAATGCCTTGAACTTGCGGCGGCGTTTGAACTTGGGAGGCGCCGTCAGCGTCTTGCGCCGGGCGATCTTCATGAATTGCGGATAGTCGATGCCAATACCGCATACGCGCTTTTCAGGACTTGCTTCACCGTCGATGACGAACAGGAGAACGTGTTCGTGTTGGCTCTTGATGCAGATCGTAAGCCGATCTGTGAGCCGTTTCTTGTTTCTCGTGGAACGACGAATGCAACGCTGATGCATCCTCGCGAAGTCTTCAAGCAGGCATTACGCTGGGGCGCACATTCAATTTATGTCGCGCACAATCATCCAAGCGGAAATCCCAATCCCGGCGCACAAGACTTCGAGCGTACGAATGAATTGGCCAAAGTCGCCAAAATCGCTGATATCCGACTCCGTGATCATCTTGTGTTGGGCTCTCCCGAGTCTAACGGCGGGAGTGGCTATGTTTCGATACGTGATTGCTACCCAGATATCTTCAAGTGAATCGAACTGCCACATGGAGGGTGATAATGAAAGAACTCGAAATACGAGACATAACACAAAGAATTGTTGCGGAAGTCGAGGCAAAACAGAATGAACCGCAAGAACTTTGGGTGTCGCTACGCTGCCTTGTTGTCACTAGTAAGGTATTCGCCCCTTTGGGTTTATTGCATGATGTCGTCGAATTTTGCCTTGCAGTTTTCGACAGTTTTGAACCCAATGCATCATTTGACGAGCGACAGAGGCGTGTCGCCCATGCTGAGACATTGGCGATGCTGTTGAATCCGAAAATGGGAGGCATGATCAAGGAATTGTCTGCCAAAGACAATGTTTTTCTAGTGAAATGGGGTGTCTTTACAGGAGCCGGTATGATTGTGTGGGGACAACATGCCAACGCGCTTTTCAAGGACCCCATCGCAGCAGATGCATTTGCGGCGGAATTACGACAAGCCGATCACGAAGAAATCGTTGTTTCCGTCTGGCTTTATTCGCTATACTCGGCTATTTTTACTCTTGCGCATGGACGAATCCCCGCAGGAGTTTTAGGACTCGCATCATTCGGCATTGGACTTGCAATGGCTAATGGAGGAGCGAAACAATGAATCTGAAAGACGAAATCCTGGCTGGCGAATCATACTCGCTTGAAGGCCCGTGGGGGCAGACCCCGGATGAAGAGGCGATAATGGGCCATAAATGAGCTTGAATGAGGAAAATATGAATGTTGTTTGGGGGCTCGCCTCACATTTCCAAAAGAATCTCTGCGCTCTGAGCCTCTCTCGGCACCTCTGCGTGAGATCGTCTGTTTGTGAACACGCATGTTCGTGATTGTGAATACGCATGTTCGCGTTTCTGAACACGCATGTTCGCAGCCCCCCCTTC
>DJXI01000060.1:20373-24449 GCA_002449695.1 Verrucomicrobia bacterium UBA7008 | reverse complement strand
GACAATCGCCCCTACCAGCTCTGCGCCTCTGCGTTAAACAATCCCCACCCGGACAAGTTGGGGCTGTTCCCCACATTTTGACAAACTGGGAGATGTCGAGAATCCTAGAGTCCTCGAATCCTAGAAGTTATTCTCTTCCAGCTGGAAGTAGGCGCGGGGATGCGCGCAGACCGGGCACTTGTCCGGCGCCTGCTCGCTCTCGACGATCGCGCCGCAGTTGCGGCACTGCCAGCGGTTCTTCCCGATGCGCACCCACACCTCGCCCGTCTCGATGTTCTTGAGCAGCTTGCGGTAGCGCGCCTCGTGGTGCGCCTCGACCTCCGCGACCTTCGTGAAGAGAAACGCGAGGCGGTCGAAACCCTCCGCCTTCGCCTCCTCGGCGAAGCGCCTGTACATCTCGGTCCACTCCTCGTGCTCGCCCGCGGCGGCCGCCAGAAGGTTCGCCTTCGTGTCGCCGATGCCGTTCAGTTCCTTGAACCACATCTTGGCGTGCTCCTTCTCGTTGAGCGCCGTCTCCTGCAGGATGGCCGCGATCTGCTCGTAGCCTTCCTTCTTGGCGACGGATGCGAAGTAGTCGTACTTGTTCCGCGCCTGCGACTCGCCCGCAAAGGCATACCACAGATTCGCCTCGGTCTTGCTGCCTTTCAGTTCCATATTGCCTCCTTCCGGCGTTTTGCCTAGATTTTTTCCTCAAAGCCGCGGAAATGGACGTTCAGCGCGTGCAGCGGCGTCAGGAGCTGCCCGAGCGGCGTGCCCTGCGTCAGAATCGTGAAGGCGTTGACGTCCTTCGGAAAGCACTTGCCGCCGTAGCCGAAGCGGCCGTCGGGCCCCGGCACGTGCGTGTGCGTGTCGTTGATGTAGCCCGACAGGAGCAGCCCCGCGTGCACGCGCGCCCAGTCCGCCCCCATGCGGCGGCAGTAGTCGTAGACGGCGTTGAAGTAGGTCACCTTGTACGCGCCGAAGACGTTGTGGGAATACTTGGTGATCTCCGCTTCGAGCGGGCTCATCGTCGTGAACGTCTTGCCCTTGAAGATCTTCGAGAGGAGCTCCACCTCGCCCGTGAACACCATCGGCTGGCGGCGGAAGTCCTCGATGTAGGTGCGCTCGGTCAGGAACTCCGGCATGTAGTAGACGCGGTGGCCCGTCTCCTTCGACAGCCGCTCGCTCGTTCCGGGCAGGATCGTCGTGCGCACGAAGACGGGCTTGTCGGGGAGCGCCGAGATGAGCTGCTTCATCAGCGTCAGATCCTGCGTGCCGTCGTCCTCGGTCGGCACGTGGATCTGAAGGAAGTAGACATCGGCGCCCGAGATGTCGTCGTTCATCCCCTTCGGGGGATCGCTGACGACGATCTTCACATCCTTGTTGTTCTCCTCGAGCCACGCCTTCAGCGCGCCGCCCACGAAGCCGCAACCGATGATGCCGACGGTAATCATCTCACTGACCTTTCGCCCGGCGGACGGCGCCTCAGACGCCGCCGCGGCCGCGCAGCGACCCGTGCGAGAGGAAGCCCTCGTACTTGCGCACCAGGAGGTGGCTTTCCATGATCCGCAGCGTATCGAGCGCCACGCCGACGATGATGAGCAGCGACGTGCCGCCGAAGAACGCCGCGATCACCCACGGAATCCGGAGCCAGCCCATGAGGATCGTCGGGATGAGCGCCACGAGGAGCAGCCCCGCGCCGCCGATCAGCGTGATCTTCGTCATGACGTCGTCGAGATACTCGGCCGTCGCGCGGCCCGGACGGATGCCGGGGATGTAGCTGCCGCCCTTCTTCAGGTTCTCCGAGATGTCGATCGCGTTGAACTGCGTCGCCACCCAGAAGAAGGTGAAGAACAGGATCAGCACGCCGTAGATCACCATGTGCAGGACCGACCCCGTGTCGGACAGCTTCTGCGCGAACTGGTGGAGCGACGAATCGGACGCGGAGAACTTCATCAGCACCGAGCTCGGGATCTGGATGAGCGGCTGCGCGAAGATGATCGGCATGACGCCCGTGTAGTTGACCCTGAGCGGCATGAACGTCTGCTGCATGCCGTACGTCGCGCCGCCGCCGACCGACCGGCGCGTGGAGTGGATCGCCACCTTGCGGACGCCCTGCGTGAGCATCACCGTGCCCATCACGACGAGCAGGAAGAAGAGGACGAGGAGCGCCAGTTCCGTGTAGGAGCCGGTCGAGGTCGTCGCGTCGCCCGCCACGCCGAAGTAGCGTTCGTACGCGGCGAAGAGCGCGCGCGGCAGACGCGAGGTGATGTTGATCATGATGATCAGCGACGCGCCGTTGCCGATGCCGAACGTCGTGATCTGATCGGCGAGCCACATCACGAAGAGCGAGGCCGTCGTCATGCCGATGACCGTCATCAGGTTGAAGCCGAGGCCCGGATTGACCACGATCGACTTGCCGGCCGGGAGCGACAGCCCGAGGGCCGCCGGGTGCGACAGCGCCGTCGCGATGCCCCACGCCTGCACGACGCAGAGGACGATCGTCAGATAGCGCGTGATCTGCGCGAGCTGCTGGCGGCCGTTCTCGCCATCCTTCTTCAGCTTCTCGAGCGACGGGATCACCGACGAGAGCAGCTGGATGACGATCTGCGCCGAGATGTAGGGCCAGATCGACAGGAAGCCGATGGCGCACTGGCCGAGCGCGCCGCCCGTGAACACCTCGAACCAGTCGAGGAGACCGCCCTGCGCGTTCGCCTTGAAGTCCGCGATGATCTCGCCGAGGACCGTCCAGTCCACGCCCGGGGTCGGGACCTGCGAGACGAGACGGCACACGAAGACGAGGCCGAGCGTCACCAGAATTTTCTTGCGCAGCTCCGGGATGCGGAACGCATTCGAGAAACCTTTTGCCATTGACATAGCTGTTCTTCTTTCCTTCTTATGAATTCAAAAGTTGGTGTATTATATCAAAAATCAGCCGACCCTTTCAAGGTCGCGCTTCAAGGCTTTTTGCTTGAGCGCGTCGCGCTTGTCGTGGAGCTGCCTGCCGCGGCAGACGCCGATCGCCACCTTGATGCGCCCGCCCTTGAGGTACATCTTGAGCGGCACGAGCGTCAGGCCCTTCGCTTCGGTCCTCAGGCGCAGGTCCGCGACCTCCTTCGCGTGCACGAGCAGCTTGCGCTGGCTCTTCGGCTCGTGGTTGAAGCGGTTGCCGAAGCGGTAGGCGGCGATGTCGCAGCCGAGCAGCCACAGCTCGCCCTGGAGCACCGCCGCGTACGCGCCCGCGAGCGACACCTCGCCGTGCCGCACCGATTTCACCTCGGTGCCCGTCAAGACGATACCGCACTCGATCGTCTCGAGCACGGTATAGTCGTGTCTTGCCTTGCGGTTCTCGGCGAAGACGGGATCGAACTTTTTCTTCTCGGCCACGCGCGTCAGTCGGCGAACAGCGACTTGATGTTCACCTTCTTGTCGTTCCACTTCGTCTTGGCGTCCTCCGCCTTGGCGATGGCGTCGAAGTCGATTTCGGCGATGAGCTTGCCCTCCGCCACCTCCATGAGCGCGATGTCGCACTTGTCGTCATCGAGCGACGCCGGCTTGACGAGCGGCTTCGCGCCGTTGATGAGCTCGCGCTCGCGCTTCGAGATGAGGTTCACCAGCACGGGAACCGAGGGGATCTTTTCGTGTGCCTTCTTCAGAAGTTCGCTGTTCATTGTCGCTTTTTCTCCGTAAAGATGTATATTATACACTATTTCCGCCGTCCAGCGCAAGTGGGGCGCGTCAGGCGTAGAAGTTTCCCATCGCGCGCAGCTTGGCGTAGCGCTTCTCCACGAGCGCGTCGACCGGAAGCTTCGTCAGTTCCTTCAGCGCCGCCACGACCGCCTTCCGGACCGCCGTGCACGCCGCCTTGTGGTTCTTCTGCGCGCCGCCGGCCGGCTCCTTGACGACCGCGTCGATCGCGCCGAGCTTCAGGAGGTCGCCCGCCGTGATCTTGAGCGCCTCGGCCGCCGCCGGGGCCTTGGTGCCGTCGCGCCACAGGATGCCGGCGCAGCCCTCGGGCGAAATGACCGAGTAGACCGCGTTCTCCATCATCAGCACCCTGTCGCCGACCGCGATCGCGAGCGCGCCGCCGGAGCCGC
>DJXI01000060.1:12347-20306 GCA_002449695.1 Verrucomicrobia bacterium UBA7008 | reverse complement strand
GCGCGCCGCCGGAGCCGCCTTCGCCCGTGATGACGACGACGACCGGCGTCTTCAGCAGCGCGAAGAACTCCAGGCTCTTCGCGATCGCCTCCGCCTGCCCGCGCTCCTCCGCCTCGCGGCCGGGATATGCGCCGGGCGTGTCGACGAACGTGACGACCGGCACGTGGAACTTCTCGGCGAGCTGCGCCAGGCGCATCGCCTTGCGGTAGCCGTCGGGGTTCGCCATGCCGAAGTTGGATTCCATGTTCTCCTCGACCGTCGCGCCCTTGTTGTGGCCGAGCACGAGCACGCTCCGGCCGTCGATCGTGCCGAAGCCGCCCACGAGGCCGCGGTCGTCGTTCACGAGGCGGTCGCCGTGCAGCTCCTCGAAGTCGTCGCAGACGTACCGGATGAAATCCTTCAGGTGCGGGCGCTGCGGATCGCGCGCCAGCTTGACGCAGTCCATCGCCGTCTTTTTCGTCGTCGTTGCCATCTTAGAACCCCCAGTAGTTGAGCATCTTGGCGATGAACGCCTTCATGTCCCTGCGTTCCACGATCTTGTCGATGAAGCCGTGCTTTTCGAGGTATTCCGCGCTCTGGAAGTCGGCGGGCAGCTTCTGATGGATCGTGTTCTCGATCACGCGCCGCCCCGCGAAGCCGATCAGCGCCTTCGGTTCGGTCACGTTGATGTCGCCCAGCATCGCGTAGCTCGCGCTCACGCCGCCCGTCGTCGGATCGGTCAGCACCGAGATGTACGGCAGCCCCGCCTCCTTCAGACGGCCGATCGCCGCGCTCGTCTTCGCCATCTGCATGAGCGAGAGGATGCCCTCGTGCATGCGCGCGCCGCCCGACGCCGAGAAGAGCACGAGCGGCCGGCGCTCCGCGACGGCCTGCTCGCAGGCGCGCGCGATCCGCTCGCCCGTGCCCGTGCCGAGGCTGCCGCCCATGAACGCGAAGTCCATCACGCCGAGCATCGCCTTGTGGCCGTCGATCGTGCACGTGCCCATCACGACGGACTCCGTCTCGCCCGTCTTCTGGATCGTCGCCTCGACCTTCGCCTTGTACGGGCCCGTCGCGTCGTGGAAATCGAGATGGTCGGAATAGCTGACCGCGCGGAACACCTCCGCGAACGAGCCGTCGTCCGCCACCTGCGCGATGCGCTGGCGCGCCGTCAGCCGCCCGTGGTAGTTGCACTTCGGGCAGATGCAGTTGTTCGCCTTCCATTCGGCCTTGGACATGTGGCTCATGCACTTCGGGCAGATCGCCCAGAGCGCCTTCGCCGGCGGAATCGCCGCCTTCTCCGTCTTCGGTTCAAACCAGCTCATGACCGCTTGACTCCTTTTCTTACGCGGGGAAATACACGATGCCGTAGATCGTCGCGTTCCGGCCGCCGAGGGCGCGGAGCGCATGGTTGACGACGCTGTTGTAGTAGGCGGTGTCGCCCGGCTTCAGGACGGTCGTCTCCTCGCCGTAGCGCAGCTCCACCTCGCCGTCGATGCAGATGATCAGCTCCTCGCCCTCGTGCGACGAGAACTTCTCGCCCTCGCCCGGCTTCAGGACGATGTGGAACGGATCCATGTGGCGGTCGGGCTTGCCCAGCGCGAGCGACTGGTACGTGTACTCCGAGCCCGAGACCGCGCGGCCGCCGACCGTGCCCGCCGCGAGGTCCGCCGCGCGCGTGACAATCGGATCGGGCTTGAACTGGTCGTCCATGAACGTCCCGAGGCGCTGGCCGAGCGCGCGCGAGAACTTGGTCAGGATGCCGAGCGCGGGAATGACCTCGCCCGCCTCCACCGCCTTGACGACGGAGATGTCCACGCCGCACCGCGCGGCCAGGTCCTCCGGGCTCAGCCCGAGGTTTTCACGATACGACTTGACCCGCAGGCCCACCTTGCTTTCAACTGACATGTGAGAATCCCTCCTGAAATCCAAGAATTGCAATAGTATATCATAAACCGCGCCGCCGCGGGGAGCAATGTGGACACCGGGGATCTTCGCGCGCGCCCGCCGCCTACCGGTAGCCGTCCGCCTTCGCGGACCAGGCGCACATGAACAGCGCCATGCCCGCGAGGGCGAAGGCCCCGATCGACAGCAGCGCGGCGTTCCAGCCGAAGTGCGTGCTGATGAGCGCGATGCCGATGCCGGACACCGTCGTCGCGGCATAACCCATGATGCCCATGAAGCCGTTGGCCATCGCCGCCGCATCGTTCGTCGCCTGCTGCGCGGCGACGATGCCGACGAGCGCCTGCGGGCCGTAGATGAAGAAGCCCGTGCCCATCAGCAGCAGCGTGGCCTGCCACATCGGCGCGCCGTCCGGCAGGTACCAGAATCCGAGCGCGCACAGCCCGGCGAACAGCATGCAGAACACGCACGTGCGGATGCCGCGCCCCTTGAACACCCGGTCGGTGAACCAGCCGGCGAAGACCGTGCCCACGACGGCGGCCAGCTCGAAGGCGATGATCATCAGTCCGCCCTTGGAGACTTCGATCCCCTTGTGCTCCTTCAGGAAGGTCGGCCCCCAGTCCAGGAACCCGAAGCGCACCACGTACACGAAGAAGTTCGCAAACGCGCACAGCCAGATCACGCGGTTGCGGAAGACGAGCCGGCGCCGGTCGGCGTCGGTGACCTTGCGCGCGGCCGTCCCGGCGGCCGTGCCGCGCACGTCGGAGAGATCCAGCTCCGGCAGGCCGTCCTCCTGCGGGCCGTCCTTGACGCAGAAGAAGCAGAACACGGCCGCCAGGGCCGCGAGCACGGCGGGGACGTAGAAGCACCACCGCCAGCCCATGCCGAAGGCGAAGAGCATCGAGCACAGGCCGAGCGCCAGCGCCGAGCCGAAGGAGTGGCTCGTGTTCCAGACCGACATTTTCGTCGCGAGCTCCTTCGGATGGATCCAGTGCGTCAGCATCTTCGCGCACGGCGGGAAGCCCATGCCCTGCGTCCAGCCGTTGAGGATCCAGAACGCGGCGAAGAGGACGGTGAGCGACGTGCAGCCGAAGAGGAGGTTCATGACCGCGGAGAGCGCGAGCCCCAGCGTCATGAAGATCCGCCCGTTGAGCCTGTCGGCCCAGAAGCCGTTCACGAACCGGCTGACGCCGTACAGGACGCCGTGCACGGTCAGGATCACGCCGAGCGCCTCCTTCGTGATGACGCCCTGAGCCAGCATCTCGGGCTGCGCCATCGAAAGATTCTTGCGCGTCACGTAGAAGAACATATAGGCGATCATGCTGCAGATGATGAACCGCCACTGCGCCTTGATGAACTTTTTGTCTGCCATGCCGGCCTCCCTTCCTTCGGTTGAAACGTCTTTTCCCTCACTTCAGCAGCACATTGACCGCCTCGGCGAACTTGTTGTAGTCGGTGATCACGATGTGATCCATGCCCTTGATCCGGACGTGGCTGTCGCCGCCCCCGTCCGCGAAGTCGTCGCCGATGAACACGATGTCGTCCAGCGTGTAGCCGTGGTCCGCCGCCCACGCGAGCGTGGCGTCGTACTTGTTGTACTGCCGGCCGGCGAAGTCGAACGACGTCGAGCCGCCGATGTACACGGAGAAGTCCCGGAAGATGTCGCACACCTCGGCGTACATCGCGCGGCGCTTCCGGCGGTCCGGGTCGAACGCGACCTTGTGCTCCGCGGACGGCGCGGTGCCGAGCAGGCCGAACGTCACCATGCCGGAGGCGTGGAACTCCAGCGGCTCGCCCTCGTACTCGGTGTAGCCGTACTTCCGCCGGAGCGCGTCCGTCTTCTCGCGGAAGAACGCGCGGTCGACCTCGTTCGTCACCGCCTTGACGATGCGGAAGTTCCCGTCGGCGGCCTCGGCGACCTGCATGCCGTAGTTGCCGACGATGTCGATGGGATAGTTGTCCATCTGCCGGTAGATGCGCGGCGCATTGCCCGCGCCGATCATGACGCACTTGTAGCGCGCGTCCAGCGCCTTCAGCGCCGCCAGGTTGTGCGCGGGCAGCGGCGAGCGGTGCTGGCAGAGCGTGGCGTCGAGGTCCATGGCGACCACCTTCTTCGGACGGCCTTCGATCGCGCGCGTCAGCAGAACGGGATAGTCGCTCGTGACGCGGTCGGCCCCCTTCGCCTTCGCCGCCTCCCAGTCGGCCCTGCTCTGGCACATCCAGAGGCAGACGGTCAGGCCCGCCGCGTGGGCGCGGTCGACCATCTCCTTCGTCGTCGGCCCGCCGAGCGCCGCGACGCTGCCGCAGCCGAGCGCGCGGGCCGTGGCGATGTGCGTCTCGTCCAGTCCGGCGCCGACGATATAGCCGGTCGGCGCGGACGGCGCGACGGCCCGCATGACCGCGAGCGTGTTCGTGTTGAAGCAGGTGAAGGCGTAGGTGCCCGGCGCCATCAGCCGCCGCGCCGTCGCCTCCAGCGCGCGGCAGTAGTCGGCCAGGACGTCCGGCGTGTAGAACGCGCCCGGATACGCCTTCATCTCCAGCTCGACGAAGACATCGCCGCGTCCGCCGAACACGCCGAGCACGTCCTCCAGCGTCGGCACCGGCTCGGAGCACGCCTGAAGACGGCACGCGCGGACCTCCGCCAGCGTCATCTCCTCGACGACGCCCTGGCCGTCCGTCGTGCGCGCGACACGGCTGTCGTGCATGATGACGAGCTGATGGTCCTTCGTGAAGCGGATGTCCGTCTCGAAACCGCGGATGCCGCGGTCGAGGCACAGGCGGAAGCCGCCCGCCGCGTTGTCGTCGTATTCGCCGCGACTGCCGCGGTGCGCCTGGACGAGCGGTCCGCCGTGCGTCGTGAGCGTCGCGTTCGACGGCTGCGGCGCAACGTTCCGCGCGGCGAGGCAGCCGATCAGCAGCGAAACCGCGGCCGCCGCCAGAATGCCGAGTCCTTTTGTCTTCCTGTCTGTCATGACGATTCTCCCTTTCATTTCCGCTGTTTCAGTTTGCGTTTTCCGGGTCTTCGACCCGATCGAACGTCTCGACCACGATCGCCGGCGGCGTCCCCTTGTAGACCGCGAGATCCGCCGGCGTCGTCTCGCCCGACAGCACGCAGACGAAATCGACGCCCGCGTTGTCCGCGATCGCCTTGTCCGTGTAGAGCCGGTCGCCGACGACGGCGATCTCCTCCGGCCGGAACGCGGCCAGCACCGGCGCGAGCAGCGTCGGCGACGGCTTGCCGAAGACATGGCTCGGCTTCATGCCGTTCGTGATCTCGAGGAACTTCATCATGCCGCCGATGTCCGGGATCGGGCCGCGCTCGCTCGGGCAGCAGTTGTCGGGATGCGTCGCGACGAAATCGACCGGCGTCTGGTTCTTTGTCCGGACCGGGCACATCGGGCTCGGCGGCACGTTCCGCATGTTCCAGAGGCTCGTCGCGTCCGCCAGCTTCGCGTAGGTCAGCTCCCGGTCGTAGGTGAGCGCGATCAGCTCGTTGCGCTCGGGATCGTAGTCGAGCGACACGCCCGCGTCCGCGAGACGCGCGGCCATGTGCGCCTTCACCTTCTCGCCGGCGATGAGGTAGACGGACCGGTACCCCTTCTCGCGGATGTAGGCCTCCAGCGTGATGAGCGGCGTCAGGATCTGCTCCGGCACGACGGGAATCGCCGCGCCCGAAATCTTCTTCATGTACTCCTCGGGACACTTGGACGTGTTGTTCGTGAGATAGAAGAAGCGGAAGCGCCCCGACTTCGTGTTGTCGATCACGAACCGGACGGCGGACGGAATCGGATTCGGCCCCATGAACAGCGTTCCGTCCAGATCGCAGACAAAGGCCTTCTTTTTCGACAGATCGAACATGTCACACCGCCCAGATTCCCTGTTTCCCGAACAGCCGGTCCGTCAGCGCGTCCATGAGCCCGAGCTCCAGCACCAGGTCCAGCCCGAAATACCGGCTCCGCATGTACGGCACGCCGCGCAGCGTCTCCCGGAAGCGCGCGCGCGTGACGCCGATCTCTTCCGGCTCCACGGGCGCGCCCGCCTTTTTCAGGTTCGCGCGCACCTCCTCGAACGGCAGGAGCTGCGCCCGGATGCGGGCGGACAGCTCCGGCCACTTCGCCTGGAGCGCGGTCAGCTCCGCGCGCAGGGTGTCGCGCGACGGGAACTTCTTCGCATATTCGAGCTCCGCGCGCCGGATGTGCGCCGGACGGTCGCCGAACAGGGACGGGAAGGTCGCCTTCACGTCGTCGAACGACGGCCACCACTGCGCGACGACCGCTTCCACGTCCAGATGCGCCCAGTCCTGCTCCAGCAGCAGCTCCAGCGTCCGGGTCGAGGCGAGCGTGCCGATGCCGACCTTGAAGCCGTGCGAGACGGGCCGGCCGCCGAAGGAGAGATCCTCCATGTCCCAGTAGTGCGAAACCTGATGTTCCGTGCCGCTCGCGGGACGCGACGAGCCCATCGCCTGCATCGCGAAGCCGCTCATCACCAGGCCGGAGCAGAGCTTCTCCGTCTCGGCGACATCGCCCGACGCCGCGCCCGACGGATTGGCGAGCGCGGCGCGCAGCGGCTCCTGCACGAACTTCCACGCCGCCGGATGAATGGCCTCGCGGCCGACGGCGTCCGCCAGAATCCAGTCTGCGCCGGCCGGGATCTTGGCGATGAGGTCGGCGTAGCCGGACGCCACCATCTCCTTCGGCGCGGCGGCGGCGACCTCGGAGTCGACGATGCAGCCGAGCGGCGCCTTGCAGTCCAGCGTCTGCTTCATGCCGTCCTTCGTGATGGCCGCGCCGTAGGCCGTGTAGCCGTCCATCGACGCCGCGGTTCCCACGACCATGTACCGCCGGCCGAGTTCGCCGGACGCGCGCTTGGCCAGGTCGTTGAGCGTGCCCGACCCCACCGCGACGGCGATCGCGCCGTCCTGCGCGCCGAGCGCGTCGCGCACCTCCTCGACCTTTTCGTAGGTCGCGTGGAAGTCGGTGCCGTCCGGATTGACGACATGCTCCGAAACGGCCACGCCGGCGGCCGCGAGCAGGTTCGCCACGCGTCCGCCCGCGACGGCCCGCGTCCGCGGATCCTCCACGACGACAGCCTTCCCCGCCTCGGGGAACAGCGCCCGGAACATCTTCGCCGCGTCATCGGTCGCGCCGGCGCGGATGACGCAGGCCTTCGTGTCCGTCGCGCGCGCAAGCGCCTCTTCGATCATTGTCATGGCTCAGGTCCTCCTCTGTCGCCTACATGTTCGCGGTCGCGACGATGTCCACGCCCGTCCCGGCCACGTCGGGGATGATGACGTCGCCGATCTTGACGGGCAGCTGCACCGTCGTCTGGTGCAGGGCGAAGAGCGTCGCATCGATCTTCCCCTTCGGGATGGCCGTCTTCGTCTTGACGGGAAGCGGCTTGCGCAGGCCGGCCACGCGCACGAGCCCCGTCACCATCCGCGTCGGATTGACGAGCTCCGAGCGCCCGTAGTCCTCGCCGCGCGGACAGGCGTTGCCCGTCACCGTGACGGTCCCGTCGGCCGTCTGCTCGACGTCCAGCTCGCACCCGCGCGGGCAGTTGATGCAGATCATCTTCATCTTCTCAGGCCCTCCTTCCCTTTGCATAGTCCGCCGCGCTGCGCCCGGCGATCTCCGAGTCGCGGCTCACCCAGTCGACGAGATCGTAGACCCTGACGACATTGCCGCCGGCGAAGATGCCGGGCACGCTCGTCGCCATCGTCTTCGGGTCGACCTTCGGCCCGCGCGTCTTCGGGTCCATCTCGACGCCCGCCTTCTTCGTCAGCTCGTTTTCCGGAATGAGGCCGCACGAAAGGACGAGCGTGTCGCAGTCGTAGTGGATTTCCGTCCCGGGGATGGGCTTGAGGTTCTCGTCCACCTGCGCCACCTTGACGCCCGTGACGTGCTCGCGCCCCTCGACGTCCGTCACCGTGTGCGACAGCAGCAGCGGGATGTCGTAGTCGTTCAGGCACTGCACGACGTTGCGCATGAGGCCCGACGACTTCTTCATGATCTCGATGCACGCGAGCACCTTCGCGCCGGAGAACGTCAACCGCCGCGCCATGATGAGCCCGATGTCGCC
>DJXI01000060.1:0-12261 GCA_002449695.1 Verrucomicrobia bacterium UBA7008 | reverse complement strand
GAGCCGAGGATCACGACGCGCTTGCCCGGCATGATGCCGTCCATGTTGACGAGCCGCTGCACCGTGCCCGCCGTGTAGACGCCCGCCGGCCGCGTGCCCGGCGTCATCAGCGCGCCGCGCGGCCGCTCGCGGCAGCCCATCGCGAGCACGACCGCCTTCGTCGTGTAGATCTTGAGGCCGCCGCGCGGGCTCATCGCCGTCACCTTCGCGCCGCCGTCCGCCTGGGGCGAGATGTCGAGCACCATCGTGCCGCAGACGACGGGGATGCCGAGCGCCGCCGCCCGGTCGACGAAGCGCTGGGCGTATTCGGGGCCCGTCAGCTCCTCCTTGAAGCGGTGGAGGCCGAAGCCGTTGTGGATGCACTGCTGCAGGATGCCGCCGGGCGCGTCGTCGCGCTCGATGACAAGCACGTTCTGCGCGCCCGCCTCCTTCGCCGCGCACGCCGCCGCGAGACCGGCCGGACCCGCGCCGACGACGAGAACATCCAGCGAGTTGAGAGTGGAGAGTTGAGAGTTGAGAGTAGGGACGGAGAGCGCCTGGGGCGCGGTCTTGCGCGAAAGGAGGAACGCCTCGGGCGGCAGTCCCAGCTCCGCGCCGAGAATCTCGATGAGGCGCGGCGTGCAGAACCCGCCCTGGCAGCGGCCCATGCCGCTTCTTGTCCGGCGCTTGATGCCGTCGAGCGTGCGGGCCCCGACGCGGGCGCGGATCGCCGCGCGGATCTCCCCTTCCGTCACCTCTTCGCAGCGGCAGACGACGCGCCCGAACGACGGGTCGCGCTGGACGAGCTCGGCCAGCTCCTCCGGTTTCATCTCGCGCGTCTTCGGCCACCAGCTGACGTCCTTCGAGACGAGCGACGGGTTCTTGCGCGAGGCGCCCAGGCGCTTCGCCACCTGTTCAGAGAGGAAGACGCCGATCGCGGGCGCCGACGTGAGGCCCGGCGACTCCACGCCGACGGCGTTGAAGAAGCACGGCGCGTCCGCCGCCTCGCCGAGGATGAAGTCGCCGACCGTCGTCTCGTGCGCGCGCATCCCCGAGAACTCCGCGATCACCTTGCCGAGCGGCAGGTCCGGGTACGTGCGCCGCGCGCCGGCCTTGACCTTTTCAAGCCCGGCGTACGTCGTCGCCTTGTCCTCCTTGTCGTCCACGTCCTCGGCCGTCGGCCCGACGATCACCGTGCCGTCCACCGTCGGCGAGACGAGGATGCCCTTGCCCATCTTCGAGGGACACTGGAACATGGTCGCCGCGAACGTCCCGTCCTCGTCGCGGTCGAGCATCAGGTATTCGCCGCGCCGCGCCGTGATGGAATATTTGATGGAGCTGACGAGGTTGTTGATCTCGTCCGAATGGACGCCCGCGCAGTTGACAACGGCGCGCGCGGTGAACGACCGCCCGTCCGCGCACGTCACGCGGTACGGAAACGGCGCGTCGCCCACGTAGCCGCCCGTCGGCACCTCGCGGCGGATGTCCGTCACCTGCGCGTCGAAGACGAACGTCGCGCCGTTCGCGGCGGCGTTCTCGGCGTAGCGGAACGTGAGCTCGTAGGGGCAGCAGATGCCGCCCGTCGGCGCCCAGAGCGCGGCCGTCGCCTCGGGCGAGACGTTCGGCTCGCGGCGGCGCAGCTCGTCCTGCGGGAGGATCTCCGTCGGCACGCCGTTCTGCTCGCCGCGCGCCTTCAGTTCCGCCAGCGTCTTCTCGTCCTCCTCCCCGAAGGCGAGCACCAGCGAGCCGTTGCGCCGGAACGGCACCTTCAGCTCGCGGCAGACGTCCTCGAACATCCGGTTGCCGAGCACGTTGAACTTCGCCTTGTTCGTTCCCGGCTTCGCGTCGAAGCCCGCGTGGACGATGGCGCTGTTGGCCTTGGACGCGCCTTCGGCCACGTCGCTTCCGGCCTCCAGCACCGTCACGTTCACGTTCCAGCGCGTCAGTTCGCGCGCGACGGCGCAGCCCACGACGCCGGCGCCGATGACGAGCACATCCGTCTTCATTTACCGCTCTCCCTTGATTTGACTGCCTGCGTCGATGTTCGGCAGGCCGTCTCTTTCCGCGCACGCGCGCAGCCGCTGCGCAAACGGCGTTTCAAACTTTCCTTCGAAGCGGGGGAGATCCTGTTCCAGGAACGCCCGCCGCGCGCGCTCGCGTTCGCGCAGGCGCGCGCCCATCTCCTGCGGCCGCGCGGCGATGGCCGCCGGCGTCTGCCAGAACGCCTGCCAGCTCTTCGGCAGGTTGATCGCCCAGTTCACCCGGCGCAGCTCCACCTTGAACTCTTCCGTGACGGCGTCGATCTCGCGCTGACGGCCCTTCAGGCCCGGCAGCCGTCCGTCGATCATCGCCGCCCCCTCCGGGAACGCGATTTCGACCACCGTCTCGCGCGAACCGTCCGCGCGCGGTGTCTTCACGACGACGGCGAAATCCGCCGCGTCCCACGACCATGCGCAATCAGCCCCGTCCACCGTCACGCGCGCGGGCTGCGACAGGCACGGGAAGCGGAGCGTGTAGGAACCGGCGCGCGGCCCGATCACAACGCGACCGCCGCGCCGCACGACGCGCGTCTTGCGGAACCGCGTCGCATAGTCGGCGTTGTCGCCGTCGTCTTCGTAGATTTCGCACGCCCCCTCGTCCGCGCCGGGCGCAAAGAGCAGCTCCAGATCGTCCGTCCCGACCTCCGCGAGATTGCGCACCGATTTCGGATAGAGCGGAATGATCGCCCCCGCGCGCACGAACCACGGATTCTGATCGATGGCATATTCGCGCGTCACGATGCGGCCGCCCGCGAGCAGTTCGCCGCTCGCAACGTCGTACCACGCGCCCGCCGGCAGGAACACCTCCGTCTTCGAGACGTGCTCGCCCTTCGCCATCGCGTTGGTGATCGTCACCGCGAGGATGTCATCGCCGAACATGTACTGGTTGTCGGCATGGTACGCGCGCTCGTCCTCCGGCGAATCGTAGTACATCGGCCGACAGATCGACACGCCCGTCTCGTACGCCTCGCGCGCGGCGGTGTAGATGTAGGGCGCGAGGCGGTAGCGCAGCCGGAGCGCGTCCATCAGCGCGTCGAAGTGGTCGGGATACTTCCAGGCGCGGCGCTCGATCGCGGCGTTCTTGGTGGAGTGGGTCTTGAAGATCGGCGTGAACACGCCGCTCTGGAGCCAGCGCGTGAACAGCTCGCCGTCGCGGCCGGCGTCGCCGTCGGGCTTGTGATGGCCGCCGATGTCGTGCCCCCAGTAGCCGTAGCCGACGTTCGACGCCGCGGCCGTGAACCACGGAATCGCCGCGAGCATGTCCCACGAAACCTTGCAGTCGCCGGAGAAGCCCACCTGGTAGCGGTGCGAGCCGAGCCCGCCCCAGCGGTGGTAGATGAACGGCCGCCCGCCCCGGTCCGCCGAATGCGCGGCGAAGATGTGGTTCAGCCAGAATGTGTTGCTGAGAGACGGCTTGTCCTTCGACATCTTCCACTGCTGCCAGTCGAGCCACCAGAAGTCCACGCCGTCGCGCTCCAGCGGACCGATGACATCCCTGAAGTAGCAGTCGGCCCACTTCTCGTCGTCGGCGCGGAACGGCACGGCGTTCGTTCCCGTCCAGCCGTAGTCGCGGCAGAACGCGCCGTAGCTCTCCTCCACCGGCTGCACGCCGCTCGCCGGATGGAGGTTGAGCGCCACCTTGCAGCCGCGGTCGTGCAGATACGCGAGCGTCGCGGCCGGATCGGGGAAGAGGTCGCGGTTCCACGTGTAGCCCGTCCAGCCCCACAGCTGGCCGAACTCATCGTAACGGTCGGGACGGTCGGCGATGTTCCACGTCTCGTGCCATTCCATGTCGATGATGAACACGTCGATCGGATAGCCGACAGCCTGCATCTGGTCGACCAGCCCGCGCACCTCCTTGTCGGTGTAGAGCCAGTAGCGGCTCCACCAGTAGCCGAACGCCCAGCGCGGCGGCAGCGGGATGCGCCCGGCGACCTTCACATAGTCGCCGAGGCACCCCTTGTAGTCGTGTCCGTACGCAAAAACGGTCAGATCGCGGTAGCCCCCCTCGGCGCGCGTCGGACGTTCGGACACCCACCGGCCGAAATGACCGGACGAATCGACGAACAGCGGCGTCTTCGTGTCGTCGACGACCGTCACGCCGCGTCGCGACAGAAGACCCTTTTCCATCTTCGGCATCAGGTCGGCGAAGCCGGTCACGTTGTCCAGCGTGCGCGTCGTGCCGTAGAGATTCTCCCTGTCGTCCGCCAGCACCGCCACGCCGTTGGCAAACAGATTCGTCTCGGCAAACGCGCCGCCCGTCCATTCCAGCGTCAGGCGGTCCGTCCGGATGACGACCCCGTTCCCCGTCTGCGTCACATTGTGCTTCACCTCCGGCATGTCGCGGTTCACGAATGTGAGCGAGGGCCGGTCCTCGAACGTCCCGTCCGCGCTCCACTCGCACCGCACCATCCGGTCGGTCAGCAGCGTGAAGCGGGCGTTCCCCGCCGTCACGGACGTGGCCGCGTGCGCCGTCGTCAGGGCCAGCGCGCCCGACACGGCGAACACGGCAAGGCCGATTCCTGTCTTCATTTTTCCACCTCTCTTTTTCTTCATGTTCTTCATGGTCACATCTCCTTTTCCGTCCGGCGGAAGGTCAGCTCGCGCCCGCCGTCGGAATGCGGCGCGATCCACGCCTTGAACTCCCCGGCCTCGACACGATAGCTCCCGTCGACCCAGTAGCCGAGCCGCGCTTTCGGGACGCGGATCTGCACCGTCTTCGTCTCGCCCGGCTCGATCCAGACGCGCGCGTAGCCCTTCAGCTCACGGCGGGGACGGACGGTCGCGGCCACGACATCGCGCACATAGACCTGCACCACCTCGCTCCCCGCGCGGTCGCCGGTGTTCTTCACGTCAACCGAGAAGACCATGTCGTCGCCGTCCGCGTGCACACGCTCGCCGGCGTAATCGAATGTCGTGTAGGTCAACCCCCACCCGAACGGATACACGCTCGTGAACGGAATGTCCATGTAGTGGGTGCTCCACCGGGCGCCGGCCGGCTCCGACGGCCGGCCCGTCGTCATGCGGTTGTAGACCTTCGGACACTCGCCGGTGGCGTTCGGGAAATCCACGGTGAGCCGCCCGTACGGCTCCGCCAAGCCCGTCAGCACGTCGGCGACGCCCCAGCCGCCCGCGCCGCCCGGATTCCACGCCATCAGCACGGCATTCGCCTCCCTGTCGAGCTCCGGCAGGGCGAGCGGCCGCCCGCCGAACACGACGGCGACGACCGGCCGGCCGGCGCGCTTCAGCGTCTCGAGAACTTTCAGCTGCACCGGCGCGAGCTCGATCCGCGTCACGGAACGGTTCTCGCCCGACCGGCCCCAGTATTCGCCGAACGCCGCGACGACCACATCGGCGTCCGCCGCCGCCGCACGCAGCGCCGCCTCGTTCCGCGCGCCGTCGAGCTTGTAGCAGCTGGAATACGTCACGTCCACGCCGTCGGCGCGCAGACCCGCGAGCAGCGTCGTGTTTGTGATGTTCGACATGTCGCCGTTCTCCCAGCAGCCGCGCATCTCCCTGACGCTGTCGGCGACATCCCCCACCAGCGCCACCTTCAGGCCCGGCCGGAGCGGCAGCACGCCGTCGTTCTTCAGCAGCACGGCGCTCTTCCGGGCGGCCTCGCGCGACAGCGCCAGGTGCGCCGGAAAATCAATCGTCCGCTCGAGCGCCGCCACGTCCACCGTCGGATGGTCGAAGAGCCCGAAGCGGAATTTCACGCGCAGGATGTTCCGCACCGCGTTGTCGACGGTCTCGATCTTCACACGGCCCGACGCGAGGGCCGCCTTCAGCCCCTTCTCGTAATTATCCGAGATCATCTCCATGTCCATGCCGGCGTTGAGCGCCTTGGCGGCCGCGTCCGCGCCGCGCTCGGCCACGCCGTGACCGGTCGCCATCTCGTCCACCGCCCGGTAGTCGGAGATCGTCAGGCCGTCGAAGCCGAGTTCGCCGCGCAGGATGTCGGTGAGCAGATAACGGTTCATCGAACAGGGCACGCCGTTGAACGAATGGAACGCGGGCATGACGGTCGCGACGCCCGCATCGACGGCGGCCCGGAACGGCGGCAGATAGACGTCGCGCAGCGTCCCGTCGGCCATCTCGACCGCATAATAGTCGAGCCCGCCCGTCGACGCGCCGTAGCCGATGTAATGCTTGGCGCAGGCCGCGATGTGGCGGCCGTCGGCCGGATCGTCGCCCTGAAGCCCCTTGACCATGGCCGGGACGAGCAGCGAGGCGAGGTAGGGATCCTGGCCCGGGCCTTCCGCGATGCGCCCCCAGCGCGCGTCGGGCGAAATGTCCGACATCGGCGTGAACGTCCAGTTGCAGCCGAGCGTCAGCGCCTCGACCGCGATCGCCTCGCCGATGCGCCGCCACAGCTCCGGCTCCCACGAGCAGGACAGCGCCAGCGGGATCGGGAAGCACGTGCGCGCGGAATGGATGAGGTCGTGGCCGATCAGCAGCGGAATGCCGAGGCGGCCCTCCATCGCCGTCCGCTGCAGCAGATTGTACCCGTCCGCGCCGCGCCGCCCGATCAGCGAGCCGTACCGCCCCGCGCGCACATCGGCCAGGAACCGGTCGCCGCTCCTGTCCTTCGACAGATCCTCCGCCTCAATCGCCTGCGACGGCTTGCCGTTCGTCTGCCAGAGCTGGCCGATCTTCTCCTCCAGCGTCATCTGCGCCAGCAGCGCGTCGATGCGCGCGTCTTCGTCGGCGACCGCCGCGACGAGCGGCCGCGCCGCGCAGATGATCAGCGCCGCCGCACCGCACACAAATCCTTTCCGGGACATCTCCATACCTGCGCCCTTCCTTATTTCGCCGCGCCCCCGACGGCCGCCGCCGCCCGCGCCGCGCGTTCACGCGCGAAGCGACGCGTCTTCAGGATCAGCCGGCAGACGCGCTTCGCGCTCTCGCGCACCGCGTCCACCGTCAGATAGTCGCGCTCCAGCATGGCCTGGGCCATGTCCGTGCCGAACCCCTCCGCAACGAGCGGATCCTCCTTGTCGGCGCGGTCGTTCGGCATCTTCACGTCATTGCCGGCCGCGACCTCGCGCCAGAGCGGAACCGTCGTGTGCCAGTCGGTCATCACGAGCCCCTCGAACCCCCATTCCGCGCGCAGAATGCCCGTCAGGAGACCGTAATGTTCCGAGCAGTTGTAGCCGTTCACCCCGTTGTAGGCCGTCATGATCGCCCACGGCTGCGCCTCCTTCACGGCCCGCTCGAAGCCCCTCAGGTAGATTTCACGGAAGGCCCGCTCGCTGACGATGTCGAGCTCGTACTTGCGCGTCGTCTCGCGGTTGTTGCCCGCGAAATGCTTGAGCGTCGCGCCCACGCCGCGCGACTGCACGCCCTTGACGTACTGCGCCGCCGAGACGCCCGCGACAAGCGGATCCTCGCCGAAGTACTCGAAGTTGCGCCCGCACAGCGGATGGCGGTGGATGCAGAGCCCCGGCGCGAGCAGGATGTCGAAGTCCGTCTCCACCGCCTCGTCGCCCAGCGCTTCGCCGACCTCGCGGAGCAGCGCCGGATCGAACGACGAAGCCAGCAGCGCCGCGCACGGGAAGTAGGTCGATTCCACGGAGCGGCGGATTCCCGCCGGCCCGTCGCATGTCTGCGCGGCCGAAATGCCGAACTTCTCGCTCGCGCCGATCGAGCCCGTGCCGGACGGATCGACCTTCGGGTGTCCGTAGAGGAGGAAGGTCATCTCCTTGAACGTCATCTGGTCGAGGAGATCGTCCAGCGTCGCCCGGCCGTCCGCGACATCGTCCAGCGTGACGGCCGGCGTCTCGACGGCGTCCGTCCGGCAGGCGGCCCGCCCGGGACGGCCGAGCCGCGTCGGATAGGCGAGCGGCAGCGTCGCATACGTGCCGTCGGCGTTCAGGCGCCGCGCCAGCACGTCGGCCTTCAGCTTGAAGCCGGGCGTCTCCAGCACCTGGGCGGCGGCGACCTCGAACGATCCGGCCTTCTCGACGTCCCGGACGCTGCCGCCGACAAAGACTTCATAGACGCCCCTGTCCAGCACCCAGGCGCCCGGCTGCCCGCTCGTGCCGTCTTCGTCGAAATAGGCGAGGTCGCGCTTCGCGAACGCGAGCGGCAGGGTCTCGCTTTCGCCGGGCTGCAGGAGGCGCGTCTTGGCGTAGGCCCGCAGCTCGATCGCCGGATGCTGCGCCGCGCCGCCCTTCACGGACGTGTAGCAGAGCACCGCGCGCCGGCCGGGCACCTTGCCCGTGTTCGTCACGCGCACCGTCAGCCGCACCTCTCCACTCTCAACACTCAACTCTCCACTCTCAACTCTCCACGTTGTGTAGCTCAGCCCATGCCCGAACGGATAGACCACCTTCTCCTTCGCGCCGGGAATCGTCTCGAAATAGCGGTAGCCGACGAAGATGCCGTCCTCGTAGGGAACGGCGCCGCGCGCCAGCCGGAAGCCGTCGTTGCTCGGCCAGTCCTCGACCGCGCGCGCCAGCGTGTCGGCCAGGCGTCCCGACGGATTGACCTTGCCGGACAGGATGTCGCCCACCGCCGCGCCGCCTTCGCCGCCCGGGTACCACGTCCAGAGAATCGCCCCGACGGCCGGATCGTCCGCCAGCGGCGCGAGGTTGATCGCGTGGCCGCAGTTGCAGACGACGACAATCTTCCCGAACCCGTCGGCCTTGAGCCGGGACAGCGTCTCGCGCTCACGGTCAGAAAGGTCGAACGCCGCATCCGAATTGTCGCGGCCTTCCGACGAGCGGCGGCCGAGAATGAGGACGGCCGTCTCGCGGCTTTCGGGCGCGATCACGAACCCCGCCTCCGCCAGGCCGGACGGAATATCGGCGATCCGCACAGCCTTGACGTTGGACGATCCGCCGCCGCCGGGCAGATATTTTTCGGACAGGTCGAACACCGCGAGGCGATGCCCCGGCGCAAGCGGCAGCACGCCGTCGTTCTTCAGCAGGGCCATGCCTTCCGCCGCGGCCCGCCGCGCGAGCGCCGCATGACGCTGAACCGTCGCGCTGTCCAGCTTGACGGCCGCCGGCACCTCCGTCCGGCGATGCTCGTCCAGCAACTTCTTCGCGCAGTTGGTCGTCACCGTCTGCGCGCCGCGCCGGAACGCCTCCCGTGCGTTCGCGAGGTCGTCCACCGTCCAGACGTGGAACTCAAAGCCCGCGTCGCGGATCGACTGGATGAAATCAGCCGACACCACCGCCGGATCGTAGCAGCAATCCACGCCGTCCGCGCCGATCTCCGTCAGCGTCTTGACGATGTCCGCCGATGTGACCGGCCGCTTGTCCCCCCCGCGCTGCCTCGCGACCGTCAGCCAGTACACCTTGTAGTCCGGCATCTGCGTCTTCAGTTCCTTGCACGTCCTGGCGTTGAACGAGATGAAGAGGACGTTCTGCGGCGTCGCGGTCGTCTGCGCGTCGAACACCTTCTTGATGTGCGGCACGATCTCGGGGCCGGGCTTCACCTCCACGTAGATCCGGCGCCCGTCGCGCGCGAGCGCCAGCACTTCTTCGAGCAGCGCCGGGCGCGTGCCCGCGAACTTCGAGCCCTTCCACTTGCCCCACGAACCCACGTCGACCGTCTCCAGCTCCGCCCATGTCACGTCGGCGCATTTCTTCGTATTGGCCCCGGCCGTCGTGCGCGTGAGGTTCTGGTCGTGGAACGTGAAGACGCGCCCGTCCTTCGACAGGTACACGTCGCACTCGAAGCCGAAGCCGCGTTCCACCGCCGTCCTGTAGGCGGGGAGCGTGTTCTCCGGCGCGTCGACCGATTCGCCGCGGTGGGCGATCAGCGTGTCGTACGCGGGCTCGGCGGCGAACGCCGTGAACGAGGCGAGCAGCGCGCCGGCGGCGACGCCGGCCAGGCGCGATGTCATTTTCACAATCCTATTCTTCTGCAGTATCTGATTCATTCGTTGTCCCCTTTTCTTGACAGGCTGTATTATAGCACATCGCAACGCCTGCTTTCAATTGTAATTTTTTCACGCGACTTGTGTTTTTCGCTCACGCCCGTGAAGAAGCAGAATCACCGCCGGGCCGGGCCGCCGCGCGGGCGCTTGCACGGACGGGCCGAAATTCGGTATAATATGCGCCGTTCATTTCAGTCTGTGACCGGCGGACGCGGTTGTCCGTCGGTGTGACACAAGCTGATCGACGTCTACAGGGAATGAAAATGACCAAAAAGCAGCATTGCCACGTCTTTACGTCGGAGTCCGTCTCGGAAGGACATCCCGACAAAGTGGCGGACCAGATTTCCGATGCCATCCTCGACGCGTGCCTGAAACGCGACAGCGGCGCGCACGTCGCCTGCGAAACGACCGTCGGCCCCGATGTCGTCGTCAACGTCGGCGAGATCACCGCGAGGGGATTCGACCGTGTCGACACCGCCGCGATCGCGCGCCGCGTCGCGCGCAAGATCGGCTACACCGTGCCGGAGGAGCACTTCGCCGCCGACACGTTCCAGTACCTCAACTTCCTGCACGGCCAGTCCCCCGACATCGCGCAGGGCGTCAACCGCAAGGAAAAGGCCAAACTCGGCGCGGGCGACCAGGGCATGATGTTCGGCTACGCGACGAACGAGACGCCGTCGCTGATGCCCGCGCCGCTCGTCTATTCGCACGGCCTTCTGAAGATGTTCGCCGACCTGCGCCACGCCGGTACGCTCACGTGGCTGCGGCCCGACTCGAAGTGCCAGCTGTCCGTCGTCTACGCGGACGGGCGGCCCGTCGCGATCGACACCGTCGTCCTCTCGCACCAGACGACCGAGGCGGGCGCGACGAAGAAGAACTACGCCGAGCTCAAGCGCCGCGCCGCGGCGTACCTCCGGCCGACGGGACTCCTCACCGCGAAGACGAAGTTCCTCATCAACCCGACGGGCAAGTTCGTCGTCGGCGGACCCTGCGGCGATTCCGGCCTCACCGGGCGCAAGATCATCGTCGATACGTACGGCGGCATGGCCGCGCACGGCGGCGGCGCGTTCTCGGGCAAGGACCCGACGAAGGTCGACCGCTCGGCCGCGTACTACGCGCGCTACGCGGCGAAGAACATCGTCGCCGCCGGCCTCGCCGACCGCTGCCAGATCCAGGTCGCCTATGCGATCGGCGTCGACCGGCCCGTCAGCTTCTGCGTCAAGACGTTCGGCTCGGCGCACGGCATCACCAACGAACAGCTCGAACAGATGCTCGCGGGCGGCGCGATCTTCGACTTCCGCCCGTACGAGATCATCCGGCGGCTCAAGCTGACGAAGCCCCAGGGCTGGTGCTACGAGGACACGGCCGCCTACGGCCACTTCGGCCGCGCCGAATTCCCGTGGGAGAAGACCGACAAGGTCGCCGCGCTCAAGAAGTATTTCGCGGCCCGGTGAACCTCTACGTTCACTTCCCCTTCTGCCGCGCGAAATGCACGTACTGCGCGCTCCCTTCGCGCGGCGGGAGCACGGCGGCCGAACGCGCCGCGTATGTCGCGCGCCTCGCCGCCGTCGTCCGGGACCGGCTGCCCGCCACGCCGCTCGAAACGGTCTACTTCGGCGGCGGCACGCCCGCACTCTGCGATCTCGCGCCGCTTCTGGACGCGCTCGCGCCCCGTCTCGCGCCCGGCGCGGAATTCACCGTCGAACTTCATCCGCGCGACGTCACGCGCGCGACGCTCCAGACGCTCAAGGCCGGCGGCGTCAACCGCATCTCGATGGGCGTGCAGTCGCTCGACGACGACATCCTGCGGCACATGGCGCGCGGCTGCACGTTTGACGACGCCGAGCGCGCCTTCGGCCTCGTCAAGGCGCATTTCGACAACGCGGGCATCGATCTCATCGTCGGCTACCCCGGCGAAACCGCGGCACTTCTGCCGCGCCACGCCCGGCTGGCGAACTGGGGCCTCGCGCACTGCTCGGTCTATTCGCTCATTCTCGAAGAGAAGAGCCGCCTTTGGGGTTTGGTCAAGCACAGCTTGACCATCTCCACTCCGCCCCTTGCGCTTCCTTCCGATGAGACGGTGCTGGACCGTCTCGCCGCCGTCGCGCGCTTTCTGGCCGAGCTCGGCCTGCGGCGCTACGAGATTTCGAGCTATGCGGTGCCGGGCCGCGAATGCCGCCACAACCTCGCGACGTGGCGCGGCGAAGACTACATCGGCCTCGGCGAAGGCGCGCACGGGCGGATCGGCCGCATCCGCACGCAGAACTGGATGGGCGAGGATTTCGCCGCATTCGAGCAGGTGAGCGAAGCGGCCGACCGGAAGGAGCGGCTTCTTTTCCGCCTGCGCACGCGCGA
>DJXI01000053.1:18978-19129 GCA_002449695.1 Verrucomicrobia bacterium UBA7008 | reverse complement strand
GCGAGGTTCGTCTTGCCGCAGGCGGACGGGAACGCCGCCGTGACGTGGTACTGCTTCTTCTCGGGCGAGGTGAGCGTGAGGATGAGCATGTGCTCGGCCATCCAGCCCTGGTCCTTCGCGAGCTTCGAGGCGATGCGCAGCGCGAAGCACT
>DJXI01000053.1:0-18900 GCA_002449695.1 Verrucomicrobia bacterium UBA7008 | reverse complement strand
CGAAGCACTTCTTGCCGAGGAGCGCATTCCCGCCGTAGCCCGAACCGAACGACCAGATCTCGCCGTCCTCGGGGAACTGCGTGATGTACTTGTCGTCGATCTTCTTCGCGCACGGCCACGCGACGTCCTTCTGGCCCTTCTTGAGCGGCGCGCCGACGGAGTGGATGCACGGCACGAAATCGCCGCCCTTGTCGAGGTGCTTCATCACCGCGTCTCCGGTGCGCGTCATGATGTTCATGTTGACGACGACGTAGGGCGAGTCGGTCACCTCGATGCCGTACTGGGTGATCGGGTTGCCGATCGGGCCCATCGCGAACGGGATGACGTACATCGTGCGGCCGGCCATGCAGCCCTTGTACTTCTTGAGCATCTCCTTCTTCATCGCGACGGGATCCCGCCAGTGGTTGGTCGGGCCGGCGTCGATCTCGTTCTTCGAGCAGATGAAGGTGCGGCCTTCGACGCGCGCGACGTCGCTCTCGTGCGAGCGGGCGAGGTAGCAGCCGGGGCGCTTCTTCTGGTCGAGCTTGATGAACTGCCCCTTCTTGACCATCATCTCGCAGATGGCGGTGTGCTCTTCCTTCGTGCCCGTCACCACGACGATCTTCTCGGGTGTGCAGACCTTGTTCCACTGATCAACCCAGGCTTGGACCTTGGCGTTCTTGAACTTCGGCGTTTTGGCCATGTTGTTTTTTCTCCTTAAGTTGCCGGCAGGTCTTCCCCCCTGCGGGCGTGATTGAAAGATTGAGTATAGTATATCACATTCTCGCGCGCCTGTGGTGGAAACTCTCAAGGGTGGCGGGCCGAGGCCGCCTCAGACGGTCGTGACGAGCACGTCGCCGTCGCCGCCGATCGTCGCGCCGGCCGGCACCCACGCGTCCTCGCCCTCGGCGAACGTCCGGCCGTCCGCGGCAAAACCGCCGCGGAACGCGTGGACGACCGCCGGCGTCGCGAGCGGCGCGAAGTCGCGCGCGGCCATCTGCCGGAAGTTGAAGAACGCGCAGGAGACGTTGCGCACGACCGTCGGCTGCGGCAGCGTGTAGTCGATCGCCTTCAGCGCCTTCTCGACGTGCAGTTCGCGCGGCCGGCCGTTCGCGTCGCGCCTGTTCCAGTCGTAGAGCCGGAACGTCGTGTCGCTCGTCTGCTGCACCTCGTAGAGCCGCGTCCGGTCGCCGATCGCGTGCACGAGCCCGCCGGGGATGAAGATCGCGTCGCCGCGCTTCAGGTCGTAGCGGTACATCAGCTCCTCGAAGCTGCCGTCGCCCACCGCGCGCTCGACGTCGCGCGCCGTCACGCCCGCCTTCAGTCCGGCGTAGACGAAACCGTCGTTCAGGAGGCACCACATCTCGGTCTTGGGGTCGCCGCCCGTCACCTGCCGCGTCTGCTCGTTCGGATGCACCTGCACCGACAGGCGCTCGCGCGCGTCGATGACTTTGAAGAGGAGCGGATGGCCCGGCAGGACGCGCCACGCTTCCGCGCCCCACATCTTCGGATGGTTTTCAACGGCAATCTTTTCAACGTTCATTTCGCTTTCCTCGCCTTTCGTTTCCGTGTTCAGGTCGCATAGTCTACCATTTTCCGCCCGCGCGCGTCATCCCCACAAGAGGGGACGCGCCGGTCAGCGCGGCGGTTCCGCCGCGTCCGTCGCCGTCAGGAGCCGCACCGGCCCCAGGAGGCCCGACGGCGACAGGCGCTCGCCCTTGCGGCCGCCGAGAACGATGTTCGTCTGCGTGAGCGGCCGGGCGAAGCGACGGAGCTGGTCGCCCATCACGCGGTTGTGCCAGCCGTTCACCACCGTGATTTCCAGCGTGTTCTCGCCCGTCGTCAGCGCGTCGGTGACGTCGAGCCGGAACGGCGGCGTCCAGACCGTCCCCACGTCGGTGCCGTTCAGCGTCACGCGCGCAAAGCCCGCGTCGCGCACCGCGCCGAGCGTGAGCGCGTAACGCGCCGCCGGCTGCTTGTCAAACGAAAACGTCCGGCGGTAGGTCGCCGCGCCGGAATAGTATCTGATGCGGTCGTCCGTTGCCTGCGTCCAGTCGGCGAGCGCCGGGAACGTGACCTCGCCCGGTCCGCCCCGCGCCGGATCGAACGTGACGCGCCACGGGCCGTCCAGCTCCTGCACCGGCGTGAAGGAGGTGAAATTCCCCTTCCCCGCGTCCGCGCGGGCGGCGGGAAGCGGCGCGTCGAACACGACGAAACAGGCGCCGCACGGATCGAAGCGGAGCGGGATCGCCGTCCGGTCGTCCCGCACCGTGAAATCCGTCAGGTCGCGCTGCGTCCCGTCGAGAGGCTCCCACAGCTCGGGCTGACGGCCGGTGACGCGGAATTCGCACGTGGCCGTCTGCGCGCGGTCGGTCAGGTTGCAGACGAAATAAACGTCGCGCGCACCGATCGTGTAATGGATGTAATCGAGCGTCGGCGCGTCCGCGTCGGCGGGACGCGCGGCGAAGTTGGGGCACGTCCGGGCGAGCAGTCCGTCGCGCGCCGTTCCGTGCGCGATCAGAACGCCCTTCCCGACGCGGCGCACGTCGTCGGCACCGTCGCCCCAGAGACGGTCGGCGAGCGCGCGGAATTCCGCCTGCGCCGCCGCGCCGCCGACGAGCGAGACGCAGCGCTGCGGCTTCGCGCCCGCCACCGTCGCGCCGTCTTCGAGGAGGTGCGCGACCTGGCGGAGCGCGGCGAGCGAGAGGACACCGTGGTCCGGCAGCACGAGTAGCCGGTAGGCGGTGCCGTGCGGCCCGACGAGGCGGCCGTCCGCCGCGTCCACGGTCAGCGCGCCGAGCGCGCGTTCATCGGCCACGTCGTAGTCGAACCCCGGGAGAACGCCGGGGAGATCGGCCTCCTTGAGCGGATAGATGTTGGGGACGTGATCGCCGTAATAGTACACGGCGTCCGCCACGAAGCGGCCGTTCTGCACGACCGACTGGACGCGCCGCAGGTAGTCGAAGAAGCCCGCCGATTCGTCCCACCACGTCACGCGCGGATTGATGTGCGTGCCGGCGAAATACTCCTGCCCGGGAAGCCCCATGCCGGCCGGGGACGAGGTGAACGTGTGCAGATAGACGCGGTTGAGGCCGGAGCAGATTTCGTGGTCGAAGGCGCTTTTCTGGTCGCGCCAGAGGCAGTCGTTCCAGTGCGGCCCGATGGTGGTGAACGATTCCGCGCCGACGATCCGCTGACCGTAGAGGTGCGCGGCGGACGCGGCCTGCTTGACGAAGTAGCGGCTCTGCGGCGTCGCGCGGTGGGGCGAGGGCGACCAGAATTCGCTCATCACGATGTCGCTCTGCGCATAGTTCTTCAAGCCGTCGAGCGGCCCCGTGTGCGGGCCGGCGGATTCGGGCTGGATGCCGAGCCCGCGCGCACGGGCCAGCGCCGCGAAATGCCCGTAGTGGCTCTGGCAGATCGTCTCGGCGATCGTCTTGCGGAAGTCCGCGAGGAAGGCATGCGTGGCGTCGATGTCGTCGACGACGTAGCCGCCCAGCACCGCGAGATACGGGATCGGATCGTAGCCGTTCAGCGCGCGGAACGTCGCCTCGAAACCGGGCGTCCAGTTCATGCCGCCGCACTCCCAGCTGTCCGTCTCCAGGTGCGTGAGCGTCGTGCCGACATGGTGGCCGGCGCGCGCGAGGATCGGCTCCACGACCGCCTGCCAGTAGCGGTCCAGCGCGGCGGAACTCATGTAGTCGAGCACGCGGCCGGTCCAGCCGGCGCTCGCCGTCGAGATCGTCGCGTCCGTGCACGTGTAGCCGATGCGCATCACGACCCACGTCCCGTCGGGCGCCGTCCACGGAAGGCGGCCGGTGAGATCCACGATGGCGTCGCGCCGCACGACGAACGGCCGTTTCCGGACGGCGGACGACCTGTCCGCCGCGTCGTTCGTCAGCAGGAAGCGGCAGTCGGCCGCGCTGAAGCCGAGTTCGCGCGCGCCGAGCTTCTCGGCGAGGAAATGGATCGGCGCGTCGGCGACGTGCCGGTCGTCGACGGGAAACGCCAGCACGGCGAGATCGCGGTAGAACCCGTGACGCGTGCGCGGCTGCGGCGGGAGCGCGACGGCGTCGCCGCCCACGAACGTCCGCTCGGTGCAGACGAGCGTCTTGGCGGCGTCTTCCGGCGTGACGCTCGGGCCGCCGAGGTTCCAGCCGCTCTGGATGTTGACGCCCATCTCCAGACCGAGCCGCTCCGCCGTGTCCAGCGCGTGGACGAAGAGGTCGCACCACGCCGGGGAGCCGAACGTCGGCCCGGCGGGAATGTCGCGGTTGCCGCGCTGGTTCTGGCCGCTCGCGTCGAAGATCATCGCGCCCTGGAAGTGCCGCGCCTTCATCGCATGCAGCTCCCGGTCGATGGCGTCCGTGTCGGTATGGCCGTTGAGCCACCACCACCAGCAGTTGACGCCCGCGCGCGCGTCGGGCGCGGCAAACTGCGCGCGCACATCCGCGAACGCATCCGCCTCCGTCCGCGGCGGTTCCGCCGCGCCGACGCGCACGGCCAGTCCGCAGACGAGCGCGCACGCGAGCCGCGCGCCCTTCCTCAGCCGACCGCCAATGCGGCGGCCGTTCTCATGATTCTCAGGCAGAAAAAGGTCGCTCATCAAATCCTCAGACGGCGCGGGGGTGGTGGGCGCGGTGGATGTCGGCGAAGCGGCGGACGTCCACGTGCGTGTAGATCTGCGTCGTGCCGATGTCCGCATGACCCAGCAGCTCCTGGATGGCCCGGATGTCCGCGCCGCGCTGGAGCATGTGCGACGCGAAGCAGTGCCGGAGCACGTGCGGCGAAATCCGCTCCGCCGCGATTCCGACGGCCGCCGCGCGTTCGCGGATGATCTTGAAGACGCCCTGGCGCGTGAACGGCCTGCCGAGGTGCGTGACGAAGATCTCGTCCACGTCGAGCCGCCCTTTCGTGAACACGTCGCGCGCCGATTCGAAGTAGGCCCGCAGCGCCCGCCCCGCCGCGCCGCCGATCGGCACGAGCCGCTCCTTCGAGCCCTTGCCCAGCACGCGCAGCAGCTCGCCTTCGGCCACGACGTCGGCGCGCGTGAGCGCGCACAGCTCCGACACGCGCAGGCCGCACCCGTACAGCACCTCGAGGATCGCGCGGTCGCGCAGGTCGCGCGGCGTCGTCCCCTTCACCTCGTCGAGCATCCGGAAGACCTCCTCCTCGGAGAGGACGCGCGGCAGCGTCTTCGCCTTCTTCGGCGCGTCGAGGAGCGCCGCCGGATCGTGCGCCAGGAGGTGCCGCGCCTTCAGGTCCTTCAGCCACATGCGGATCGCGACCGTCCGCCGCGCGCGCGTCGACGCGGCGAGCCCGCGCGCGCGTTCGCCGCGCAGGAACTCCGCGATGTGCGCGCGCGTCACGTCCGCCGGGGCGTCCGCACCCTGCCGCCGCGCGAAGGCCGCGAACGCGCGCAGGTCGCGCGCATACGCCGCGCACGTGTTTTCGCTCATCTCGCGCTCGAACCGGAGCGCGTCGATGAAGAGATCGACTGATTCGGCGAGCGTCACAGCCGCGCGATGAAGTCGTCGATGAACGCCGCCATGAGCGGCTTGGCCGTCGCCGAGGCGGCGATCACCTCCTCGTGGCTCAGCTGCCGCCGCGAAATGCCCGCCGCCAGATTGGAGACGAGCGAAAGGCCCGCGATCTTCAGGCCGCACGCGCGCGCGAACACCGCCTCGGGAACGGTGGACATGCCGACGACGTCCGCGCCCTGCGCCTTGTACGCCTGGATTTCGGCGGGCGTCTCGTAGCACGGCCCCGACGTGTAGGCGTAGACGCCGTCCATCACGCGCAGGCCGAGCCGGTTGGCGCACGCGTGCAGCAGCTCCGCCAGCCGCTTCGCGTAGACCTCGCTCATGTCAGGGAAGCGCACGCCCCATTCCGCGCGGTGCGGCCCGATGAGCGGATTGACGCCGACGAGATTGATGTGGTCGCGCAGGATCACGAAGTCGCCGGGCCGGAGCGCCGGGTTGATGCCGCCCGAGGCGTTCGTCAGCAGCAGCGTCTCGCAGCCCATCCGCCGCAGGATCTCGACCGGCAGCACGACCGGCTCCCAGCCCGCGCCCTCGTAGAAGTGGCGCCGTCCGCACCACGCCGCGATCAGCCTGCCCGCGCGGCGGTACATCACGAATTCGCCCGCGTGCCCCGCGACCGTCGCGCCGCCGAGGCCGGGGATGTCGGCGTAGGGGAAGCGGGCGATCACCTCGTCCATCTTCAGCGACTCGCCCCAGCCGCTCCCCAGCAGGATGCCGAGGTCCGGCTGCCGCTCGAAGCACACGTCCGGGAAATAGCCCGCCGCCTTGTCAAATATCGCTTTGTTCATAGTTTTTGTTTAACTCCGATTGATCCGATGTCTCCGCTAACGCTCCGACCTTTGGGGGTCGGGGAACCCCCAGCCATAAACAATCTTTCCGATTTGACACGGCGAAGCAGCGGAGCGGTAGCGAGAGCCCAAATCATCGGAGTTTCCTTTCGTCGTTGTCAGGTTAAGAATTAGCAATGAGAGGCCAGCAATCGAATGTCAGGCCGCCGTAGGGACAGTTGCGGCTGCGGCTCGCGAAGGCCGCGACGTCCACCGCGCGCGGCTCGCCGACGGCGATGCGCGTCGGGGCGAGGTCCGCCGCGTCCAGCCCCGCGACAAGCGCGCGCGGCATCTCGCTCCACGCCCGCGCCCACGCATCGACGGCCATGCCCTCCTCCTCGACCATCACGCGGTAGGTGATCGGGATCGCCGTCTCCAGCCCCACGATGCCGTTCGCGCTCTGTGCGAAGCCGCGCGCCTTCGTCTCGGGCGGATGCGGCGCGTGGTCGGTCGCGAACATCAAAACGCCGTCCTTCACGGCGCGGCGCAGTTCGGCGCGGTCCTCGCGGTTGCCGAGCGGCGGCGCCATCTTGAAGGCGGCGTCGTCCGCCGTCAGCTCGTCGCACGTGAGGAGCAGATGGTGCGGCGTCGCCTCGGCCGTGACGGGCAGCCCTTCGCGCTGCGCCGCGCGGACGAGCTCCACGCCCTCCGCCGTCGAAATGTGCTGGATGTGCAGGCGGCAGCCGGTGACGCGGCAGAGCGCGAGGTCGCGGCGGATCGCGTCCGTCTCGACCGAGACGGGGATGATGCCGAGCCCGAGCCGCCGCGCGAGCGCGCAGTCGCGGATGACGTGCGTCGCGGGCGAGCCGCCGCCCTTCCACGTCATCGCGTGCTGGCAGACGACGCGCCCGAGCCGCGCCGCGCGCCGCATCGCCTCCTCCATCACCCGGTCGTCCTCGACGTAGCTGCCGTCGTCGGTGAAGAACGCCGCGCCCGCCGCCGCGAGCGATTCGAGGTCGGCGACTTCCTGACCGCGCCGCCCCCTGGTGAGGCACGCCGACGGGATGAGCCGCACGGGCGAGCCGGACGCGCGCGCGGCGTCGCGCTGGTAGCGGATCAGCTCCGGCGAATCGCACGCGGGCGTCGTGTTCGGCATCGTGACGACCGCGGCAAAACCGCCGCGTTCGGCGGCCGCGAGGCCGCTCGCCGTCGTTTCGGCCGCCGGCACGCCCGGATCGCGAAAGTGGACGTGCACGTCCACGAATCCCGGAAATTCGTCAATCGTCTTCATGGGTCTGTCAGAAAAACGTCATCTGGCCGGGCAGTTCCGAGAGACGGCGGCGCGGCTTGCGCACGATGCGCGAGGTGCCGTTCACGTCGATCTCGTTCGCCTCCAGATTCTTCAGGATCTGCGCCGCGCGCTGCGTCACCTCCGGCGGCAGGCCCGCCATCGCGCCCACGTTGATGCCGAAGCTCTTCTCGGCCACGCCCGGCACGATCCGCCGCAGGAAGACGACGCGCCCGCCCTCCTCCTTGACGCGCACGGTGTAGTTCTTGACGCCCGGCAGGATGTCGGCGAGGTCCGTCAGCTCGTGGTAGTGCGTCGCAAAGAGCGTCTTCGCCTTCGCGCCCGCCTTCCCGTGCAGATACTCCGCGACCGACCACGCGATGGAAATGCCGTCGAACGTCGACGTGCCGCGGCCGATCTCGTCGAGGACGATGAGCGAGCGCGGCGTCGCGTTGTTGAGGATGTTCGCCGTCTCCTGCATCTCCACGAGGAACGTCGAGCGCCCGTGCGCGAGGTCGTCGCCCGCGCCGATGCGCGTGAAGACGCGGTCGAGCACGCCGAGGCGCATCGCCGCCGCCGGCACGAAGCTGCCCATCTGCGCCATCACGGCGAGCACCGCCACCTGTCGGATGTACGTCGACTTGCCCGCCATGTTCGGCCCCGTGATCAGCATGATCTGGTCCGTCGTCGTGTTGAGATGCGCCGAGTTGGGCACGAACGGCTCCGCGTCGGGGATCTGCTCGACGACGGGATGGCGGCCGTCCTCGATCTCCAGCACGTCGGAGTCGTCGACGACCGGCCGCACGTACCCCGCCGCGAGCGCCCGGTCGGCGAGCGACAGGAGCGCGTCGAGTTCGCCGAGCGCGAGCGCCGTCTCCTGGATCGGCAGCGTCCGTTCGGCGATCTGCGCAAGAATCTCGCGGTAGAGCCGCTGTTCGATCGCGATCGCGCGTTCGCGCGCGCCGAGGACCTGGCGCTCGAACTCCTTCAGCTCGGGCGTGACGAAGCGCTCGCCCGTCGTCAGCGTCTGCCGCCGGATGTAGTCGGCGGGCGCGAGCGCGGCCGACGCCTTGGGAATCTCGATCAGGAAGCCGAACGCCGGCACGTGCTTGACCTTGAGCTTGGCGATGCCGGTGCGCGCCTGCTCGCGCGCCTGGAATTCCGCGAGCTGGCGGTGCCCGTCGGCGGCCGTCGCGCGCAGCCGGTCGAGCTCCGCGTCGTAGCCGGACGCGATGAAGCCGCCGTCCGCGAGCAGCACGGGCGGATCGTCGGCGAGGGCGCGTTCGAGGAGCGCGACGATCGTCGGCTCCTCCGTCAGCCGCGCCGTGAGCGCGCCGAACCGGCCGCGCCCCGCGTCGAGCGTCGCGCGCAGCTCGGGAATCGGCCGCAGCGAGGCCGCGAGCGCCTTCAGGTCGCGCGGGTTCGCACGCGCCGAATCGACCTTCTGGATGAGCCGCTCCAGGTCGCGGACGCCGTTGAGGAGCTGCCGCGCCGTCGCGAGCGCGAGGCGGTCGTCGACGAACGCGCCCACCGCGTCGAGCCGCGCGTTCACGTCCGCCGCGCGCGCGAGCGGCCGCGCGATCCAGTTGCGCAGCGTGCGCGCGCCCATCGGCGTCTTCGTGACGTCGAGGACGCCGAGGAGCGACGCATCCTTCGCGACCTCGCCGCCCGGCAGCAGCTGGAGGTGGCGGAGCGTCGCGCTGTCCAGCACGAGGCCGTCGTCGGAGCGGCGCAGGCGGAGCCGCCGCACGTGTTCGAGCGAATGGCGCAGCGTCGCGCCCACGTAGTGGAGAAGCGCGCCGGCGGCCGAGATGAGGTCGCCCTGGCCCGTGAGGCCGAAGCCTTCGAGACTCATCACCTTGAAGTGGCGCGTCAGCTCCTCCGTCGCGACGTCGAGCGCGAACGTCCAGGCGTTGTCCTCCGTCGGGCGCAGGATTTCGGCGGGGCGGTAGCGCGCGAGCGCCTCGTCCAGCTTTTCAACGGTCGCGAACGGTTCGACGCAGAACTCGCCCGTCGCGAGGTCGAGGAGCGCGAGCCCGAGGTTGGAGATGGACGCGATGTAGTTGTTGACCGTCTCGTCCAGCAGCCCGTCCTCGGTCACGGTGCCGGGCGTGATGATGCGCGTGATGTCGCGCCGCACGAGCCCCTTCGCCGTGCGCGGGTCCTCCATCTGGTCGACGAGCGCGGCCGTCCGGCCGGCGCGGATCAGCTTCGCAAGGTAGGTGTTGAGCGCGTGGTACGGCACGCCGCACATCGGCTGGCCCGCGCGCTTCGTGAGCGTCGCGCCGAGGATGGGCGAGGCGATGAGCGCGTCCTCGCCGAAGATCTCGTAGAAGTCGCCGAGCCGGAACATGAGAATCGCGCCCGGCGGCGCCTCGCGCTTGAGGGCGAGGTACTGGCGCTGCATCGGGGTGAGTTCGGCTCCGGCCATCGTCACCTCACTCCAGGCGCGACTTCTGGCGCGGGTCGAACGCGTCGCGCAGACCCTCGCCGACGAGCACCGTCAGGAGCATCACGATGAAGAGCGCGAGCGCCGGGAAGAGAATGAGCCACCACGCCCAGCGGAACTGCTGCGCCTGGTTCATCAGCTCGCCGCAGCTCGGCGTCATCGGCGGCAGGCCGAAGCCGAGGAAGTCGAGCGCCGCCAGCGAGCCGATCGCGCCCATGAGGAGGAACGGGAAGAGCGTGATGAGGGGCGTCAGCGCATTCGGCAGGATGTGGCCGAAGATGATGCGCACGGCCGAGAAGCCCTGGCACTTCGCCGCCTCGACGAACGTGCGCGTGCGCAGGCGCAGGAACTCGGCGCGCATGTAGTAGCTCACGCCGATCCAGTTGAAGATGCCGTAGCAGATGAGCAGCACAGTGAAGCTGCGCCCGAGCGTCGAGCCGATGAAGATCATCACGTAGAGGAACGGCACGGCCGACCAGATTTCCGTGAAGCGCTGGCAGGCGATGTCGGTCACGCCGCCGAAGTAGCCCTCGATGGCGCCGATGACGAGCCCGAGGAACATCGCCCAGAACGCGAGGACGAGGCCGAAGACGAGCGCGATGCGCATGCCGTGGACGACGCGCGCGTAGACGTCGCGCCCGCCCGCGTCGATGCCGAAGGGATGCTCCTTGCAGGGACGGAACGGGAAGCTGATCTCGGGCGCGGGCAGTTCGCGCCGCGTCACCGCCGGCGGCGTCTTCGGCTCCAGGAAGAGCCGGTCATACCCGTTTCGCTTCGTCAGGGAGATGTCGTATTCGCCGCCCAGCGCCTCGCGCAGGCGCACCAGGGGATTCACGCCGGGGCGGCGGCTGCCGGCCAGGAGATCCGAGACCTTCGCGCGAACGTCATCCGGCCCTTCGTAGTCGAAGACCTCGCCCGCGCCGGAGACGCTGAAGCGCGCGGTCTTCACGTCGTACGTCTCCTCGATGACGGGCTCGCGGTATTTCTCCAGCGTCGCCGTGTCGACGACGGCGCGCGGATCGCACGGACAGACGACGTCCGCGAGCATGCAGAACACGAAGATGACGCCGAGGGCGATGAGCGACCACCACGCGCGGCGGATGCGCTTGAAGCTGCGGAAGCGCTTCTTTGTCAGAGGTGAGAAGAGTGTCATTTTTTCGAGAAGTCGATGCGGGGGTCGATGATCATGTAGAGGACGTCGGAGATGAGGTTGCCGACGAGCTGGAAGCTGGCCGTGAGCGCGAGGAGCGCGAGGAAGACGGCGTAGTCGCGGCCGATCAGCGCGTCCCACGACAGCCGCCCCATCCCGGGAATCTCGAAGATGGACTCGATGATGATGGAGCCCGCGAAGAGAAGCCCGATCATCGGCCCCAGCCCCGTCGCGATCGGGATGAGCGCGTTGCGGAAGGCGTGCAGCCAGATCGCGCGGCGGCGCGTCGCGCCCTTCGCGATCACCGTGCGCACGTAGTCGGCGGAGATCTGGTCGAGAAGCGAGTTCTTCATGAGCAGCGTCAGCATCGCGAACGAGCCCGCCACGTAGCAGCAGATCGGCAGCACCATGTGCCACGCGCGGTCCTTGAACCACACCCACCACGTCGGGTCGACGTCGAAGTCGCTGGAGATGCCGCCCAGGGGGAAGACGTCGCCCAGCCCCTCGACCGTGCCGCAGAGGAACATCTTGAGCATCATCGCGAGCGCGAAGCTCGGGATCGCGTAGGCGATGAAGACGACGAGCGACGAGACCGCGTCGAACGCCTGCCGGTGCTTCAGCGCCTTGGCGATGCCGAGCGGCACGCAGATGAGGTACGTCAGGATGAACGAGGCGAGGCCGAACCAGAGCGAGATCGGGATGCGCGACTTGATGAGCTGCCACGCCGTCTTGTTCGGGTAGTCGTAGCTCGGCAGCTCCATGCCCATCTTCTTGACGACGAGCCAGTCCCAGTACTGCACCGCGAGCGGCCGGTCGAACCCGTACTGCGCCTCCAGCTGCTTGCGGTACTCCTCCGACACCGCGCCGACCGCCGACGATCCGGCGCCGCCGGCCTCGCCGCCGCCCTGCGTCGCCAGCCCCTTGAGGCGCATCATGCGCATCTCGACGGGGCCGCCGGGCACGAAGCGCGTCAGCGTGAAGCAGACGAGGGTGATGCCGAGGAACGTCGGTATCACCAGAAGGAGTCGCCGCGCGACATAAGCCAGCCTATCCATTCACTCACCCTTTCCGAATCACCCCGTCGCCCACGACGGTGTATTTGTAAGTCGTCAGTTCCTCCAGCCCCATCGGCCCGCGCGCGTGGAGCTTGTCGGTCGAAATGCCGATCTCCGCGCCCATGCCGAACTCGGCGCCGTCCGTGAAGCGCGTCGAGACGTTGTGGTAGACGCACGCCGAATCGACGTCGCGCAGGAACTCGGCCGCCCGTGCCGCGTCGTTCGTGACGATCGCGTCGGAGTGGTGCGAGCCGTGCGCGTTGATGTAGTCGATGGCCGCGCGGCAGTCGGCGACCGTCGCCACGTTCAGGTCGAGCGAGAGGTATTCGACGCCCGCGCCGTCGTCGTGCAGCGTCACGCCCCGATCCTTCGCCCACGCCCGCACCATCGGCAGGAAGAGCGGCGCGAGCTTCTCGTGGACGAGCAGGCATTCCGCCGCGTTGCACGCCGACGGCCGCTGCACCTTCGCGTTGTCGAGGATGGACAGCGCCATCGCGAGATCCGCCCTGTCGTCGACGTAGATGTGGCAGACGCCCTTGTAGTGCTTGAGAACGGGGATGAGCGCCGCTTCGCACATCGCGCGGATGAGACGCTCGCCGCCGCGCGGGATCGCCACGTCGATGAGCCCCGTCGCGCGCACGAGCTCGGCCACCGCCGCATGGTCCTGCACCTCGACGAACTGCACCGCATCCGCCAAGGCCGAACCGGCAGAGGCGAGGACCGAACGGTGTTCGGCCAGCGCCCGTCCGACCGCGCGCGCGAGCGCCGCGTTGCTCCGCACGGCCTCCTTGCCGCCGCGCAGGATGATCGCGTTGCCCGTCTTGAGGCACAAGGCCGCCGTATCGACGAACACGTTGGGCCGCGACTCGAAGACGACCGCCACGACGCCGAACGGCTCGCGCGTCTTGCGGATCGTGATGCCGCTCGGGCGCTCGCGCGTCCAGATGACCTCGCCGACGGGATCGGGCAGCGACGCGACGTAGCGCACGCCCTCCACCATCGCGGCGAAACGCGCATCGGTCAGGGTGAGGCGGTCGACCATCGCCGCCGCGAGGCCGTTCGCCTGCGCCGCCGCGACGTCCGCGCCGTTCGCCGCCTGGATCGCCGCCTTGTCGGCCTCGAGCGCCGCCGCGACCGCGCGCAGGATGTCGTTCTTCTCGGCGGTCGTCAGTCGGCGCAGCTCGGCCGCCGCCGCCCGCGCCTTCACCGCCATCGCATGGATCGTTTCTGCAATCGTCATCGTCATTTGCCCATTCCAAAGAGTTTCAGCGTCGCGCGGAAGTCGGCCGGCAGCGGCGCATGGACCTTGATCGCCGCCTTCGGCACGAGCGGGTGCGGCAGTTCCAGCGTCGAGGCGTGGAGCATCTGCCGCGCGACCTTCATGAGGCGCGGGTCGCGCGCGTTCTTCAGCCCGAAGACGCGGTCGCCGACGATCGGATGGCGGACGGACGCGAGGTGCCGCCGGATCTGGTTGGTGCGCCCCGTCTCGATGCGCACGCGCAGGAAGGAGGCGTCGGCGCTCACCGCCTCGCGCGTCACGCGCGAAACCGCCTTGTCGCCGTCGAGCGGCGCGTCGATCACAAGGCGCGCGAGCTTCATCGGGCCGGCCGCGACCGCGTGGTAGATTTTCGTGACGCCGTGCGTCTTGAAGACGTTGATCGCCGCCGCGAGCGCCGCGTGGTTCTTGGCGAAGAGCAGGCACCCCGTCGTGTCGCGGTCGAGGCGGTGGACGGCTTCGAGCGTCGGCACCTTCTCCTGCTCGCGCAGGATCGATTCCGCCGACTTCGGGTCGTCGCAGCTCAAGACGCCCGCCGGCTTGTCGCAGACGAGATAGTGCGCGTCCTGCCAGAGGACGCGGATGTGCCGGAGGGCGGGCGACGCGGCGCGGGCGTCGGGGTCCGCCTTCGCCGACTGCCGCACGGCGCCCTTCACGACGGCCGCGGGCACTTCGACGACGTCGCCCGTCTTGAGCGCGTAGCGCGCGATCCACACGCACGTGCGGTTGACCCACACGCTGCGGCCGTCGATCATCGCCTTGGCGGTGCGGCGCGAGAGTGCGTACTTGAGCGCGAGGAAGTCCTGGAGGACCTTGGGATCCGCCTTGTTGACCGCGAGCGACGCAATCCCCGCCGCATGCTGGGGGGCTCTGCGCATCCGTCAGACCTTGATGACGCTGCCGACGACGCCCTTGACCTTGCGGCCGTCGCGGTTCGGCGCGAGCGTGATTTCGATTTCGCTGTCGTCGGCGCCGTCCTCGGACTCGGCGACGATCCCGACGGTCGTCGTCTCGCCCGCGAGCGCCTTGCGGTAGTTCTCGGGCAACGGCTCGTCGGTGAAATAGTCGGCGAAGACGTGCTTGCGCGCCTCCTCCTCGTCCGCGAGGTCGAACATCTTGCAGAACGTCTCGTTGACGTTGGTGAAGCGGCCGTCGCTGTCGCAGGTGAAGAGCGCGGACTGGGAGATGTCGAAGGCGTTCTCCTTCGCGCGCAGCATCTCGCGCACGCGGCGGCGGCGCTCGACGTTGCGGCAGGTGAAGACGAGGTCGCCCGGATCCATCAGGTCGATGGCCGAGACCGTCACTTCGCAGGCGAACTTGGTTCCGTCGCGGTTGAGGCCGTTCGCGTCGAGCATCATGTGGCGGTCGCTGTCGAGGCCGCGGCGGATGCGCTGGACGATTTCCGGGCTGAGGCCGGGGATGAAGAACGAAATCGGCTTGTCGATCACATCTTCCTGGTTGTAGCCGAAATGCTCCTCCGCGCGGGGGTTGATCTCGATGATGTGGCCGTTGGGGTCGGTGATCACCACGGCATCGTACATTCCCGCCAGAAACTGGCGGAAAAGCGACTTGCGGTCTCTCGGTACAAATAGCGCTGCCATAGTGTGGAAATTATACCAAATCCGCCGCGCGACGGTCAAGCGCGCGCGGCCGATCTCGCCTCTTTGTCCTTCACCCAGACGTGCGCCCCGGCACCACCGACTTCGAAACGCGGAAAGCAGAACGACAGACATGTCGTTGCCGAAGCTGAGTACATCCTCCTGATCATTGCAGAGTTCCTCATTTTCATTTCACCGCCTCCCAATGACCGCCTTTGTCAGGGCCAATGCGGCGAAGGCGACCGGCACGCTTCAGGTTCTCGATATGCTTTTGAACCGTGCTTCGGGTAATGCCAAGAGCGGCGACGAGCCCGGCTTGCGATAGATGCGGATAATCCTTCAGGAGCCGCCACAGGCGCTCAACGGTTTTCTGACCGCCTTTTCTGACCGCTTTTTTCTGACCGCTTTTTTCTGACCGCTTTTCGGAGCCCCTGCGTCCGGCCTTGAGCTCCGACTTCTGCCGGTTGCCGAGGTCGACACGCAAATAACGATTCTTCAGCTCATGGCGCTCTCCAAACAACAGGTTCCTGAAGAAACGCTCAAGCGGCTCGAAGGTCCTGCCAACGCCTTTCAACGGATTCTCGTAGCACGCCCTCACGAGAGCATTGCGAAAATACCATGAATTCTCCTTGAACATGTTATCCGCCACCTTGTACCCGAGTTCCTTCAGATACTTGATCGCGAACACGGCGGTCGTGCGGGTGTTCCCCTCGCGGAACGGGTGTATCCTCCAAATGGTGGCGATGAACCGGCTGAAGTGTTCGATGATCTGCCGTTTTGTCCTGCGGACGTAGGAGAATTCCCTTTCGCGGTCAAATGCATAGTCTAGACTGGATTCAATCGCCTTCCAGTCTCCATAGGTGACGGAATCATCTTTCAACACCCATTCGCGTTTCCGAATGTTCACTTCTCGGAATCCGCCAGCACCCTTAAGAACATCTTCGAAGATCAGTCCGTGAAGTGCCGAAAGATACGACGGGGACAGATCAAAACCCACATCATTGACGACCTCGATGATACGAGCCGAGACCTTGTCCGCCACCTTGAGCTCTTCCGGCAATTCCCGTCCGGATTTCGTCTCATAATAGTCATCGACAAGGTCTCTGGCCTTGTCGGCTGTAATGTCTCCTTCAATATGTCGCTTCGCAACCTCGTAAAGATATTCTGAAGTCCGAAGTCCGTCGACATCCTGAAGCCCGATGGCCGTGGCCCAGGCAAACGCCCGTTCGCGCTTCCCCGGCTCCACCGCCTCGTCATAGTACTCGTCAAACCCCTTCATTTCATCAGCTCCAGCTTCTTGAGGTTGGCGGTGATGGTCTTGTCGAGCGCAGCACCATGATCGTCCAGCGATTTCTTCGCCAATCTTCAACCGGTTCTTCTACACTCTTTGCCATAATAGCCCTTCTTGCAACTTTATCGTGCGTCTTCCAGATCGTCGAGCAGGTTCTCTTTCACTTCAAAGAGCGGGACTTCTTTGCGACGGACTCCGACCTCATACTCCAGCATGAGATTAATCAGCTCTTTGCCATCGATGAGCGCAATCGGGGCCTTGTCCATCTTGCGGGCCTCTTCTCGAGCGCCAGCGCTGAAATCGCTTGTCGTGACGATACATCCCTGCTCATGCGCACCAAGACTGCCGCGAACTTGCTGCACAATCGGCGCCTGAACATTGCGCTTCCAGCGTTTAGCCTGAATCGCAAGCTCCGTGCGAATCACACCGCCTGTCACCATTGCGCCACGAACGTCGATGCCACCATCGCCCGAGAGCCGAGTACGCGACACCTCATGAAACCCAATCTCGCGGAAAAGTCGCGAGATAAGTTCTTCGAACTCTTCCGGCTTGAGCGCCATCAGTTTTGCCTTCAGCTTCTTGCGAACGTCTTCATGATGTTGCTGAACCTGAAAATCGACACCTGCCTTATCCCACACCGTCAAAGCGACAAGACCTTTCCCGCATTGCACAAACCGCGGCACTTCTCCGCGCTTTCGAAGTCTTTGTATCTCCTGAATGATCTGCGCATACATGGTGGCCGCTGGGGTTTGACCGGCGGTCTTCAACCATCCCCTGGACAATGCCGTTTGCGTAATATCAAGATAATGCATCGGCTTATGGGTGCCCTGCGCCTTCAAGACTTTCTCGGCACAATCGGTGAACGAATACGTCTTGCCGCTAATCTCCTTGGCCTTTTCCTTGAAGCATGTCAACGGTGCCTGTGCTGGCGACTCCTTTGCCTTCACCCCCGACAAGGCAAATCGGCCGTTCCCCACATTCACAAACCGAGACTTTGCACCAAACTTCTTGATATCCACATAAAGCCGCGCTCCCAATGTCTGTTCGGGCGTCTTACCCTTTGTCGTCCACATTCCTGATTCAAGAATCGGACGAATGATGTCAGCGGGGGACATCGGGCTCCCTGATTTCTTCAGCACTTCGTATGCAGCATCAAGCACAGACATTTTCATCGACTCCTTCATTTCGTCACCTGGAAATATTTTACCACATTGCCCTTCTTACCTCAAGCGGCCTTATGTTCCGCGCAATTCACCGTCAGACCGGACGGCATCGTCAGCGCAAAGTTCGTCTGCGCCTTGCCCTCGTGCTCGTAAAGGTCGGTTGAAAACCAGTTGCGCAGGCGGGAATAAGGCAACGTCAACAACTTCGCAGACGGATAAGTCGATCTGATTCGCGTCCACCTCAATGCATGATGATATTCAGGATCCAGCCGCCTGCCCTGAGCTTCCGATGCCTTGATTCTAAAAGCAACACTCACAGCAAGTCTCCATTCTCATGTAAAGGAAACTGCGTTTTCTTATACATGACGCTCGTTTCATGTAAAGAAAATGGCGTTTTGCTTTGCATGACAGTTGAAATGTGTATAGCAAATGTCATTTTGTTATGCATGATTTCTTTCTCATGTAAAGAAAAAGGCGTTTTGCTTTACACGACCCGCATTTCATGTAAAGAAATTCGCGTTTTCTTTACATGACTTTAGCTATCTTCAAGTTTTGCATGGTTTATCAGCAAATCTGTCAGTTTTCTGTTGATGTAGTAATTCGTTTTTTTGACTTTCACCCGATCCAACAGTCCTAGTTTGACAATTATCTCTAAATACCGCGAAGCCGTGGGGCGAGAAATGCCCAAGGCCTCGGTTGTATGGTCAATCTTAGTGTAGGGATGGAAAAACAGGTGGTTGAGCAATTCATGTCGATAGCTCTTACCAAATTCTGGTCGTAGGGCGGCCTTATACTCCGCCATCAGCCGATTGATGCCATTGACAATCGTAATCGTGTGCGCCGCCGTCACTTCAATGCCTTTCAGCATGAACAAGACCCACGCCTGCCAATCCGCCACGGCGCCATTGCTGTCTCGCACCGCCTGCAACAGACGGTAATACTCTGTCTTGTTTTGGGTAATATAACGGCTTAAGTACAAAATCGGCAAGTCCAACAAGCCGTTTACAACCAGAAACAGGATGCAGATGATTCGTCCTGTTCGCCCGTTGCCATCGTAAAACGGATGGATGCTTTCGAACTGGTGATGGATAACCGCCAATTTGACGAGAGGATCCCAATCCGCCATTTCCGGACGATTGATGAACTCCTCGAGGTTGCGCATGTACCGGACAACATCGTTCCCATCCTGCGGCGGCTGGTAAATCACATGCCCGAAGTTGTCCCGCAGCTCCGTACCCGGCACCTTGCGGAATCCTGCCGTATTTCCAATAAGAACGGACTGCACTTCCTGAATCAGATTGGAAGTAAGCGGCAGACCCTTTCTGAGCTTTTCAAATCCAG
>DJXI01000080.1:17021-21569 GCA_002449695.1 Verrucomicrobia bacterium UBA7008 | reverse complement strand
CGCAGCCCGGCAGGCCGCCCTTCTCGGCGCGCGTCTGCTCCATGATCTCCGCCTGCTTCTTCGCGCCGTCCTCCTCGCCGAAGACGAGTCGAAGGTCGTTGTAGGGCTTCTGGTACTTCTCCCACGCGATCCAGTCCGCGTGCTTCGTGTACGCCTTGTCGCGCGCGATCTCGGCGACGCCGACGCGGTCCTGCTCGCCCGTGCCGATGCCGACCGTCGCGCCGTCCTTCACGTAGAGGACCGAGTTGGACGTGACGCCCGCCTCGACGAGCCAGCCGAAGACGAGGTCTTCGTATTCCTTCGCGGTGGGCAGGCGCTTGATCGTGTGCTCCTCGAAGCGGACCTCGCCCGTCTCCTTGTTCGTGATCTTGCGGTTGCAGTACGCGGGCAGGAAGTCCTCGGGCCGGCGCGCGTTCGCGCAGAACGAGGTCTGCGCCACGATGCCGCCGTCGATGAGCGACTTGAAGTCGACGACGTGCTTCGCCACGAAATCGGCGAGCCGCGCCATGTTGCGGATGCGGAAGACGCGCAGGTTCTTCTTCGTCGCGAAGAGGTCCATCACGCCGGGCGCGAAATCGGGCGCCACGACGACCTCGGCGTAGTTCTCGATGATGAGCTTCGCCGTCTCCAGGTCGCAGTCGCGGTTGAGCGCGATCGCGCCGCCGAACGCCGCGAGCCGGTCCGCCTTGTTCGCGCGGAAGTACGCCTCGGCGAGCGTCGAGCCCGTCGCCACGCCGCACGGGTTGTTGTGCTTGACGATGACGGCCGTGGGCTTCTCCATGAGGTAGCGGAGGATGTTCAGCGCATTGTCCGTGTCGGTCACGTTCGTCTTGCCGGGATGCTTGCCCGACTGGAGGAGCTCCGGCACCGAGGCGAGGTACTGGCCCGCCTGGAGCATCTCGACGTCGCCCAGCACGAGGTTGCCGTTCACGAGGCGGTAGAGCGCGGCCTCCTGGCCGGGGTTCTCGCCGTAGCGCAGGCCCTTCTCCTCGCCCGCGATGTTCCACGTCACCTTCTCGTAGCGGAAGGTCTGGCGGTTCGCGCCGTCGATGAACGAAATCTCCATCTGCGGCGCGAAGTGATCGGCTTCGATGGTCTTGTAGGCTTCTTTCAGGTCTTTCATGGTTGTGCGTTCCGTCGTTTACTTGCTGAATGTCGTGCGGAAATAGTCGATGGTCCGGGCGAGCCCCTCGTCGAGCGGGACCTTCGGCTCCCAGCCGAGCAGCTCCTTCGCGAGCGTGATGTCGGGCTTGCGCCGCTTCGGGTCGTCGCCGGGCAGCGGCGCGTAGACGATGCGCGAGGTCGATTCCGGCAGAAGCGCGAGCGTCTTTTCGGCGAGCTCCCGGATCGTGTATTCGCCGGGGTTGCCGGTGTTGACGACGAGCGCGCCGAGGCCGTGGCGTTCGCAGAACGCGTCCAGCTCCGCCTTCGGCTTCGCCATCAGCCGCACCATCGCCTCGATGAGGTCGTCGCAGTACTGGAACGAGCGTGTCTGGCTGCCGTCGCCGTAGATCGTGATCGGCGCGTTCGCGAGCGCCTGCATCGCGAAGTTGGAGATGACGCGCCCGTCCTGCGGGTGCATGTTCGGCCCGTACGTGTTGAAGATGCGCACCATCCGCACGTCGACGCCGTACGCGCGCCGGTAGTCGGCCGCCAGCGTCTCGGCGACGCGCTTGCCCTCGTCGTAGCAGCTCCTCACGCCGATCGTGTTGACGTTGCCCCAGTAGCTCTCCACCTGCGGATGCACGAGCGGATCGCCGTAGATTTCGCTCGTCGAGGTGTGGAGCAGCCGCGCGCCCGTGTCGCGCGCGAGGTCGAGCATGTTGATCATGCCGAGCACCGACGTCTTGACCGTTTCGACGGGGTTCTTCTGGTAGTGGATCGGCGAGGCCGGGCACGCGAGGTTGTAGATCTCGTCGAACTGGCCGCGGTACGGCTGCGTGACGTCGTGCAGCACGAACGTGAACGCGGGGTTGGCCGTCAGCGCGCCGATGTTGCGCTTCGAGCCCGTGAAGAGGTTGTCGAGGCACGTCACTTCCGCGCCTTCCGCGAGCAGCCGCCGGCAGAGGTGCGAGCCGAGGAAGCCCGCGCCGCCCGTCACCAGAATCTTCCGGGGGAGCCGCACCGACATGTCACGCGCCCTCGTGGATGCGGTCGTTCGCCGCCGCGACCTTGCGCCGCAGCTCCTCCTTGTGCGCGCGGAACTTCTCGCGCAGCGCCGCGTCCGCCGTGCCCAGGATCTGGACGGCGAGGAGCGCCGCGTTCGTCGGGCCGGCCGAACCGACCGCGACCGTCGCCACCGGCACGCCGCTCGGCATCTGCACCGTCGCGTAGAGGGCGTCGAGCCCGTTCAGCGCGCCGCCCGCGACGGGAATGCCGATGACGGGGAGCACCGTTCCGGCGGCGAGCACGCCGCCCAGATGCGCCGCGCCGCCGGCCGCCGCGATGATGACCTTCAGTCCGCGCGCCTCGGCGCTTTTCGCGTAGTCGAGCGCCACGTCGGGCGTGCGGTGCGCGGAAATGACGCGCGTTTCATAGGCGACGCCGAACGACGCCAGCGTCTCCGCCGCCTTTTTGACGAGCGGCCAATCGCTGTCACTGCCCATCACGATGCCGACTGTTGCCTCAGCCATGTCAGGTATCCTTTCAAATTTGAGCGTATATTATATCATATTTGCGGCCGTCTGCGGCGACGCGACAGGAGAGAATAGAATTCCAGGCCTCTCGGCTTCTCGGCCTCTCGGCGTCTCGAAATCTAGAAGCCGAGAGGCCGAGAAGCCGAGGGCTCCCGCCGCCGCGCGACGCATGCGAAAAAAGCGTAAAATACCCCCTTGCGCGGCGGAGCGGATTTATGATATACTATGCGCCGTTTCCACGAATGGGGAAGTAGCTCAGTTGGTAGAGCATCACGTTCGCAACGTGGGGGTCGAGAGTTCGAATCTCTTCTTCTCCACCAAACGCGGAAAAAGCGGAAAGCGGCCTCGGGATTCAACCCTCAGCCGCCTTTTTTGTTTCTCCGATTCCGGTCGCCTCTTACTCCACCACCAGCACCGAGACGCTGCACGCCGGGAGCGTCAGCGCGCCGTTCAGGTCGAGCGTCGTCGTGACGGGCGTGACCGCCGCCGCGTCGGGCCGGTTCATGTCCTCCTTCGCGCCCGCGAGCGTCGTGAGCGTCGCGCGGCCGGCGAGGTTGATCGCCACCGACCGCGGCACTTCCGCCGCGTTCACGAACTTGACGATCGTCGCCGCGCCCCTGCGGCCCGCCACCGCGACGAACCGGTCCTCCGTCGAGAGCGTCGCGGGGATCGTGCGGTCGGGACGGTTGAGCGAGAAGAGCTGCTGCACGTAGTAGTTGGGCGTCACCCAGCTCGTCGTGCCGTCGAACCAGATGAGGTCCGGCGACCACTGGCAGTGGCCGACGCGCGCGAAGAGCGGCGCGTAGCTCGCCATCTTCACGATGTCGGAGTTGCGCTCGAAGCCCGCCATGCCGACGGCCTCGCACACCGCGCTCCAGTGCGTGTTCTGGTGGTGCTTGCCGACGCGGTGGTGGCAGGCGTACTCGCCCGCGTAGACCGCGAGGCCGCGCGTGCGGTCGTAGCCGTCGTAGCGGTGGAACGACGCGAGGAACCATTCCGGCGAGCGGTAGTAGTGCTCGTCGACGAGATCGGCCGACGCCGGGGTGAGGCGCTTCCACGCGTAGTCGAAGTCCTCGCCGTCGGGCGCCGGGCCCGACGAGCCGACGATCGTGATCTCGGGATGGTGCGCGCGCACGATCTTCGCGATCGGCTCGCAGCGGTCGAAGAACACCTTGTTCCAGTTCTCGTTGCCGATGCCGACCATCTTGAGGTTGAACGGCGCGGGATGGCCCATCTCGGCGCGCACGCGGCCCCACGTCGTGTCGACGCCGCCGTTGGCGAACTCGATCAGCTCCAGGATGACGTTCGCGAAGTAGTCGACGTCCTCCACCGCCGCGCACAGCGCCGGCTTCTGGAACTGGCAGGTGAGGCCCGACAGGCAGATCGGCAGCGGCTCCGCGCCCAGCTCCTCACAGAGGCGGAAGTATTCGTAGAAGCCGACGTCGAACGTCTCCCAGTACGGCTTGTACCCTTCGTGGTGCGTCCAGCGGTTGAGGATGCATTCGCGGCGCGCGCGCGGGCCGACGGTCCGGCGCCAGTCGTACCAGTGCTGGAAGTCGCCCTCCTCGACGATGCAGCCGCCGGGGAAGCGCACGAAGGCCGGCTTGAGGGCCGCGAGCTTGTCGACGAGATCCTTGCGCAGGCCGGCGCGGACGAGGTTCGGGCCGGTCGGCTTGAGCGTCACGTTGTCGATCTCGACGCAGCGCCGCCCCTCGACGAGGATGGCGAACGTCCAGCGGCCGTCCGTCGACTGCGTGTCGGGCGCGAGCTCCACCGCGCCGAACGGGAAGTCCGTCGTCGCGGCCGTGCCGTCGTGCGTGAAGTCGGCGGCGTACGTCTGCCACGGCGCGTCGGCGTAGTCGATGCCGTCCTTCGTCAGCTCGCGCCAGTTGAACGCGAGCCGGTACGGCTC
>DJXI01000080.1:16650-16934 GCA_002449695.1 Verrucomicrobia bacterium UBA7008 | reverse complement strand
CCCGCCTTCAGCCACATCCCGTCCAGGCCGCGGTTGCGCACGCCCGCCCGGCCCGTGCCGAACGACTCGATGCGCAGGTGCCTGGCGGTGTTGGGATGGACGGGCGCGTTGTACTGGAAGGAGAGGCGCGCCATGCCGCCGTCGCGGTAGTCGGGCTCCCAGCCGTCCTCGGCGACGGTCCACTTCTCGTGGTCGGCCTGACTCCAGTCGAAGCCGCCGTTCGCGAGCATTTCGACGCTGAGTCCGCCGTCGGCGGCCCAGTTGATGTCCTCGAAGAAGATGCC
>DJXI01000080.1:0-16587 GCA_002449695.1 Verrucomicrobia bacterium UBA7008 | reverse complement strand
ATGTCCTCGAAGAAGATGCCCCACAGGCTTGACGGGACGGCGTGGCCGTCCCGGGCGTCGCCCAGCGTGACGGTGACGGTTTCAGCCGGTTCCGAAGCGGCTCCGACAAGCGACGCGCACGCGCCGACAGCAGCAAGAAGAGTCAATTTTTTCATGTCGGGCATTTTACCAAAATGCGCGGGCCCCGACAACCCCCCTTTTGGCGCCCGCGGCGCGGGTCAGCGACCGGTGCAGGTGCGGACGAGCTCGGTCAGCACGAGCACGTCGGCGCTGCCCGCCGACGAGACGCACCGTTCGCGCAGCTGAAGGAACCGCGCGCGCGCGATGCGCAGCTCGCGCAGCGTCCAGTTGCGCAGGAAGGCCTGGTTCTTCCGCACGGCGAACGGCGCGAGGCCCTCCGTCGCCGCGGCAAAAGCGCCGCGCGCCTCGGCGTCCTTCAGCACGACGAGCTGCCGGAAGAACTTCTCCACCACCGTCGTCATGAAGACGGCGAACCCGCTCTCCTCCTCGAAGCGGCGCACGGCGGCGACGACCTTCTCGACGTTGCGTTCGCCGAGCGCGTCCGTCACCTCCCAGACGGTCGGCTCCACGCCGATGCCCGGCGACGTCACGTCGGCGACGTCGGCGGCGGTGATCGTGTGGCGGTCCGGGCCGAGATAGTCGCGCATCTTGCCGAGCTCGCCCTTGAGCGAGCGCGTGTCCGTCCCGACGCGCGCGACGAACGCCTCCGCGACGCCGCGGTCGAACTTCAGGTTCATCTCCGCCGCCCAGTCGATCACGCGCACGACGGCCGCGCGCGCCTGCTCCCACGGCTTGCCGGCCGCGAAGACCGCGAGCTCGGCGACGCCCTTGAGCCGCTTGGCAAAGACGGAGGTCGCGAGCAGCTTCGGGCCGGAGAGGATGAAGCGCTGGCTGTCGGGCAGCGGATGCGCCGCGAGGAAGGCGGCGAAATCCTCGAGCCGCGCCTTGACCTCCTCGGACGGCCCCTTGCCGCCCGCCTGCGGCAGGAAGCGGACGTTCTTCCACCACGTCACCTTCACGGGATCGAGGAACGGCGGCGTGCGGTAGCTCGCCTCCGCCTCGCGCAGGTCGGCGAGCTGGAGCTCCGCGTTCGTCGAATTGACGGAATCGATCACCTCCAGCGCCGTGCCCGACGCGCCGCCGATCAGCTTCTGCGCGGTTTCCGACACAAGGAAGTCGTCCTCGCCGATGATGACGTGCACGTTCATGACCGCGGTTTCCGGAACGAGACGGCGAGGAAGACGCCGCCGAGGAGCGCCATCCCGAGCGAGATCGCCTGCGAGATGCTCAGCCCCAGCACGACGGCGCGCGGATCGCCGCGCAGATATTCGAGAAAGAAGCGGATGACCGCGTAGCCGATGAAGTACGCGCCCGCCGTGCCGCGCCGGTGGCGGCGGTAGAGCGCGAGGAGCGCGGCGAAGAGGACGAGAAGCGCGGCGGCCTCGAAGAGCTGCGTCGGCAGGACCGGCAGCGATGCGGGGGCCGACGCGTCGATGAGTCCCGCGTGGAACTGTTCGTACCAGGCGGGCGAGAGGCGCGGGAAGCGCACGGCGAGGGCGGAGTCGGACAGCCGCCCGTAGCAGCAGCCGTAGAAGAAGCAGCCGATGCGCCCGCACGCGTGGCCGAGCGGGAGGGCGGTGCAGAAGAGATCGGCGAGCGCGAGCGGCCGTTCGCGCTTCAGCGCGCACCACAGGAAGAAGAGGGCGACGGAGAGGATGAGGCCGCCGTAGAACATCAGCCCGCCGCGGTCGACGCGGATCACCTCCAGCGGGTGCGCGGCGAATTCGGCGCGCCAGTGCTCGATGACGTAGGCGAGGCGGCTGCCGGCGACGCCGCCGATCATCAGCGTCATCAGGAGGTTCGAGAGGTCCTTGCGGCCGGAGAGCTTTTCGATGAGCGTCCAGCAGAGGAGGAAGCCGACGGCCATGCACGCGCCGTACGTCTTGAGGTGGAGAAAGCCGAGGTCGATCAGATCGGGATGCATCAGGCGCCCTCCCCGTGCGAGAAGAATCCGGCGACGAACCGCGCGAGCCACCGCGCGCCCTTGAAGAGGAAGAGGCCCGTGCCGACGTAGGCCGAGACGAGACGCGACGCGAGCAGGCCCCCGAGCGCGGCGAACGTCAGCGACGTCGTGACCGCGAGCCAGACGAGCACGAGCGCGACGTTGGCGAGGAAGATGAACGCCCACGAGAAGATGCGGCCGTAGAGCTTCACGTCGGGCTGCTGCTCCGTCAGCGTCTCGAGCGTGAAGAGGACGTGGAAGGCCCAGGTGAAGCCGATCAGCGCCATCCACAGCGGCAGGAACGGCAGCGGGCGGACGAACGCGGAGGTGACGAGCGCGGCGATGATCACGATGAACGTGTAGAATGGGAAAAAGTAGGGCGCGAGCGTGATGAGCAGGTTCGACTTCGTCAGCTCCACGCTGCCGCCGCGCTCGGTCACGCGCACCTTCGTCGGCACCGCGCCGAACGCGAGCCCCCAGAGCGCGTGCGTCAGCTCGTGGCCGAGCACGTACGTGCGCACGGGGTGCGGGATCGCGAGCCAGCACAGGACAAACGCCGCCATGCCGCCCAGCAGCGAAAAAGTCTCGACGCTGAAGGCGTCCGCGCCGCCCGCCGCCGCGACGACCGCGTCCATGAGCGTGCGCCCCGCCCCCCAGCAGGCGGGCAGCAGCGCGAGACCCAGGATCATGCGGAAGAAATTCGCCATCGCTATCTTTCGTCCTCGAACAGGAATACGAGCTCGCCCGGATAGACGCGGTGATTCTGCCGCGCGATGGACTCGACGAAGTCGCGATCCGTCTTGAAGCGGCGCTGGAAGTCCTGGAGCCGCGCGATCTCGCGCTTCTTCTCCTCGATTGACGCGGCGAGCGCCGCATCCTGCGCCTTGAGCGAATTGCGCCGCACGTAGTTCGGCCACGCGGCGGCCAGCCCGCCGACGAGAATGGCCAGCACGAGCACCACGGTGAAGTACCGCAGGAACTTTTCTTTGAACCCTTCTTTCATGCCGGTAAGTATATCAAATTTTTTTCAGATTTATCATTGACTTTTGAAAAAAATATGAGATACTATTCGCTCGTTAACTGGATGGAAGGGGCGAAACCATACGGAATCGGCCCAACCCCGGCACAATGATACAAAGAAACAAAATGAAAATCAAGACCACCAAGAGCGCGACCGCCAAGGTCGTCGCCAAGAAGGCCGCCAAGCCGGCGGCTACAGCCAAGGCCGCCAAGCCGCAGCCCAAGGCCGTCGAGTTCACCGTCCATGCCGAGAAAGGCAAGGAAGTGTACCTCGCCGGCGAGTTCAACAAGTGGGACCCGACCGCCAAGAAGATGGCGTACAAGGCGAAGGCCGGCGTCTACGCCGCGACCGTCAAGCTCCTCCCGGGCGACTACCAGTACAAGTTCGTGATCGACGGCACCTGGTGCGCCGATCCGGAGAACGTCAACTCGGTCCAGAACGATCAGGGCACGTTCAACTCGGTCGTCACCGTCAAGTAAGACGGCGCAAGGGAATTAAATTGCGCAAAAGGACCGCGGTTCGCCGCGGCCCTTTCGTTTTGTCGCCCTGCGCGTCCGTGCGTCAGCGCACGCCGCCGTTGGCCTTCGCGAGCTTCTTCAGCTTCGGCGCGTAGGAGAGGCGCTCGACCGCCGTCATGCGGTCGATGTAGAGAATGCCGTCGAGATGGTCGATCTCGTGCTGGAGCGCGCGCGCCAGAAACCCGCGCGCGGTGATCATCTGCGGACGGTTGTCCGCATCGAGATACTGGCAGGTCACCTGCGCCGCGCGGACGAGCGAGCCGCCGACATCCGGGAAGCTGAGGCACCCTTCCTTGTCCTTCTGCGAGCCCTCCTGCGCAATGATCGCGGGATTGAAGAGCTTCAGCGGCATGGGGATCGGCGCGTTGAAGAGCGCGTCCGCCTCGTCCTCGCAGCCGTCGGGGATGTCGATGACGCAGAGCCGTTCGAGCCGCCCGACCTGCTCGGCCGCGAGCCCGACGCCCTTGGCCGCGTGCATCGTCTCGATCATGTCGTCCGCGAGACGCCGCAGCTCGTCCGTCACGCACGCGACGGGCGCGGACTTTTCGCGCAGCACCTTTTCGCCGTACCGGTAGACTTTCAGAACCATGCGCTCACACTCCCGTCGAACCGAATCCGCCGGCGCCCCGGTCGGTCGCGTTCACGTCCGCGACCTCCACGACGACCGGCTGCGTGACGGGCGCGATCACGAGCTGCGCGATCTTGTCGCCCTTCTTCACCGCGAACGGCGCGTCGCCGAAATTGGCGAGGATCACGCCCACTTCGCCGCGGTAGCCCGCGTCGATCGTGCCGGGCGTGTTGAGGACGGTGACGCCGTACTTGAGCGCGAGGCCCGAGCGCGGGCGCACCTGCGCCTCGTAGCGCGGCGGCAGTTCCATCACAAGACCCGTGTGGACGAGCGCGCGGCCGAGCGGCGGGATCGTCACATCCTCGACGCTGCGGACATCCATCCCCGCGTCGCTCGCGTGCGCGTAGGCCGGGAGCGTCGCCTCGGGATGGATGCGCTTGAAGCCGAGCGTCATTCCGCGGCGGCCTCGTCGGCGGCTTCGGCCTCCCCGGCCGGCGCTTCGTAGCCGAGGCGCGCGAGGTTCTCACCCGCCCAGCGCGCGGTCGCGGCGGCCAGCTGGTCGCCGGTGACCTGGCCGCGCAGCTGCGTGCGCATCAGCGTCGCCTTGACGGCATCGCCGGGCACGCGGTCTTCGCACACCACGAGGAGCGCGCGGCCCGTGCCGGTCAGCGTAAACTCGGAAACTTCACCCTTGCGCGTCTTCATCGCCGCGCCCGCGATCGCGCGCTGGTCCGGGAACGCGCCGCTCGCGAGCTCGGAGACCGAGAAGGTCAGGTTGGTGGACACGTCCTTCGTCGCGAGCACCGCCTCGGCGCCCTGCGCCGCGATCGCCTCCACCTCCGCCTTGAAGGCGTCGGCCTTGGCGTCGCGCAGCGCCTGCGAGTCGATCTTCCCCTTCGCCTCCTCGAACGACGGCGTGTGCGCCGCGCTGAACGCCGAGCGTTCGATCAGCCACACGGAGCGGTCGGAGCTGACGACGCCGTAGCGCAGATCCTCGACCTCGGGATCGAGCTCGGCGACGGCCTCGGCGAAGCCGCGCGCACCAGGGCAGACGGACGTCGCGCGCACCGTGAAGCCCTCGTGCCACGAGCCGTCCAGCGCGAACCAGCCGCTCTCCTCGACCGTCTTTCCGTCCTCGCCGGCGATCTTGTCCAGACGCGAGACGCTCCGGTCCTCGCCCTCCGCCCAGTTGGCGTAGGCGCGGCGCGCGAGGCTCGACTCGTAGAACTCGACGGCGGCGATCTGGCGCAGCTCCTTTTCAAGCTCGTCCTTGACCTCGTCGAACGACTTGACGGTCTCGACGCCGTTCGTGTCGGTGGAGGTGTAGCGCTCGTCCTTGTACTGGTCGTAGAGGTCCCAGATCTCGTTCGTGCTGACGGTCATCTTCGCGAGCACCTCCGCGTCCGTCGCGTCGAACCGGACGAAGCGGATCTTGCAGAGGTCAGGCAGCGCGAGCTTCTTCACGTTGTCGTTGTACCACTTCTTCAGGCCCGCCTCGTCGACGGTGACGGCGTCGGCGGTCTCCTTGTCCTGGCGGAAGCGCGCGACCTTGACGGTGAAGACGTCGGTCGCGTCGTCGATCGCCTGGTCAAGCTCCATCGGCGACGCCCAGACGGTCGCGCCCACAAGCGTCTGCTGAAGACCCTCGCGCACCGTCATCTGGCGGCGGATGTAGTCCTCGAACTGCTCGGGCGTGAGCCCCAGCTCGCCGGTGACGAGCTGGCGGTAGCGCGCGAAATCGAAGTTCGCCGCGCCGCCGAACATGGCGTGAATCGTCTCGGCGAGCGCGCGGTCGCCGATCTTGACGCCGTTCTTCTCGGCCGTCTTGAGCGCGGCGTACGCCTCGTACGCCTTCTGCTCCACCTCGGCGTCCGTCAGGTCCGCGCGGTTGCGGCCGTAGCCGCGCACGTCGTTGCGGCACGCCTGCAGCAGCTGCGCGTCGATCGGCTCGCCGCCGAGCTCGCCCGCGTCGCGCACGACCTCGCGCTCCTCGCGCGTCAGCGTCGAGACGAGGTCGACGCCGACGAACATCACGCAGAACAGAACCGCGATCGCGCCCCATGCCCACTTGTTGCGAATGAACTTGTTGAACTGAAGAATGACCATCTTGCTACTCTTTGAACTTTCTTTGTTGGTTGCTGAAAAATGGATGTGCTCAGAAATCCAGGTCGTCCTCGTCGGACGCGTCCGCGCCGCCGTCCGCGCCGCCGGACGATTCGCCGTTCTCCGCGTCCGCCTCGCCGTCCTCCGCCTCCTCGACGTCGCCGTCGGTCGTCTCCGCCGCTTCGGCGGCGCGCTTGGCGAGGTCCGCGCTGTCCTTGTTCAGGACGGGCCCAAGCTCGCCGGAATTGACCTCCACGAGCTTCTCGGCGAACGCGCAGCGGTTGCGCAGCTCGCCCGACGCGTCGAACGTCATGATCGTCACGCTCATGCGCTCGCCGATCGCCGGCAGCGCGCGGTGGATGCGCACGGCCGTCTGGGGCGAGAGCTTCCAGTCGAGGAACTTGTCCTCCTCCTTGTTCGTGCCCGTCTCGAAGTCGCGCACGAGGATGCGGCCCTGGTCCAGCTTGACGTTGCAGTCGCCGCGCTGCCCGTAGAGGCCCGTGAAGAGCAGGTCCGCCGAGGTGCGCACGCGGATCTCGTCCGCCGCGCGCATCCGCGCGACCGACCAGTGGCGGCCCTCGACGTCCACGCGGTCGGTGACGCAGCGGATGACCGCCTCGTCGCCGTCGCCCGTCGTCCGGTAGACATAGCGCGACTCGCCCGCGAGGTTGAACGCCCGGAAGCCGGGCGCCGCCACCTCGAAGAGCCCCTCGGCCGCGTTGCGCGGCAGCTTGACGTTGACCGTGCCCGACAGGAGCATGATCGCGCGCGAGGCGACGTTGAGCGGCTGCGCCCGCGTGCGGAACGACGCCGCGCCCTTCAGCGTGACTTCGATCTCCGAGCCGAACTGGACCCGGATGAAATCGCCCGGACCGAGCGTGCGGTAGGCGGTGCCGAGCGGATAGAACTTGCCCTCTTGGACCGGCTCCCACGCGGTCGCGCCGGGCTTGAGCACCTCCGCGGTGCCCTCCAGCGAGCGGCAGTAGGGCAGGATGAAGAACGTCTTGGTCGCCGGCTTGCCCTTCGCCGCGGACTTCGCCGCCGCCTCGTCGCCGTCCGCGGCCTCGTCGTCGCCGTCCGCGGCCTCGTCGCCGCCGTCCGACGTGTCGCCGGCGTCCGCGACCGTCTCGTCCGCGCCGCCGTCGCCGAAGTCGAAGTCGTCGTCCTGCGCCACCGCGACGAACGCCGCCACCGCCGCCGTCGCCACCACCGTCCGCATGAGTGCCTTCATTGACCCGAACCTTTCCTGAGGGTTGTCGAAAAATTCCGCGCGTCAGACGAGATGCGCGCCGTCCGACGGGCTGATGACCGAGCAGACCGGCTCGTCGCCGAACTTCGCCTTGTATTCCTTCGTGATCTGCGCCGCGATCTTCTCCGCCGCCGCCGGATCGACGAGCAGGCAGCAGCTGCCGCCGAAGCCGCCGCCGGAGAGGCGCGCGCCGTACACTTCGGGAATCGCCTTCGCGGCGTCCACGATCGCATCGAGCTCCTCGCAGGAGTTCTCGAACCAGTTGCGGCTCGACTCGTGCGAATCGTACATCAGCGCGCCGAACGCCTTGAGGTCGCCCGTTGAGAGGAGCGCCGCGCCCTGGAGCACGCGCTCGTCCTCGCCGATCGGGTGCGCCGCGCGCTTCGCCGTCGTCTCGCTGAGGCCCCCGCGGTAGAGCACCCACTCGGCCATCGTCACGTCACGCAGGTGCGTCACCGGCTTGCGCAGGACGCCCGCGAAATACCTGGCCGCGTCCTCGCACGCCTGGCGGCGCGAGGCGTACGCGCCGTCGACGAGCGCGTGCTTGGCGTTCGACTTGACCATCATGAACGCGACGCCGGGGCCCATGTCCACCGTCTCGAACGTGTTGCTGCGGAAGTCGCTCTTGACGAGCGCGCCCGCCTTGCCGTACATCGACGAGGCCTGGTCCAGAAGGCCGCAGGGGCAGCCCGCGAACGTGTGCTCCGCCTTCTGGCCGATCTTCGCGAGCGTCGTCCTGTCCTTGTCGATGCCGTAGAGCTTCGCGAGCGCGAGCGCCGTGCACATCTCGAGCGCCGCCGACGAGCTCAGGCCCGCGCCGAGCGGGATGTTGCCGAGGAACATGCCCTTCCAGCCCTTGCCGGCCTTGGCGGGTTCGCCGTCGAAGAGCCAGTTGAACGTGCCCGTCACGTAGTTCTGCCACGTCATCTCCTTCGCCGGCGCGACGGACGCGATGTCGAACTTCGCCGTCTCCATGAAGTCGCCCGCCGTCAGCTCGCAGGACGTGTCCGCGCTCGCCGAGACCGCGAAGAACGTGCCCTTGTCGATGGCCGCCGAAAAGACGTAGCCCTCGTTGTAGTCCGTGTGGTTGCCCAGCACCTCGATGCGGCCGGGCGCGTAGGCGACGATCTCCGGCTTCGCGCCGTACATCTTTTCAAACTTCGCGACGAGCTCGTCGTAGACTTCCTTGTTCTGCATGGCTGTATTCCTTTTGGCGGGGCGCGCCTGGGCGCGCCGCAGGTTGATGAATTAGTCGATCTTGATGTCGGGGTTGACGTTCTTCGAGAAGACGAGCGCGTAGAGGAACAGGTACGCGAGGCACGCGCCCGGCACCACGAACCCGGCGAGGAACGCGACGTTCGCGCCGATCCACGTCTGGATGAGCGGCAGGATGCCGCCGCCGACGACCATCGTCATGAAGAGGCCCGACGCCTGCTCCGTGTACTTGCCCACGCCCTCGGTCGAGAGGTTGAAGATGACCGACCACATGACCGACGTGCAGATGCCCATCAGCACGAAGCAGAACGCCCCGACCGGCACGTTGACGGTGACCGTCGTCCCCTTGCTGGCGACCTCCCACGGAATCGTCACGCCGCAGCCGATCAGCGTCACGCCGACGACGAGCAGCGCGAGCGAAATGCCGCTCGCCCACAGGAGCATCGCGCGCGGCGAGATCTTGCCGCCGAACGCCGCGCCCAGGAGGCGGCCGACGAGCATCAGCACGAACACCGCCATCGCGAGCGTGCCGGCCATGACCGCGGCCGCGTCGCCCGCGCCGGCGATGCCGGAGGCCATGATCTCCTTGATCTGGTCGCTCTGCGTGGCGATCGGGATGCCGGCCTCGACGCCCATGTAGAGGAAGATGCCGACGACGCCCAGCAGGCAGTGGCGGAATGCGAGGGCGCTGCGCTCGTAGACGACGTCCTTCGACCGCTGCACGGGGTTCGCGATCGGCAGGAACGCGATGATGACCGTCGCGGCGATGAAGATGGCCGCGGCGACGCCCAGCACGCCCGCCACCTCGGCGAACTGCGTCTCGGCCGTCACCTTGCCCACGACGGCGGGGACGATCAGCATCGAAAAGCCCTGGAAGAGCGAGTTGCACGAGCCGCCGGCGAGGTTCAGCTGGTTGCCCTTGTTGCCGCCGCCGACGATCGTGTTCAGCATCGGGTTGATGACGCCATTGAGGAGGCAGTTCGACGTGCCGGAGATGAACGCGCCGAGGAGGTAGACGAACCATTCGCCGGGCACGCCGCCGACGGTGCCGAGGCTGACGTAGCCCGACAGGAGCTGCACGAGGATGCCGGCCGCGCCCGTCGCGCACGCGAGGATCGCCGTGCGCTTGTACCCCGCCTTCTGGAGAATCATGCCCATCGGGTAGCCCATGAAGAGGTAGGCGAGGAAGTTCATCATGTTGCCGAGGTTGCCGAGCGTGACGGACCCGATCTTGAACTTCCAGATGTCGCCGGCCGGCGCGGCCAGGTAGGTCATGAAGCCGCACATCGCGTAGAGTGCGAACATGGTCACGATGGCGATCAGACTGCCGCCCTTCTTCTGCTGTGTCTCCATTGAAAGACTCCTATTGGTTGAGGTTGACAAATATTATACCGAAAATGCGCCCCTGCGTCAACTGCGCTTGGGGGCGCGCTCCGGCGCGTCAGCGACGCGGCTGGAGGAGCGGACGGGCGATCTCCAAGAGCTCGTCCTCGCGCCGCAGGCGCTCCATCACGCGGTTGTAGTCGATCTGCGCGGCCTTGCGGAAGGAGTCGAGCGCGTCGCGTCTGCGCCCCGTCTTCTGCTGGAGCTTCGCGAGCTCCAGCCACGGGTCGGCCGCGGCGTCGGGCTCGCGCGCGAGCTGCTTCCTGAGCGCCGTCTCCGCGTCCGCGTCGAGATGCGCCGCCAAGAGGAGCGTCACGAGCAGCCTGAGCTCCTCCGGCTGCGTCGCCTCCGGCAGGAAGCCGCGCACCGTCTGCGCCGCCTCCATCGTGCGGCCGAGCGCGTAGTAGTCCTGCGCGAGCAGATAGGATTCCATCTTCCCGAGCGTCCCGTCCCTGCGACGCTTCGCCTCCAGCACGTCGATCTCCTCGACGACGCGGCGGATGTGGGCGACCGAGGCGCGGAAGGCCGCCGTGCGCCGGTTGTTGGGGTCGATCCGGTCGGTGTAGTCCATCAGCTCCGCCGCGACGTCCCACCTGCGCAGCGGCACGAGGATCTCCTGCGCGTAGCGGAAGGCGGCCTCGGGCGACGCCGGATAGAGCAGCATCGCCTCGCGGTACGCCTGCGCGGCCTCGGCGCGGCGGCCCTGCTTCAGGTAGAGGCCCGCGAGCGCGGCGCGCAGCTTCGAGAACGACTTCTGCCCCGCGAAGTCGCGCCGGTACATCGGATCCGAGAGAAGCCGCCGCACGTACCAGTCCCAGAAGTCGCGGTCCTTCGCGGCCGTCTTCGCGTCATAGGGCGTCGGATCCTTGTTGATCTTCATGATGAGCCCGTGCGGCGAGAGGTACGGATACATCCACGGGATGACGTAGCTTTCCTCGACGTAGAAGGAATGGCGCAGGCGGTCGTGGTCGAACATCATCTTCGTAAGGATGCCGTTGATCTCCATCACGCCCAGCGCGCCCGTCACCTGCACGCGGCCGTTCTCGATCTTCAGGTCGCCGTTCGCGGGCCTGACGCCGCGCTGCACCTCGTCGATGTAGATGTTGAACGCCTCGGCCGAATCCTCCTTCGACGGGATCCAGATCTCGTCGCCGTAGAGGTCGCGTTCGACCGACATGTACGTGTCGTCCGCGAGCGCGTTCTGCGTGATGAGGTAGACGTCGGGCCGGAAATCGGCGGAATAGATCATGTACGTCGGCACGAACCGCCCCGGGTCGGTGCCGCCGAAGAAGATGGAGAAGTCCTCCATCCGCTCCGGCCAGTCCGGATCGGGCAGCGGTTCCTCGTCCGCGACGAGCTGCTCCCTGATCGCGTTCGCGCCTTCGAGCTGGTACGCGCCGAACTGCCAGCCGAACGTGTGGCCGTTCTGCTCCGAGCCGCCGAGCTTGAACGCGACCTCGTTGACGCCGAGCAGGTAGTCGCCGCAGTAGTTGTCGATGAGCGGATAGACGAACGAGACGGCGATCATCAGGGCGGCGGCCGCGACGGCAAAACGGCGCGGCGTTATCGCCGGCGAACGCAGACCGCCGATCTTCAGCCACGTCGCGGACGGCAGAAGCCGCGCGAGCGTCACGGCCGCGAAGACGAGTCCGTAGCCGATCCAGAGCGCCAGCATCGCGTGCGACGAGATGAACTTAACCTTCTGGATGAAGCCGTCCTGGAGGTCGCCCTTGACGTTGGCGAGCCCGACGAGCAGAACGCTCATGAGAAGGAAGCAGACGAACGCCGGGATCATCCACTGCCAGAACGCCTTGCGGTTCTCCTTCTTCACGATCCAGTGCCCCGCCGCGAACGGCACGAGCGCGAACGGAATGAGCAGGTCGGTGAACTGGACCCGCACGTCCTCGAAGTAGTTGGCGATCTGCCCAAGGTTCGGCCAGTTGAAACTGATCGCCTCGTACTGACCGCGCTGGATCGCGTGTTTGAAGCCCTCCCACGTGCGCGGATAGCCCCAGTTCATCGGCGGATTCCGGAGGTCGCTCACGATCGGCATGTAGGCGTAGAACGAAACGCCCAGCTGCGCGAAGAACGCCGCGCCCGCGACGGAGCGTCCGTTCGGAAGCGTCGCCCAGCAGAGCGCCAGCAGCACGAAGTTCCACGCAATCGGCCAGCAGAACCACCACGAGCACGGATGGGTGAGGCCGTTCATCGCGCCGTGCTTCAGGAGCGTGAACGCGGCGATCTGGAGGCCCGCCGCCGGAATCGCGAAGCAGAGCCCGCGCGGCGTCAGCGTCCCGAGCGCGAAGAGAACGGCGATGAGCAGCCAGAAGATGAACGTCGACTTGCCCCACGGATACGCCGCGCCGCGGTAGCCCTGGAGCGACGCCTCGGGCACGGTCACCGCGAAGAGGACGGCCGCGAGCGCGAGGCCCGCCGCGAGCGCGAGAGAGCGGACGAGACGTGGATCCTTCCAGACGGGCCGGTCGTCGTCCGAACCGAGCGCCGCGAGGACGGCCGCGACCGCGCTCGCGGCGATGAGCGCCGCGATGACCGCGTAGCGCCACGGCGCGACGAGCGGCGCGACGGGAGCGGTGATGCCCGACCATTCGGCCTTGCCCGTGAAGAGCGTCGCCGCGAGGAGGATGAGCAACGCGCCCGCGCCGCCCGCGTAGAGCGCCGTGTCGCGCGCGCGCTTCGTTTCGCCGCGCTCCTTGAGGACGACGGCCGCGACGAGGCCGCCGACGAGCAGGACGAGGCCGAGGATGATGAGCGCGTTCGAGGGGCAGGCGGCCGTCGCCGTCACGGCGTCGTGCTTGGCGATGACGTTGGACTGCATGTAGGCGTTGGCCTGCTGCAGGGAACCGATCTGGAGGACCTGGTAGGTGAGCGCGGCCGGCACGAGATAGGTGAAGACGTCGCGGAAGAGGCCGATGTTCGTCATCAGGATGATCAGCGCGAGCGGCACGATGGCGAAGACGAGCACCTGGTAGTTGGTGAGGCCGAGGCCGAAGACGAACGCCGTGATCCAGAGGATCTTGTCGGAGGGCTTGCGCATCCAGCGGTAGGAGAGGAGGAAGACCCACATCAGGAAGAGCGCGTTGAGCGAATAGATTTCGACAATCGTCGACTGCGACCACTCGACGGGCGACAGCGCGAACGTGAGCGCCCCGCCCACGCCGCCGGCAAAAGCCAAGACTTCGGATGTTCCCACCATGGGCAGGGGTCCGGGGGCATTCAGCGGAGAAGAAAGTTCGGCGGCGCCGAGTGTCCCGAAGTCCTCGGCGGAGGGACGCGAAGTCGCCGCCGCGCCACTCTCCGTTCCGCCGATAAAGTCCCTTGAGCTGCGGCAGATCAGCATCGCCGTGCAGCCCGCCGCGAGCGCGCCGGCCAGCGCCGAGAAGCAGCTGATCGCCCAGGCGGGCGTCGGGTGGCCCATGTACGTGACCCAGAAGAAGAGCTTGCAGAAGATCCAGCTGCACAGCGTCCAGAACGGATACCCGGGCGGATGCGGCACGCCGAGGTGCGCGCCCGCCGTCGCGAGCTCGCCCGAATCCTCGAGGCCCACGGACGGCCCCAGCGTCCAGAAGTAGACCGCGAACGTCAGGAGCGTCGCCGTCCAGAACGCCGCCCAGTCCAGTTTGCCGAAAAACTTGTCCTTCATATTCTCCCAGCCGTTTTGAATTGGATGAAGATCAGATGGGCGGATAGTATATCAAAAAACGGTCCCGCCGCGCACCGTTCGCGGGAGGACCGCGTCCCATCGCGGCCGCGGAATGAAGGGAAGCAACTGTTAGTTGGCATCGGTCGCGGGAATGCGGAAATGACCGGTGATGACGTGCGAAAAGAGGTCGTTATCCTCCCGGGTGCCGGAGCCGATGTTGTGGAGGGCGAGCGGCGTACCGTCTTCGGCACGCGAGTCGCTCACGATCATGATGTGCGGGAGGTCGCCGCCGATGCGGCACGTCACGATGTCGCCGGGCAGGTAGCCGCGCACGTCCTCCCCGACGGCCAACGCCCAGCCCCGGCGGGCGAAGAAGCGTTCGAGGTTGAGAACGCGGCGGTGGTCGATGTTCGGGTCGGGCCTGAAAAGCCCCCAGCGCGTCAGCGACGGGTAGGACAGGAAGTGCGCCGCCATGTCCTCGTGAACGAGCCGCTGGAGGTCGATGCCCCGCGCGTCGCGCAACGCCCGCACGACGACATCGCTGCACACGCCGCGCACGCGCGGCACGTCGCCGCCCGGATAAGGAATAGCCGTATAGCGCGGATCGTATTCCACGGTCACGCCAATCTGCCGCCGCGCCGCCTCCACGAGATCAAGTCCGTCCCTCGCGGCGGCCGCCGCAGTGTCGAGCGGCGAACCCAGATGCGCGGGCAGCAGTCCCTTTCCCATCGCGACGACGACGCAAAACACCGCGAGCGCACCGAGCGCGGCGGCGGTCTGGAGGATGAGCGCCGGGCGGCTTTCGCGGCGGCGGCGCAGGTATTGGATGGCCGCAAGCAGGGCGAGAAACGCGCACGACACGACCGCGACGGGCCGCCACGAATCCCACCGTGCGATTCCGTCCGCGCCGTAGAAACAAAACGCCGCCAACACCGTTAGCTGCACGACAACGACAACGACGGCAACGGCCTTCAGCAATTCGACAATCAGTCTCGTTCTTCTTTTCATCCTCACCTTCCTCTTCTGCGGTCGTCTCGTGTGCTAGAGCAGGCCATCCGCCCTATCCTGCAAAAATCGCGTTTTCTCCTCTCCTGAAAGAACTTTTGTCCAATACTCACTCGGGAACGAAGTATAAGGGCGAATTTTTTCGACGAGATTGCTGACCGCCGGCTCATCATACCGCAGCGTCAGGGCATAAAGCCCGTGATATCCCTCGCTGAATACCGAGTTCAAGATGAAACTGTCGAACTCTTGGCGATCGAGCTGTCCGGCGGCTACTTTGTCCGCGAGGACTGACGCGTAACCCATAAACTCGGCATCACCGCACCACCAACCCGTATTTATCAGGATCAGGCGCTCCACACGGTTCGTCGCGTAGGTATCGAGCGAAGCAAGAACAGCCTGCCAGTTGTTGGACATGATGGCTATGATCGGGCGGTAGCGGCCGGGCGCAAAGCGCAGGTCAAAATCCTCTATCAAACTTGCGGCCTCAAGAGCGTGCGAAGGCTCGGCCTCGTACAGTGTATTGATGGCCGACCTTAGACGATCCGCCAAATTCGTCACTGCATCCGCCGCCGCGCAGATGGAGATTCCTGCAATGAGAACAAAGAGAGCAATTCTATTCATTGTCATTCTCCTGTGTATATTTTCGGTATGTCCCTTCTGTCAACAAACGTTTCGACCGCCGTGTCACATGATAGTTCTGCGCCGACACTCCCAATCCATCAAAATCAAGGATGCCACAATGTCCATGCGGTTGACCTGGAAGTGAGGCGACAAATCCAGGCTGAGGACATGCCGTTGCAGGAACCCGCGCCCACCTTTCAATCGACACGCTGTCCGACTGCCAATCATTTGCAAGCGGAGGGAAAGCGCGCATGCCCAATCGTCCTGTATGCTGAACAGGACACTGCAGTCCGGCCTCAACGATGCGATGCGCCACAAACAGATTGCATTTTGGATTTGGACTGTCGATTCCCGAGAACCCATATTGGGCCGGGACGTCGCCCGATTCGCGATAGACAGTCGACCCAAGGTACGCTTTCGCACAGTTGCGCAAGTCGATCTGCCATTGTTCGTCACAGACGCCGATGGCTTTGCGGTCGCCTTTGCGCCGGATGCCGATGGAACTGTTTTCGTCGGCATCCCACACGTAGAAGCGCTCATCCGTGCCGCCCGCCGCAACCGAGGCAAGCGCTCGGACTTCGTAGATGCCACCCTCGATCGGCGTGAACACGGTCGACGCGCCGAGATGCGCGTAGTCGGACAGCGTCCACTCGCCGTAGGTGCCGTCCGATTTCAGCTGCCGCACGTGCCACATTGTCGAAAGCAAGCCATCCGCGCCGGCCGGCTCGCAGTCGAGTTGCAGCGCAACAGACGTGTTCGTCAAGATAACGAGCCCGTCATCCGGAGCGGACGGAACCAGCACGTTCTTTGCCTGCACGACCGTCAACGCACGGGTGACGGCATTCGTCACGCCATCGTCGCCGATGAACGCCGCCCGGAAAACAACATCGCCAACGGCCGCGCTCGTCTCGATGCCCTCAATGGTCGCGGAGGCCGCGACCGCATCGCCGACCGGCCACTCGCCAAGGAGCCCGGAAGCCAAGACCTTCGCCCCGCCCGAGACGCACGAAACTTGGATGACGCCGCTTGTCGGCGCATCTGACGAAAACGCCCAACCCGCCGCCGCGATCTTCGCCGCACTGACTTCATTGCCGTTGAGCAGGATGGCGGCGGGGATGTTCAGCGACAGGTGCACCTGCGGCGTGTCGTTCGTGCCGTACGTGAGGCGGTCGGTGTACGAATAAAGCGTCTTGGTGCCGATTGTCGCCGTCACGGCCAGG
>DJXI01000088.1 GCA_002449695.1 Verrucomicrobia bacterium UBA7008 | reverse complement strand
CAAGTTCGAGAAGTTCATCTTCGACATCCTGCCGAACGCCAAGGTCGCCGCGTTCCTCGCGTTCGACCAGAAGGACGAGTTCTCGCCCGTCAAGAACGCCGAGGGCGGCGACAGCCCCGCGACGTGCAAGGCGGACATGCAGGCGAAGTGGAAGAGGTGGCTCGCGGAGGCGGGCGTCGAGGTGAAGGGCGACCTGCCCATCGAAATCGACCCGGCCTACGCGGTGGACGCCGCCGACCTCCGGCGCTGGGGCCTCTGCCTCGGCGCGGACTGAACCGGCCGCAGACCCCAAGTTGATCTTGGGGTCTGTCCCCGTTGATCCTACGCGCATGGGTGTGACCGATGACATGAAGGTGCTGGCGCGGGCCGAATGGCGCGCGTGCGCGGAGAGTCCGAAGCCCGACGTGAGTTTCGTGCCGGCGATGGAGCGGCGGAGGCTGACGGGCGTCGAGCGCGCCGCGCTCGCCGTCGCCTGGCAGGTCTACCGCGCGGCGTGCGCGGAGGGCGAGCAGATCCCCGTCGTCTTCGCGTCGCGCTGGGGCGAGATCGGCACGACGATCAAGCTGATGCAGCAGTTCCACGCGGACGGCGAGATGTCGCCCGCCGGCTTTTCCAACTCGGTCCACAACGCGGCCCCCGGCCACTTTTCGCTCTTCACCCGCAACAAGGCGCCCTACACCGCCGTCGCGGCGGGCGCGCAGACGTACGAGATGGGCCTTCTGGAGGCGCGGACCTACGCGGGCAAGGTGCTTTTCGTCTATGCGGAAGAGGCGACGCCCGACTTCTACCGGCCGCACTTCGCGGACGTCCAGACGGCGCACGCCGTCGCCCTCGTGATCGACAATGGCGCGGCGTAAGACAGGTTTCGCCGCGCTTTTCGCGCGGACCGCGCTTGCCGCGCTGCTGCTCGCCGTGGCGGGCTGCGGGCGGAAGCCGCCCGTCGACGCCGTCGAATGGACGGTCATGGGCACGGTCGCGCGCGTGCAGATGCGCGGCCCGGTGGACAAGGCGGCGGTCGCGGCGGTGCAGGACGTGTTCGCGCGCGTCAATCGCCTCCTCAACGCGCACGATCCCGATTCGGAGCTGAGCCGCCTCGCGGGCCTCGGCGATGACGAGATCCTGGCGCGATGCGATCCCGAGATGCGGCCGTGCTACGCCGCGGCGTTCCGCCTGCGCGACGAGACGGACGGCCGCTTCAATCCGCGCTGGAGGGGCGCGGGGACGATGGACCTCGGCGGCATCGCGAAGGGCTTTGCGGTCGATCGGGCGGCGGCGGCGCTGGCCGGCACGGCGCAGGACACGCTCATCGACCTCGGCGGCAACCTGAAGGCGGTGCGCGGCGCGTGGCGCGTCGGCATCTACACGCCGGCCGGCGGCGCGGCGACGCGGCTGATCACGCTGGCGCCGGGCGAAAGCTGCGCGACGAGCGCGACGTATTTCCGCGGCGACCATATCCGCGACGGGCGCACGGGCGCGGCGGCCGCGCCGGACGCGACGTCGGTGACGGTCGTGCATCCGGCGAGCGCGATGCGCGCGGACGGCCTGTCGACGACGCTCTTCCTCCTCGGGCGCACGGCGGGCGACGCGTTCCTCGCCGCGCACGATCCCGACGCGACGGCGCTCTGGCTGTGAGGTTTTATGATATACTACGCGACGACATGAAGACGAAAAAGACGATTACCGACAGCACCGTCGACCCCGACATCCTCGCCTACACGGTGGGCGACGACCCCGTGCTCGACCGCGACCTCGTCGTGTGGGACGCGATGGGCACGGCCGCGCACGTGACGATGCTCAGCGAAATGAAGCTGAAGCGCCCGGTCGTCACGAAGGCCGAGGCGGCGCACGTGCGCCGGGAGCTCGGGCGCATCGCGGCGCAGGCGGAGAAAGGCGCGTTTGAAATCCGCGTGGACGATCAGGATGTCCACATGGCCGTCGAGCGGGTGCTCACCGAGCGTCTGGGCGACCTCGGCAAGAAGATCCACACGGGCCGCTCGCGCAACGACCAGGTGGCGGTGGACGTGCGGCTGCACATGAAGGACGCGATCCTCCGCACCGAGGCCGAGCTCGTCGGGCTCGCGTCGCAGCTCGGCGCCTTCGGCTGCGCGTCCGGCCCGATTCCGCTCGTCGGGCGCACCCATCTGCAGCCCGCGATGCCGTCGTCGGTCGAGATGTGGGCGACGGGCCACGCGGAGATGATTCTCGACCAGCTGGAGAATCTCGAGGCCGCGTACCGGCTCGCGGACGCGAATCCGCTCGGGTCGGCGGCGGGCTACGGCGTGCCGCTGCCGCTCGACCGCGACCGCACGACGAAGCTGCTCGCGTTCGCGCGGCCGATCCACAACTGCTTCGGCGCGTCGATGGCGCGCGGCGAATGCGAGGCGGCGCTCCTGAGCGCGCTCGCCCAGCTGATGGCGGTCCTCTCCCGCCTCGCGGAGGATCTGATCCTCTTTTCGATGCCGGAATTCGCCTACTTCAAGCTGCCGCGCGCATACTGCACGGGCTCGTCGATCATGCCGCAGAAGTTCAATCCCGACGTGCTGGAGCTCGTGCGCTCGAAGGCCGCGCAGGTGCTGGGGCTCCAGACGGCGGCGCTCTCGCTGCTGCACGCGATGCCGGGCGGCTACAACCGCGATCTGCAGGACTGCAAGGGGCTCTACATGAAGGGGCTCGTCCTCACGCGCACGACGCTGCGCATCCTCACGAAGGTGGTGGCGGGCCTGACGGTGGACGCGGACCGGTGCCGCGCCGCGTTTACACCCGGCGTGTTCGCGACGGACGTGGCGCTCGCGAAGGTCGCGGACGGCATGCCCTGGCGCGACGCCTATCACGCGGTCCGCGACCAGTTCGCCGCGCTCTACGACGGCCGGCCGGCCGAGGTCGCGTCAATCGATCCCGATGCGGCCGTCGCGGCCAAGCGCCACGCGGGCGCGACGGGCGGCATCGATCATGCGCTCTACCGGCGGCGCGAGGCGGCGGCGCTCAAGCGTGTCGCGACCCGGCTCGACGCGCTTCTGTCGGCCAGGAAGGCGCTGTTTGCGTGACGCCGCTCGTTGAGGTGCGCGATCTGCGCGTGCGCTACGGCCGCGACGAGGCCGTGAAGGGCGTGTCGTTCACGCTCGGGCACGGCGAAATCCTCGGCATCGTCGGCGAATCGGGCAGCGGCAAGTCCACGATCGCGAAGACGCTCATCGGCCTCCAGAAGGCGAGCGGCGGCACGGTGACGAACCGCGCGCGCGCAACGCAGATGATCTTCCAGGACGCCGTCGGCTCGCTCAATCCGCGCATGACCGTCCGCCAGACGCTGGCGGAGGTTCTGGCGCATCACGCAAGGGGCCGAACGGACGAAAGGGGCGGAAAGGGCGCGGACATGGAACGGTTCCTTTCGCTCGTCGGCCTGAGCGCGGCGGTGCTTGAACAGTATCCGCGCGAGATGTCGGGCGGGCAGTGCCAGCGCGTGTCGATCGCGCGCGCGCTCGCCTGCCGGCCCGAGGTGCTGATCGCGGACGAGCCCGTTTCGGCGCTCGACGTGTCGGTGCAGGCGCGCGTCCTCAACCTGCTGCGCGACCTGCGCCGCGACCTGGGGCTGTCGATCCTCCTCATCGCGCACGATCTCGCCGTGGTCAAGAACGTCTGCGACCGGATCTGCGTGATGGAGCGCGGCGTGTTCGTCGACGCGGGCGCGGCCGAACAGGTCTTCGCGCATCCGACGAGCGACTACACGCGCCGCCTGCTGGCCGCCGTCCCCGACGTCGAACGCGCGCTCGCCGCCGCCGATTCCTGATCCGGCGCGGATGTGATATACTGTACAGTCATGACAAAAGCGTGGAGCATTCTGCCTGATGAATGGAAGCCGATCCTGACGGAGCGCGGCCTGCGGGCGTTTCGCGCCGACCAGATCCTCCAGGCGCTCTACCGCGACTACATCACCGACTGGGACCAGGCGACGACGCTCCCGAAGGATTTCCGCGAGACGCTCAAGACGGAGTTTCCGCTCACGCGCGCCGAGACGCTCGACGTGTCGGAATCGGCGGACGGCACGAAGAAGCTGCTGATCGGCTTTGACGACGGACAGGCGGTTGAGACGGTGCTCATCCCGGCGACGGGCCGCTTCACGCAGTGCATCTCGACGCAGGTCGGCTGCGCGATGGGCTGCGCGTTCTGCGCAAGCGGGGCGCAGGGCGTCGTCCGCTCGCTCACGGCCGACGAGATCGTGGCCGAATACATGGCGGGGCGGCGGCTCGGCGAGATCACCAATATCGTCGTCATGGGCATGGGCGAGCCGTTCGCGAACTACGACGAGACGCTGCGCGCGCTGAAGCTGATCAACGCGGGGCGCGGCCCCAACCTCGGCGCGCGGCACATCACGCTCTCGACATGCGGCGTCGTTCCCGGCTTCGCGCGGCTCGCGGACGAGGGCATCCAGTTCGAGCTGTCCGTCTCGCTCCACGCGCCGAACGACGCGCTGCGCTCGCAGCTGATGCCGGTCAACCGGCGCTGGCCGCTCGACGAGCTGCTGGCCGCGTGCGCCGCCTACACCGAGCGGACGAAGCGCATCATCACGTTCGAGTACACGGTCATCAAAGGCGTGAACGATTCGCGCGCGTGCGCGGAGGAGCTCGCGCGGCAGGTCCGCCGCGTGCCGATGGCGAAGGTCAACCTGATTCCGCTCTCGCCCGTCGCGCACCGGCCCGACTTCCAGACGCCGGACGAGGCGACGATGATGATGTTCCTTGACGTCCTCATGAAGCACCACGTGCAGACGATGCTCCGCCGCAGTCGCGGCAGGGACGCGAACGCCGCCTGCGGCCAGCTCCGCCTGCGCCACCTGACGAAGAGGGCGTGACGGACATGATCACGTCGGGCATCACGCGGGAGGAGGTCATCCAGTGGGGCGGGCCGGAGGTGTTCAACCAGGCGCTCGCGCTCGTCAATTCCGGCGACGTCGTCAAGGTCGAATACGATGATGAAGCGGTGGAGATCCGCGGCAAGATCGACCAGCGCAACGGCTGGGAGATGCCCGTCTCGTTCAAGCTCAAGGAGCACGGCCGCATCGAGTCGCACTGCCCGTGCATCAAGAACCAGAAGTGGGGGCAGGTCTGCGAGCACGTCGTCGCGCTCGGCCTCGCGCTGAGCGTGCTGGAGGAGGAAGAGGCGGAGGCGGCGCCGCCGCCCGCGGACGACAGCCCGGCGACGGTCGACGGCCGCCATCCGACGGCCGGAGCGGACGTGCCCCCCGCGCCCGACTACATCGAAGTGCCGATGAAGCCGAAGTTCTACGCGCTCGTCTCGGGCTCGCGCGCGGCGCTGTCGATCGCGCTCGACGCGTGGTACGGGGAGATCGACTTCCCGGCGTGCTCCGTCGTGCCCGCGCACACCGTCTACTTCCCCGACCCGAACGACGACCTCGTGCGGCGCGTGCGCTCGCTCGCGGCGGAGAAGGACGCCGTCCATCATCTGGAGACCGAGTGGGGCTTCCAGCCCGGCTACACGGAAGGCGACCTGAAGCTCTACCTCGCCGATCCGCAGAAGGTGATGAACTTCCTCGGCGCGGGCGTGCCCGACCTGCGGCGGCGCGGGTGGATGATCGACTTTTCGGAGCGGCTCGAAAAGGTCGTCGACGGCCTGTCGGCGGTCGTGCCGCTCGTGCGCGTGAAGGATGCGGCCGACGGCGCTTTCGACGTGCAGTACGTCTTCGAGACGGTGGACGGCGAGGAGGTCTCGCCCGTCGAGATCCAGGCCGCGCTCAACCGCCACGACGGCTGTCTGCTCCGCAACGGCAGGGTCTACCTCTTCGACAACCGCGCCATCGAGACGATGCACGGCGTCTTCCGCGACTGCGCGACGACGCAGGGCGGCGCGCCGGCGGGCTGGTTCCGCGTCAAGGGCATCCACGCGGCCTACGTCAAGAGCTCGCTCGACGCGCTGGGCGACGTCATCAACCTCGACGACACCGCCGCGCGGCACTGGCGCGAGACGGCGGCGCTGCGCAACCGCGACGCGCACGCGAAGTTCGAGCCGGTCGCGCTCGGGCCCCTCGACGCGGTCCTGCGCCCCTACCAGAAGCAGGGCGTCTACTGGATGCGCTTTCTGGAGAACGCGGGGCTGTCGGGGCTGCTCGCGGACGAGATGGGTCTGGGCAAGACGCTCCAGACGCTGACGTGGCTCAGCCTGCCGCGCGAAAAGGGGCCCGCGCTCATCGTCTGCCCGACGAGCCTCGTGCGCAACTGGGAGGCGGAGGCGCGCAAGTTCACGCCGGGGCGGAAGGTGCTGGTCGTCTCGGGCCCCGACCGCGCGCGCCTCTTCCCCGCGATCCCCGCGGCCGAGCTCGTCGTCACGTCGTACGCGCTCCTGCAGCGCGACTTCGAGGACGCCTACGCGGGGCGGACGTTCGCGGCCGTCGTGCTCGACGAGGCGCAGCACATCAAGAACCGCCGCACCAAGAACGCGCAGGCGGTGAAGATGCTCGACGCGGCGCGGCGGCTCGTCCTCACGGGCACGCCGGTCGAGAATTCGGTCGCGGACGTCTGGTCGATCTTCGACTTCCTGATGCCGGGCTACCTCGGCGAGTACGAATCGTTCAAGTTCCATTTCGAGGATCCCATCGGCGCGGGCGGCACGGCCGGCGAGGAGGCGCAGGCGCGGCTGAAGCGCAAGCTCCATCCGTTCATCCTGCGGCGGCTCAAGCAGACGGTCGCGAAGGATCTGCCCGACAAGATCGTCAAGGTCTCCTACTGCCCGATGAGCGACGACGCCCAGCGCGAATACAACGCCGTGCTCGCGCAGACGCGGCGCGCGGCGGGCGACGCGATCAAGGCGCGCGGGTTCGCGGCGTCGAAGTTCGCGATCCTCGCGATGCTGATGAAGCTGCGGCAGCTCGCGTCCGTCGCCAAGCTCGACGCCTTTCTGGAGCAGCTGGAGGCGGCCATCGCGGGCGGCCACAAGATTCTCGTCTTCTCGCAGTTCGTCAAGATGCTCCAGCTCATCGCGGGCGAGCTTCAGTCGGCGGGCGTGAAGTTCTGCTATCTGGACGGCTCCACCAAGGACCGCCTTGGCGAATGCAACCGCTTCAACCGCGATCCGTCGATCCCCGTCTTTCTCATCTCGCTCATGGCGGGCGGCACGGGGCTCAACCTGACGGGCGCGGACATGGTGATCCACTACGACCCGTGGTGGAACCCGGCCGTCGAGAACCAGGCGACGGACCGCGCGCACCGCATCGGCCAGAAGAAGACGGTCTACGTCATGAAGATGATCGCCGCCGGCTCCGTCGAGGAGAAGGTCCTCGCGCTCCAGCGCAAGAAGGAGGCCGTCATCGCCGCGACCGTCGACACGACCGACGCCGCCGTGATGGAGAAGCTGACGGCCGACGACGTCGCCGCGCTCCTCGCGTGAGACGTCCGATTTATGATATACTACGCGCATGAGCGCAAAAGTGACTTATCGCAAGGAATTTTTCGACCGCGACTACTCCGCGCGCGCGGCCTACGCCCGGGTGTGGAAATATGCGCGCAGGTACTGGTTCCGCCTCGCGGTCGGCATCGTCTGCGGCATGCTGACGGCGGGCACGATGCTGCCGCTCTTTCAGATCGTCCAGCCGGCGCTGGAGAAGGTGGGCGGCGAGAACGCGGCCCGCGAGTCGGAGCGCGTGATCCAGGAACCCGCGCACGTGCCGCCGCCGGCCGCCGCGCACGCCCCGAAGGTGCACAAGAACAAGTTCGAGCGTGACATCGAGAAGCATTCGCACCTGCCCAGCTGGTTCCCGACGGTGCAGAAGTGGGCGGCCAGGTGCGGCATCGAGATCAAGACCGACGGCGACGAGATCGACGGCGCGCTCGTGCTGATCGTCGTGCTCGTCGTGCCGCTCATCGCGCTCGCGCGCCTCGTGCTGATCTTCCTCAACCACTACTGTCTGAGCTGGTCGGGCTCGAAGGCGGTCGCGGACATCCGCATCGATCTGCTGGAGCACGTGCAGAAGCAGTCGATGCAGTTCTTCGGGCGGATCGACGTCGGCCAGGTCATGTCGCGCATCACGGCCGATCCGCACCAGATCCAGATCATCATGACGACGATCCTGACCGAGGTCGCGCTCGCGCCGTTCGAGATCTTCGTCGCCTTCGCGTTCATCATCTACTTCGCGATCGCGAACCACATGGTGCCGACGCTCTGCCTCATCTTCCTCGGCTTCCCGCTCTTCGTGCTGCCGATCCAGATGATCGGCCGCCGCGTCAAGAAGTGGGCGAAGCGGACGCTGGAGCGCAATTCGATGGTCGGCGCGAAGGTGCACGAGATCCTCACGTGCATCCGCGTCGTCAAGAGCTACCACACCGAGGAGTTCGAGAACAGGCGCTACCGCGCGACGAACCGCTACCTCCTGAAGTCCACCCTGCGCGGGCTCCGCGTCGGACTGATGGTCGGCCCGACGGTCGAGGCGGTCGGCATCCTCATCCTCGCGGGCTTCTTCGTCTGGTGCTTCGTCCAGCACATCAAGCTGTCGATGGTTGTGCCGATGCTCGCGCCGCTGCTGATCATCTACAAGCCGGTCAAGCAGCTCTCCAAGCTTCAGGTGCAGATCGAGACGTCGCTCGCGTCGCTCTCGCGCATCTTCTCGCTCCAGGACTGCCACATGGAGATCCCCGAGAAGCCCGACGCCGTCCGCCTGGACGCGTTCACGGACCGGATCGTGTTCGACAACGTCTCCTTCCGCTACGACACGGCCGACCGCGACGCCGTCCACGCGGTGTCCTTCGAGATCCGCCGCGGCCAGTTCGTCGCCATCGTCGGCGGCACCGGCTCGGGCAAGTCCACGACGTCGGGACTCCTCGCGCGCTTCTACGATCCGCGCGAAGGGCGCATCACGATCGACGGCCACGACCTGCGCGACGTCAAGATCGGGGATCTGCGCACGCTCATCGGCGCGGTCATGCAGGAGACGCTCCTGTTCAACGACACGATCGAGGAGAACATCCGCTACGGCACGCCGGACGCGACGCACGAGCAGGTGGTCGCGGCCGCCAAGATGGCGAACGCGCACGACTTCATCATGTCCCAGCCCGAGGGCTACGCGCGCATCGTCGGCGAGAAGGGCTTCGCGCTCTCCGGCGGCGAACGCCAGCGCATCGCCATCGCGCGCGCGATCCTGCGCAACCCGCCGGTCCTCATCCTCGACGAGGCGACGAGCGCGCTCGACACCGTGACCGAGCGTCTGGTGCAGGACGCGATCAACAACCTGATGGAGAACCGCACGACGCTCGCCATCGCGCATCGCCTGTCGACCGTCCGCAACGCCGACCTCATCCTCGTCATGGACGAAGGGCGCATCGTCGAGCGCGGCACCCACGACGAGCTGTACGCGGCGAACGGCGTCTACCGCAAGCTCTGCGACATGCAGCACACGAGCTGACGGCCCGGGAAAGGAACCGCGACATGAAACAAACGCTCCGTCTCGCCGTGGCCGCGCTGCTTGTCTGCGGCGGCTGCACGGGCGTGCGCGAGACGATCGACGACTGGCGCGTCCAGGCGCGTCTCGGCGTCATCGCCAACCCCGAGATCGAATGGCCGAAGTCGACCGGCAGTCTCCGCCGCGCGCTCGCCTGGTACCGCGAGCGGAAGGTCGATGCCGTCGTCATTCTCGGCAACCTCACGCGCACGGGCGCGAAGAACCAGCTGGAGGTGCTGGATGCGGCGTGGCACGACGTGTTCAAGAACGCGGCGAAACCGCCGCGCCGCATCCTCGTGCCGGGCGCGGCGGACGCGCGGCTCGCGGCGCCGGACGGGGCGGGCGCAGATCTGGGCCTCGCGACGGGCGACGCGCCGTACGAGGTGAACGGCTTCGCCTTCTATGCGTCGTATGAAAAGAAAGCGCATCCGGGCTTCCTCACGTTCTACGGTGCGGGCAAGCGCGCGCTCACCGACGAGCTCGGCTTCTATCCGCGCCGTTCCGGCGCGGTCTGCGCGGGCTCGCTGAACGGCGTGTCGGTCATGCCCCGCTGGCAGGCGGTGGGCCGTCCCGTGCCGCCGAAGTTCCCCGACGCGGCGCAGACCGTCCCGGCCGCGCAGGGGCTGCTCGTGTCCGTCTACTCGGATTCTGTCGAGATCGCGCGGCTCGATTTCCTGCAGAAGACGCCCGAGCCGGTGGCGGACGCCTGGCGGGTGGCGCGGCACGCGGACGCGCCCGCCGCCGACGCGGCGAAGGTCGCGCCGCAGTTTCCGGAGGGCGCGGCGCTCGCGGTCATTCACGGCTATTCCAACGACCGTTCGCTGCCGCAGCCGATCCTCACCCTGCGCTGGCCGCCGGCGCGCGCCGCGGGCGCGACGCCGCGCGCCTTCTACTACAAGCTGACCGCCGCCGCGGCCGCGACGCCGCAGATGCCGTTTCTGACGCGGTATCTCCATTCACAGGGGTTCGCCGCCGCCGAATCGCGCGATTACACGGCGCTGACCTTCGCCCTGCGCGAACGCGACCTGCCGGCCGTCGAGGGGACGGACGTGCGTGCGCCGGTCGTCTTCACGGTGACGCCGTACAGTTCGACCGGCGTCGGCGGACGGCCGCTCGCGGCGACCGCGGACTGACGGCTAGCGCTGTTTCCACGCGCCGTCGTCGTCCTGATACCAGACGCCGCTGCCGGCCGTGAAGTGTTCGCGCATCTTGGCGGCGTACCGTTTCTGGACGGTATCGACGCCGACGCCGCTCGCCTGCGCGATTTCGTTGAAGCGCTTCATGTTCCGGGCGTTCGTCTCGGCGATCGTGATGCGGTCGTCGTCGGTCGCGCCGTCGCGCGCCGTCAGGAGCGCCCGGTTGGTGAGGCCGGCGACCTGCTGGTCGAGGAGGGCCTTGGCTTCCGCGGCCTTGCCCTGCGGCCGGGCGCGGCTCTCGTCGGCGAAGGCGCGGTCGAGCTCCTTGTCGACCTTGAGGTTGACGTCCATCGTGATGTGGATGGGCTTGATCTCGCTTTCCGTCTTGACGTGGATGCAGGCGCCGGAGGCGAGGGCCGCCGCGAGCGCGACACAGGTGAGAGGTTTGTTCATGGCTGGTTGTTCCTGCGGGTGATGTTCAGTCCGGTGTTGATGAGACGCTCGATGTCGTCGTGGAAGGTGACGGTGAGCGAGACGGGGACGGTGACGCCGCCTTCGGTGGCGGTGCCCTCGACCTTGATCTCCAGCGCCAACTCGCCGCGTTTCTCGCCGTTTTCCTCGGGGCGCAGCGCGAGGCGCAGCACGGTGTAGTCGAGGTTGGCGAGCGCGCGCGCGAGGTTGTCCTGCGTGGCCGCGTCGACGCCGGCCGCGGCGAGATTGCGGGTGACCGGCGTCGCGTCGCGGAGCCGGAGACGGCCGGTCTCGCCCGGCACGGAATAGAGGTAGGCGTCCTGGAGCTTCACGCGGCGGCCGTTGACGAGGCGCACGGGGATGCGGCCGTGGAGCCGCCCGGAGGCCTCGCCGGAGAAGCCGTTGAGATGCTGGAGCGCCTCGCCGGCGTCGATGCCGTCGACGAACAGCGTCAGTCCGACGTTGAGGCGCGAGAGGTCGAGAAAGACCGAATAGAGCCGGAGGTCGCCGCCGCAGCAGCCGGCGCCCGCCTCGGTGACGAGCAGCGCGCGTTCGGTCGCGCGGAGGGTGGCGAACATGTTGGTGAGCGTGAAGCCGGCGGCGTCGATCCGGTCCGCGCGCAGGAAGATCGGCGCGAGGTCGACGTGGTCCGCGAGGCCGCTCGCGCCGAAGGGCAGGCGCAGGCCGGCGACGGCGACGTCCTGGCCGCCGGTCGTGAAGGTCGCGTTGAAATCCTGCAGGCGACCGCGCGCCGTCCACTTCGGCACGGGCACCTCCTGCGTCCGCTCGGCGTGCGCCGTCAGCGACAGGCTGCCGCCGAAGACGAGATTTGTCACGCCGGCGAGGTCCGCGCGCGCGAGCAGATCGGCCAGCAGGGGATCGCGCTCGGTCAGCGCCGTCGGCGGCAGCTCCACGTCCGCCTGCCACGCGCCGGACGAATCCGCCTCCACGCGGGCCGTGAGCGCGAGCGCGGACGGACTGAACGCCAGCTGCGCCCGGGCGCGGGCGGCGACGGCGAACCAGCTGTAATCGAGGTCGATCGCGGCCATCGCCGAAAAGGGCCGGCCGAGGAGCGTGCCGCGCGCGCGCAGCTCGTAGTCGCTGCTGCGGCCGCGTTTCAGCTTGAGGCGCATGCGCAGCTGCCGGTCGGGGACGAGACCCTCGGGCGCGTCCTTCAGCTGTTCGCTGAGGTCGAAGACGAGTTCGGGCCAGTTGATGGACGTGAGGATCCCCGGCGTCAGGGCGACGAGCGCGGCGAGAAAGATCACGATCCCGGCGAGAATCGCGAGCACGCGACGGCCGCGCCGGCGGCGCGGGGGCGCGGCCGGGACGGGGGCGGAGGCTGTCGGTTGCTCGTTCACGGCGTGCATTATACCACATCGACCGTCGCCGGCACAAGGGCCCGCCGCCCGTCCCACGGTCACGGGCGATTTGATATACTATGCGGCACAGGGGGATGGCATGAAGGCAAAGCATCGCGAGGATATTCTGCGCTACGTCGTGCTGGCGCTGGCGTCGCTCATCATGGCGGTCGACTACCGCACGTTCGTGGAGTGGGGCGGCCTGTATCCCGGCGGTGCGGCGGGCCTCGCGCTGCTCGTGCAGCGCCTCGCGCAGACGGTCATCGACGCGGCGGGCTGGCAGGCGACCGTGCCGTTCGGCCCCATCAACCTCGCGCTCAACGCGATTCCCGTCTGGATCGGCTTCAAGTACGTCGGCCGGAAGTTCACGCTCCAGTCGCTCTACGTCATCTTCCTGTCGGGCTTCCTCGCCGACTGCATCCCCGTCGACGCGATCAAGGCCTGCATCCCGCCGGAGGAGCTTGCGCGCCTTCAGGGCGATCCCTTCCTGATGAGCCTCTTCGGCGGCATCGTCTTCGGGTTCGGCATTTCGCTGTGCCTGCGGTGCAACGCCACGTCGGGCGGCGCGGACTTCATCGCGATCTACCTGTCGGAGAAGAAGGGGCGCGAGACATGGAACCTCATCCTCGGCTTCAACGCCGCCGTGCTCCTCTGCGGCGGCTACCTGTTCGGCTGGACGGGCGCGCTCTACTCGATCGTCTATCAGTTCGTCTACCTGCAGGTCATCCACCTCATGTACCGCACCTACCAGTACCAGACGCTCTTCATCGTCACGAAGGAGCCCACGCGCATCAGCGAGGCGATCTACCGCCTCAGCCACCACGGCGCGACGCTCCTCGACGCGCGCGGCGCCTTCCGCAACGAGGCGAAGACGCTCGTCGTCTCCGTCGTGGCGGCGGACGACACGACGCGCATCTACACGATGTGCAAGAACATCGACCCGGACGCGTTCATCAACACGATCAGCACGTCGCGGGTCATCGGCCGCTTCTACCTGCGCCCGCGCGACTAGCGCCGCGCGCGGACGCGGCTACTTCAGCTTCAGCGCGGCGAGCGCCCTGGCGTTGTCCTTGAAGCGGAAGACGAGCACCGCCTCGTTGCCCGCGCCGAGCGCGTAGGCGTAGGAATACTCGATGTCGACGCCGGCGGCGTCGAACTTCTCCATGAGCTCGGCCATGCCGCCCGGCGTGTTGCGGACGGTCACGGTCACGACGTCGGTCTCGCGCACGGCGAAGCCCGCGTCGGTCAGCGCCCGCACGCCTTTGGCGTGGTCGTCGACGATGAGGCGCACGATGCCGAAGTCGGCGGTGTCCGCGAGCGAGAGCGTGACGATGTTGACGCCCGCCTTCGCGAGCGTGCGGCAGATGGCCGCGAGCTGGCCGGGACGGTTCTCGAGAAAGATGCTGATCTGCTGGATGGTCATGGCGGGCTCCTTTTATTTCGTGCGGTTGTCGATGACGCGCTTGATCTTGCCGTCGCTGCGCGGCAGCGTGCCGGGCGCGACGAGGATGATCCGGGGCGTGAGGCCGATGATGGACTTCACCGCGTCGAGGACGCGCTTGCGCAGGTTCTCGAGCGCGCGGATGTTGTCCGAGAACGCCTCCGCCGTGACCTCGACCTTGATCTCGAAGAGGTCGAGCGTGTCGGTGGACGACAGGACGATCTGGTAGTGCGGCGCGACCTCGGGCACGCGCAGGAGGCCCGCCTCGATCTGGCCGGGGAAGACGTTGACGCCGTGGATGATCAGCATGTCGTCGGAGCGCGCCGAGATGCGGTCCATGACGCGCATCGTGCGGCCGCACGGGCAGACCTCCGTGTGCAGGCGCGTCAGGTCGCGCGTGCGGTAGCGGATCATCGGCGTGCCGCAGCGCGTGATCGTCGTGAAGACGAGCTCGCCCACCTCGCCGTCGGGCAGCGGCTCGAGCGTCTCGGGGTCGATGATCTCGGGATAGAAGTGGTCCTCCCAGATGTGCAGGCCCGTGCGGTGGCTGCAGTCGCCCGCGACGCCGGGGCCGGCGATCTCGGTGAGGCCGTAGATGTCGTGCGCGACGATGCCCGTCTCGCGCTCGATCGTGTCGCGCATCTCGGTCGTCCACGGCTCCGCGCCGAAGATGCCGTGGCGCAGCTTCGTGTCGCGGCGGAAGTCGACGCCCTGGCGCCGGGCCTCGTCCATGATGCGCAGGAAGTAGCTCGGCGTGCAGGCGATGGCGGTCACGCCCAGGTCGCGCATCAGCATGACCTGGCGCTCGGTGTTGCCGCCGGACGTCGGCAGGATCGCGCAGCCGAGGCCCTCGCCCGCGTAGTGCGCGCCGAGGCCGCCGGTGAAGAGGCCGTAGCCGTAGCTGACCTGGAGCACGTCGCCGGCGCGCAGGCCGAACATGGCGAGGCACCGCATGCCGCCGTTCTGCCACACGAGGATGTCGTCCATCGTGTTCGAGATGCAGATCGGCTTGCCGGTCGTGCCGCTGGAGCAGTGGAAGCGCGCCGTCTCGTCCATGTTGCCGCCCGCGAGGCCGAGCGGATAGAAGTCGCGCAGGTCCGTCTTTTTCGAGAAGGGCAGCAGCTTGATGTCGGCGAGCGTCTGGATGTGCTCGGGCCGGACGCCGCGCTCCTGGCAGCGCCGGCGGAAGATCGGCACGCGCTCGTAGGCCCACTTCACCGTCCACTGGAGGCGGTGGAGCTGGAGCGCCCGGAGGGGCGCGACGGGCAGGTAGTCCATCGCCGAGACGGGGTGGATGGGGGAGTTGAGGTCGTGGGGGAGCGTGGGATAGATGGGGTAGGACATGCTGTTATTCCTGTTGTCGTTGGCGGTAGTATATCATAATTTCGGCGGATTGCGTCGCGCGCGCGACGAGCCGGGAACCGCGATCAGCGGCGGGTCCGCGCGATGACGTGGTCCCTGCCGTCGGGCGCGTAGACGCGATGGTAGGTCGCGCCGTCCGCCGCGCACGTCTCGACCTTCACCTCGTCGCCCGCCAGCGTTTCGCTGCGGAAGACGATTTCCATCTCGGCGGGCTGCGCGCCGTCCGTCAGCGGCTCGAGCATCCATTCGATGTAGTGGACGTTGTTGACGTGGCCGTTGAGGTCGATGTGCGAACGCTGGGCGGTGAAGGTGAGCGCGGATGCGCCGTCGCCGCCGGGATACTTGAGGCGCGGCGTGAACGGCTCGGGGCCGAGCACCGGCGCGAGGGCCGGATCGAGGCAGGTGAAGACGTCGGCGGGGATCGGCACGACGCGGCGCGTGGACAGGTCGATGATCATCCACTCGCTCGACGCGCGGCCGAGCTCGGCGCCGTCCGCCGCCCGGAGGATGAAGTCGCGCCACGCGACGATCCTGCGGCCGCCGCGCGGGAAGGTGACGACCGTCACCTCGTCGTTCCATTCCGGGTAGCGCGCCATCCGGACGACGAGGCGCGTCAGCACCCAGGAGATGTGGCCGCCGGCCGCGTCGAAGTTGATTTTCGAGAAGCCGAGCTCGTAGGCGTGGATGCTCGCCGCCTCCTGGAGGTAGTTGCAGAGGGAGGGGAGCGTCAGGCGGCCGTTCGCGCCGCATTCGTAGGAGCGCACTTTGAAGGCGTAGGTACCGGGTTTCATGGCCCGCAGTATATCACATCGCGGCCCGCCGTGCAACGGACCGCGCGTCCGCGGCCCCGCCGCATTTGCGAAAAATGCGCATTTTTGATAGAATATCCGTCCCTGCAAATTGGATGTCTCAAAGGGAACGGAAAATCATGAAGGTCGTGATCCTGGCCGGCGGTTTCGGCACGCGCATCAGCGAAGAGAGTCAGTTCAAGCCCAAGCCCATGATCGAGCTCGGCGGCAAGCCCATCATGTGGCACATCATGAAGCTGTACAGCTTCTACGGCTACAACGACTTCGTCATCTGCGCGGGCTACAAGCAGCATGTCATCAAGGAGTGGTTCGCGGACTACTTCCTGCACAACAGCGACGTCACGTTCGACTTCACGAGCGGGCGCAACGAGATGACGATCCATGCGCAGCACTGCGAGCCCTGGCGGGTCACGGTCGTCGACACCGGGCTCAACACCATGACGGGCGGCCGCATCAAGCGCGTCCGGCCGTACATCGGCGACGAGACGTTCATGATGACCTACGGCGACGCGGTCTGCGACGTGAACATCCAGCGCCTCGTCACGTTCCACCGCACGCACGGCAAGATCGCGACGCTGACGGCCGTCAAGCTGGCGCAGCAGAAGGGGATCCTGGACATCGACGAGAACAACTCGGTGCGCGCGTTCCGCGAGAAGAACACGGCCGATTCCGCGCCGATCAACGCGGGCTTCATGGTCCTGGAGCCGCAGATCTTCGACTACCTGAAGGACGATACGACCGTCTTCGAGCGCGAGCCGCTGGAGGCGCTCGCGCGCGCGTCGCAGCTCAAGAGCTTCATCTTCAACGGCTTCTGGCAGTGCATGGACACGAAGCGCGAGCTGGACATGCTGGAGAAACTCTACAACGGAGGAAAGGCGCCATGGAAAGTCTGGTGAACGTCTACAAGGGTCGGCGCGTGCTCGTCACGGGGCACACGGGTTTCAAGGGTTCGTGGCTCTGCGAGTGGCTGCTCGGGCTCGGCGCCGAGGTTTCCGGCTTCTCGAACGGCATCCCCACCCGGCCGTCGCTGTTCACGCAGCTGCGCCTCGCCCGCCGCATCGCGCGGGACATCCGCGGGGACGTGCGCGACCGGGCCGCGGTGCGCGCGGCGGTGACGTCCGTCAGGCCCGACTTCATCTTCCACCTCGCGGCGCAGCCGCTCGTGCGCCTGTCGTACCGGCAGCCGGTCGAGACGTTTGACGCCAACGTGATGGGCACGGCGCACGTTCTGGACGCGTGCCGGTTCCTCGGGAATCCGTGCTCGGTCGTCTGCATCACGACGGACAAGGTCTACGAGAACAACGAGAAGGGCCGGCCGTTCAGGGAGGACGACGCGTTCGGCGGCTACGACCCCTACAGCGCCTCCAAGGGCGCGTGCGAGATCGTGATCTCCAGCTACCGCCGCAGCTTCTTCAACACGCCCGATTCGCCCGTCTGGATCGCGTCCGCGCGCGCGGGCAACGTGATCGGCGGCGGCGACTGGGCGGCCGACCGCATCATCCCCGACTGCTTCCGGGCCCTGCAGCGCGGCGAGCCGATCCCCGTGCGCAACAAGGTGTCGACGCGTCCGTGGCAGCACGTGCTCGAACCGCTGTCCGGCTATCTCACGCTCGGCGCGGCGCTCGCGCGGCGCAGGGATTTCGACAAGGTGGCCGGCGGCTTCAATTTCGGCCCCGACCCGAAGGACAACCGCACCGTCAAGGCGGTCGTCGAAGAGCTGCTCAGGCACACGCCGGGGACGTGGGTCGACAAGAGCGATCCCAACGCCGTCCACGAAGCGGGGCTTTTGAACCTCGACATCCGCAAGGCGGCGCGCGTGCTCGGCTGGAAGCCCACCTGGGATTTCGCCATGACGATCAAGATGGTCGCCGCGTGGTACGTGGGCGTCGCGAACGGCGAGAAGCCCCTGGCGCTCACGCAGCGCCAGATCGCGGAGTTCTGCGCGTGACCGCCCTCGTCACCGGATCGAAGGGGTTCGTCGGCAGCGCGCTCTGCCGGGAGCTGCGCGCCCGGGGCGCGGACGTCTACGGCATCGACGTGGACGGCTGGGACCGCGAACCGCCGGCCGAAACGCCCGGCGCCGTGTTCTACCACCTCGCCTGGGTCGGCAAGGCGGGTCCGCTGCGCGCGGACTGGCACGTGCAGCTCACGAACGTCGAGACGGCGCTGGCGTATTACGAGAAGGCCCGGGCGATGGGGTGCGGCCGCTTCGTGTGCGCCGGCACGATCGGCGAGAAGATGCTGGATCTGCCCGCGTGCGCGCATCTGCGCAGCCAGAACCGGTTCTACGTCCTGAGCAAGCGCTATCTGCACGGTCTGCTCGCGAACGCCGATCCGGGCGGCTGCAAGGTCGTCTGGGCGACGCTCGGCAACATGTACGGCACGGGCGTCGCCGGCGGCAGCATCCTCGACTACGCGCTCCGGCAGCTGCTCGCGGGCGAGGTCGCGACGTTCGGTCCGGGCGAGCAGCCCTACGACTTCGTCAACGTCGAGGACGCGATTCGTGCGCTGGCGGCGGTCGGCCTCGGGGCGGGCGTGACGAGCGACGAGTTCTACATCGGCTCGGGCCGGCCGCGTCCGCTCAAGGACTATCTGCGCCGCGTCGGCGAGCTGGCGGGGCGTCCCGACCTGATCGCCCTCGGCGCGCGGCCCGACGACGGCACGCGCTTTTGCGCCGACTGGTTCTCCATCGACCGTCTGACGGCGGAGACCGGTTTCGTGCCGTCCATCGGCTTTGACGAGGGCGTTCGCGCCAATCTGGACTATCTCAGGGGCATCGTCCGCCCGGCGTAGCGGGAAAGGGTGAACATGGAACACGCGGCGACACAGAAGCGCATCGACGACAACATTCTCATCTCCGTCCTCATTCCGGTCTACAACGTGGAGAAGTATCTCCGCGAGACGCTCGCGTCGGTGACGACGCAGGGACTGAAGGACATCGAAATCATCGCCGTCGACAACAAGTCGACCGACGGCTCGCTCGCGCTCCTGCGCGCGATCGCCGAACAGGAGCCGCGCCTGCGCGTGATCGCGCTGCCGGAGAACGGCGGCGTGCGGGCCTCGCGCGGCGCCGCGCTGGAGGCGGCGCGCGGCCGGTACGTCTACTTCCTTGACGCGGACGACCTGTTGGAGCCCGACATCCTCGCGCAGGCCTTCGCGGCGGCCGAGGCGGGGCGGTGCGACGTCCTTCAGTTCGGCCACCGCGAGTTCCGCGACAGCGACGGGGAGATCTTCCGCACGTCGCTTCCGAACCCGAAGTGCGTCGGCGCGGACATCCGGGCGAATCCCGCCATCCTGCATCTCCAGACGAAATACATCTGGGACAAGCTCTTCCGCCATCAGTTCCTTCTCGACAATAACATCCACATCCCCGTGTACAACTACATGGAGGACCACTACTTCCTCTTCTCGGTGGCGATGAAGGCGAAGAACTTCGGCATCCTGCCCGTGTACGGCTACCGCTACCGCCGCATGGTCGCGAACGCGCGCACGCGCTCGTACACCGAGGAGCTGCTGGACTGCTCGAAAGCCTACTGGGACATTGTGAAGACGACGCGCAGGGCGGGGCTGTTCAAGGAGCTCGCGCCGTCGATCTGGCGCAATGCCTCGGAGTGCTACCGCTGGCGCGTGCTTGCGTTCGCCAACTACGACGACAAGGTGCTGCAGGGGAAGATCGTCAAGGACTGGTTCGACTTCTTCCAGGCGAACTTCCCGCGCTGGCAGAAGAACCTGCACATGGCGGGCATCCCCTGCCATCTGCCGCCCGGCCAGCCGAAGAAGGTGCTGCTCCTCGGCGGCACGGGGGCCCTGGGCGCGCACCTGAGGGACATCCTCGCCGGACAGGGCTTCGAGGTGTGGGTGACGAGCCGCCGCGCGCACGCCGACACGGAGCACATCCGCTACCTTCAGCTCGACGCGATGGACTTCGGTGCGTTCAAGAAGCTGATGGCTTCGCGCTGGGATGCGATCGTCGATTTCATGATCTATCCGCCGAAGACCTTCGAGGCCCGTCTCGACGTCTTCCTGAAGCAGACCGACCAGTACGTCTCGCTCAGCTCCGCGCGCGTGTACGCCGACGCGGACAGGGAGCCGCTCGTCGAGGATTCGCCGCGGCTGCTGGACACGGTCAAGGACGCGGACTACCTCAAGACGAACGAGTACGCGCTCGCGAAGGCGCGCGACGAGAACATCCTGCGCGCGAAGGGCGCGGCGAAGAACTGGACGATCATCCGGCCGTACGTCACCTTCAGCGAGGAGCGGCTCCAGCTCGGCACGCTCGAGAAGGAGCAGTGGCTCAAGCGCGCGCTCGAGGGCAAGCCGATCGTCTTCTCGCGCGACATCGCCGAAAAAATGACGACGCTCACGTACGGGCGCGACGTCGCGCGCGGCATGGCCGCGGTCATCGGACGCAAGGAGGCCTGCGGCGAGACCTACCACATCACCTCGCCGAAGCAGATCCGCTGGTCGGAGGTGCTGGACATCTACGTGAAGGTCCTGACGGACGTGCTGGGGACGGCGCCGAAGGTGGTGCTGACGAAGAAATCGGTCCAGCTCCAGACGCCGGGCCGCTACCAGGTGAAGTACGACCGCGCCTTCAACCGCCGCTTCGACAACGCGAAGATCGGCCGCTTCGTCGACGTCGGTTCGTTCCGCGATCCGAAGGAGGCGCTGGAGAGCTGCCTGCGGGCCTTTCTCGCCTCGCCGCGGAAGTTCCGCGCGGTGAACGCGCAGCTGGAGGAGCTGCACGACCTGGCGGCGATGGGCTGGCCGCGCCGGCTGGCATCGAAAATCAAACGCACGGTCAGGGCGCTCGTGAAGAGACTGGGAAAATCATAAGCGATATGAAGGGCTATACGACAGAGAGAGGCGTTCAGATTCTCATCCAGGCGCTGAAGGCGCACGGGATCGACCAGGTCATCGCTTCGCCGGGCACGACGAACCTCGCGTTCGTCGCCTCCATCCAGCAGGATCCGTTCTTCCGGATCGTCTCGGCGCCGGACGAGCGCAGCGCGGCCTACATGGCGTGCGGGCTCGCGGCGGAGTCGGGGCGGCCGGTGGTCATCACCTGCACGGGCGCGACGGCGAGCCGCAACTACCTTCCCGGGCTCACCGAGGCCTACTACCGCAAGCTGCCCGTGCTGGCCGTCACCGGTTCGCTCGACGTGCGCCGCGCGGGCCATCTCACGGCGCAGTTCGTCGACCGCTCGGCGCAGATGCCGGACGTCGTCCGCCATTCCGTCAACATCCGCGTCGTCAACACGAAGGACGACGAGTGGCAGGCGACGGTCCAGTCCCAGACGGCGATCCTCGAACTGACGCGCCACGGCGGCGGCCCCGTCCATATCAACCTCGAGACGGCGCACACGCCCGTCTACAACGTGGCGAGCCTGCCGCCGATCCGCGTGCTGCGCCGCTTCACCGCGCGCGACACGCTGCCGCCGATCCCGGCGGGACGCGTCGGCATCTGGGTCGGCGCGCACGTGCCGTGGTCGCCCGCGCTCACCGAGGCGGTGGACGCGTTCTGCGACGCGTACGACGCGCCGGTCTTCTGCGACCACGCCTCGAACTACCGCGGCCGGTACGAGGCGAACTTCGCGCTCGCGTGCTACCAGCAGAGCCGGTCGTACGAGCAGTTCCGTCCCGACGTGATGATCCATCTCGGCGAGGTCTCGGGCGACTATCCGTCGATGCGGATCATCGGCGCGGCGCAGGTCTGGCGCGTGAGCCCCGACGGCGAGATCCGCGACACCTTCCGCCGGCTCTTCAACACCTTCGAGATGGACGAGACGGTGTTCTTCCGCCACTACGCGAAGCTGACGCGCAAGCCGACCGAAGGCTACCGCGACGCCGTGCTGAAGCACCAGGCCCGGCTCGTCGCCGCGACGCCGGGCGGCCTGCCGTTCTCGAACGTCTGGGCGGCCGCGGAGGGCGCGAAGATGCTGCCGGAGGGCGCCTGTCTCCATTTCGGCATCCTCCACTCGTTCCGCGCGTGGTCGTTCCGCCCGATCCCGAAGTCGGTGATCTGTTCCTGCAACACGGGCGGCTTCGGCATCGACGGGTGCCTCTCCACGGCGCTCGGCGCGTCGCTCGCGAACCCGGGCCGCCTCCACTTCATCGCGCTCGGCGACCTCGCGTTCTTCTACGATCTCAACTCGCTCGGCAACCGCCATGTCGGGCGCAATCTGCGCATCCTGCTCGTCAACAACGGCAAGGGCGTCGAGTTCCGCAACTTCACGCATCCCGCGTACCAGTTCGGCGACGAGGCGGACACGTTCATCGCCGCGGGCGGGCACTACGGCAACAAGTCGCGCGACCTCGTGCGCCACTACGCCGGCGATCTCGGCTTCGAGTACCTCGCCGCGTCGAACAAGGAGGAGTTCGCGGCCGCCGCCCGGCGCTTCTACACGCCGGAGCTGACCGACCGTCCGATGGTGTTCGAGCTCTTCACGACGAGCGCGGACGACAACCGCGCCTACGAGATGATGACGCTTCTTGAGGGCGGCTACGTGCCGCCGCCGCCGAAACCCGCGCCCGCTCCCGCCAAGGCGGCGGCCAGGCCGTTCGTGCGGGCGCGCGCGAAGAGCCGCAAGATCGCCATCCTGACCTTCCACCGCGCGCACAACTGCGGCGCGGGGCTCCAGAGCTGGGCGCTCCAGACCGTCCTCGAACGGCTCGGGTACGATCCCGAGTTCCCCGACTGCAACCGGATCGGATTCCGTGCGCGCTTCGACCCGGCGCCGCTCGCGGGCGAGCCGCTGACGCGCGGCCAGCGCTTCCTGCGGCACCTGTGCTCGCTCGGCGTGGAGGACCGCAAGCGCCACTATTTCCGCCGCTTCCTCGACCGCTGCCTCCATCTGGCGCCCATGCCGCTCGAAGAGGTCGCGCGCAGATATGACGCCGTGCTCGTCGGCTCGGACCAGGTCTGGAATTCGGGCATCACCCGCCGGGCGTCGGCCTACTTCCTCACGACCGTCTTCAAGCGGCGCGATCTCAAGAGATATTCCTACGCGATCTCGTACGGCGACTACGTGCCGAAACCCGAGCGCATCCCCGTGCTGCGCCAGGCGGCGGGGCTGTTCGAGAACTTCTCCGTGCGCGAGAACCTGCTGCCGGACCTGACGGACCGCTTCGGCCGCGCGCCGACGGAGGATGTCGATCCGACGCTTCTGCTGACGCGCGACGACTTCAACCGCATCGCCTGTCCGCGCCGCCTCGTCCGCGGCAAGTATCTGCTCGTCTACTCGCTGTTCTACGTCGAATCGACCTGGAAGGCCGCGCGCGAGATGGCCCGCCGCCTGGGGCTCAGGCCGGTCATCCTCCAGATGTACCAGTACGGTTCGTACCGCATCGACGACGGACGCAACGTGGACTACGCGGTTTCGCCCGACCGGTTCCTCGCCTACTTCCGCGACGCCGAGGCGGTGATCACCTCGTCGTTCCACGGCACGGCGTTCGCGCTCATCTACCGCAAGCCGTTCGTCGTCACGCGCAACTACCGCAACGAGGTGCCGCTCCGGAGCCAGGAGATCGTCCGGCGTCTGGGCGAAGAGATGCATATCGTCGCGGATCCGGCGGACTCTGACGCGATGATGAAAGCGCTGCTGACGCCGGTCAAGACGTCGTCCACCGCGGCGCTCGCGAAGCTGGCGCGCGAAACCGTCGCCCGTCTGCGCGCGACGCTGCCCGACATCTCGGCGCTGCCGCCGCCCCCGCCGCCGCGGCGGGGCGTGGCCTGGCTGTGCGCGAAAGTCCGCGGCGGCGTCAGGTGCCTGGGCGAGAACGGCCTCGGCTATACCGTCCGGCGGTTCGGGCAGAAGCTGCGCCACCGCCGCTGAAAACGGTCGGCGGCTATACGTGGACGCACTGCATCAACGGCGACATGGCGGAGAATAGATAAAGGTTTTCAGACAATGGTCTTGTATCACGGCAGCAATGTTGAGGTGAAAGAGCCGAGAATCCTGAAGTCAAGCCATGCGCTTGACTTCGGGCCGGGGTTCTATACAACGCTGAACCGTGATCAAGCGGTGGACTTTGCCGCAAAGGTCGTTTTGCGCAAAGGTGGCGTCCCGGTCGTGAACGAGTATGAGATAGACGAAAACATATCATTTGGGTTTTGTGACGTGTTGAAGTTTGATCAGCCGAACGAAGTCTGGCTTGATTTTGTCTGCTCGTGCCGCGAGGGGGTCAATGTCGCGGAAGGAAGAGATCTTGTCTTCGGGCCGGTGGCGAATGATGATGTTTACCGGACATTGACGCTCTACCGGGAAGGTGAAATCACGAAGAGCGAGGCGCTTGCAAGGCTGAAGATCAAGCAACTGTACAATCAGCTTGTGTTTGCGACCGAGAAAGCGCTTTCATTCATCCGCTTCAGGAAATCGGAGGTGGTCGCGTGACGGAAAACCAGTACATAGCCTTTCTGGGCGTTCTGGTTCTGCCGCCGCTGGTGGCGGAAATCGGGAAGCGGCTGAATCTTTCAGAATCCGAGGCGACCGATCGGCTGTACCGCTCGGAATTCTACGAAAAGCTTGCCGACGAGAAGTTGAAGCTCTGGCATTACAGCCCTGTCATGCTGGGCGAAATGTTCGCCGAGGCCGACAGGACTGGCGTAATACCCTATCCAGAGGAGGCATCGGCATGAGCGACGCTGGCCGGTTTCTGATATACTGCCTTGAGATGTATCGTCGTGCGAAGAAAATCTCCGGACGTGCCGCATACGAACTCTTCCGCTCCGTCGGCGCTGATGAGTACGTGCGTTGCTGCTACGGCGCATTGCATACTGCCGGCGAGCAGTACATCCTTGCGGATATCGATGGATATATCGAAAGAGTACGGAAAGAAGACCGATTGCCGATGAATGCTGAAGGCGTCGTGAAATGACCTGGAAACCGCTGATGGCTTTCGCGGCGCTCTTTGAACTGTCGCCGAAATGACGATCGCCCACCTCCGAGTAGCATTCGCGCTTGCTTTGCGCAGGGGCGGTGTGGTATAATGTTCGCGTTCGGTTGAAAGGCGGCGGGTGCCGTCATGATGCCGGGCGCTAGATTTCCCGCGCGGAAAAGGCGAAGAACAGTAGCCCGCAGCCGCGCTTGGGACGCGTCGCGTGAAAGCTTGAGAACCTATCACAAAGAGACGCAACAAAGAAGATGCTGCCGTTTGTGCAGTTTCGCCTTCTCCGTTGTATCTCTTTAGGTATTCTCAAGCACCTCACGCGAGGCATCGGAGGAGGTGTCTATTTCCCCGCACCGAATCCGATCATCAGCACGTCGGGGAAGTAGTGTGAACCGAAGAAGGCTGTCCATATGCGTGTTGTCAGATCGTTGCTGATAATCATGTCCGTCATGTCGTTGTCTGGGGTTTCGGCTGTTGAGGTTTCGCAGGCTGATGCCCGTGTCGCGGCACAGGTATGGATTGCGCGGGGCGCGAAGCGTCTTACGGCATCCTTCAACGGGCAAAGCGGTTTGCGCGGCGCAAAAACATTTTTCGGCGATGCCGGCGAGCCTGTCTGCCATGCATTTGAAACGGAAGAAGGCGGGTTCGTTGTCATGTCCGCAGACACCATGCTTCCTCCGGTTATTGCTTTCTCGTCCAGAGGAGGCGTAAATCTGGATGACCGGGATAATCCATTCGTCGGCTTTCTGGTCGAGGATATGCGCCGCCGAATGTCCGCTTGCACAGAGGACGGTGTAGGGCGTGCTGCCGGCCGCGGTCTGCCCAGAAGCTCGGGTTCTGGATCCGCTGGATGCAGAGGATTCACTGCCGAATGGGAGGTGCTCAGGTCGCAGGCAGGGTATGCGGGGCAGACGTCTGCGAAAATGTCAAAGCAGGAAATCTCCGATATGTGTGTTGCACCTATTGTCGAAGCGCGCTGGGGGCAGTCCGAATGGAATGGGAAGGCGACATTCAACTATTATACGCCGAACAACTATGTGTGCGGGTGTGTGGCAACCGCCGTCGCCCAGGTCATGCGACATTGGATGGCGCCGTCGCAGCCTGTTATGCAGGATACATACAGGTGCTGGATCGACGGTAAAGAGGCGGAGAGAACTCTGCTGGGCGGAATCTACGACTGGGAGAAGATGCCTTTGACCGAAGGAGGGTGTGACAGAGAAGACCAGAGAGAGGCTTTGGGGCGTCTGCTGCATGATGTCGGGGCGGCCTCTCGGATGCAGTGGGCGTCCGACGGCTCCGGCACATGGGGCGCCGTCGCCGCGAAGGGCTTGCGCGAGAGCTTTGGGTACGCCTCCGTGTCTTCCTATATTCTTGCGAAACCGCTTAAGCGAAACATTGTGACAAACGACAGGGTCAGAAGTGCGATCCTCGGCAGTCTGGATGCGGGGATGCCGGTAGTTGTCGGAGTCAGCTCGATGAGAGCCGGAGGGCATGAGGTTGTCGTTGACGGATATGGTTTCTGCGGTGATTCACTTGTCTATTGCCATGTGAACTGCGGGTGGGACGGCAGCAGCCAAGATGTCTGGTACAATCTTATGGGAGAGCCGTTGACGCAGTCATACGGGTTCTCGCAGCTGGATGACGTCGTCTATAACATCCACCCGCTCGAGACCGGTTCGGTTGTTTCCGGGAGGGTGCTGGACGCGAAGGGAAATCCCGTTTCTGGAGCAGTTGTCACAGCTGTGTTCGAGACGGGGGATTCCCAGAGCATGCGATCAAATGAAAAGGGTGTGTACGCGTTTCGTGTCGCAGGGGAAGGGAAGTTTACCGTGTCGGCCGAACAGGGAAATCTGGTCTCCAGCCAGAGGGAGATGGAGGTCGGTCCGTGCGTCGATACCCAGTGGAGCATAACGGATGACGCCTATCTGTCATATTCGTCAAGCGGCAAGGCGGCCGGGTCGATCGGCAACGTGTGGGGTGTGGATTTGACACTGAATCCAAAGAAGACTGTGTATTGCATCGTAAAATTCGATGCGAACGGCGGTTATGTGCCGGAGTCGCTCCGCTATGTTGCAAAGGGTGCCGCCGTCGGGTCGTTGCCGGTTCCAGAGCTGGCCGGCAGCGTTTTCAACGGATGGTTGGCTGCGCGCGACGGGGGTCGCGCATTCCAGCCCGACGATCTTGTCGAAAGCGATGTCACTCTTTATGCCGACTGGAGTGAAAGTCCGCTTGAATGGGATTTTGAGGTCGACGGGGATTCCGCCGTTGTTACGGGTGTGACAGGTGCCAAAGGCGAACTGACGGTTCCGGATTCGCTGGGCGGCTATCCTGTGCGGGCGATCGGGAATCGTGCGTTTGAATGCTGTGACACTCTGCGAAAAGTCAAGCTGGCCGACAGCGTCACGAACATCGGCGAACGGGCGTTTTTCTTCTGCCGCGGCATGACGGGTGTGGAAATCCCTTCGTCAGTGGTGAATATCGGCGTTGCAGCGTTTGAAGGCTGCTCGGCCCTGACGAAGCTGTGGCTTCCACCGGATGTCGGGCAGGTGTCTCAGCGTGCCTTCAAGGGGTGTAGTCGGCTGACCGCGGTCTACATGCCGTCGGCGCTCAGAAATCGGCTTTACGAGGACTCTCCGGATTATGTCTTCGCTGACTGCGGCGACACGCTGAATGTCGTCTGCTACGACCCGGACAACCTGTATTCGATAAGATTCCGTCGTAACGACGGAACGGATATGTTTCAGGAATCACCTTTTGTCTACGGGGAGAAGACACGCATACCTGCGCTCAAGAACGGGCTCGGCTGGACTCGGACGAATTATGAGTTTCTTGGCTGGGCTACCAGTGTCGCAAACGTGACCGCGCGGAAAATATGGAAGCAGGACTGGGCTTATGTGGCAAAGCCTGTCGAGCCTGGCAGGATGTTGAATGCGTATGCGGTGTGGGATGTCGCGCCGTCGTACGCATACACGATCGTGTTCAACAAGAATGACGGGTCGGGGCAAAGCCGGTCCGTGCGGTTTCTGTATGGCGAGAAAACCAGACTGCCGTCTGTTGCGAACGGACTTGGCTGGCGTCGACCCGGCTATCGGTTCCTGGGATGGGCGACAGGGAACAGGATCTGGAAGCAGGATTGGGCGTATGTCGAGCGCCCCGTCGGGATCGGCCAGACGCTGACGGTATATGCCGTCTGGGGAAAATAAGCAGATGTGCTACGCACAAAACGCAAATAAAACCAAAGAAAGGAAGGCTACAATGATAAAAGAATTACACACGCCGACATTACGTGCGAGTGATTCCGGCGGATCGTTCGACGGGTCATGGCATGCGTCGGGCAGGGGCGTGCGCAGATCATCCGCGTGGTCGCGGTTGAAATCGTTCGCTCTCGGCGGCTTCGTAGCGGTGGTTTTCGGGTCGCAGACAGCCGTTGGCGATACATTTGTCGATCGCGCCGGCATAACATGGGAATATGAGCTCATCGGCAGGAATGCCACGATGACCGCAATCGCCGACAAGGATGCATTCGACTACATCACCATCCCGTCCAAGGTAGACGGACATACCGTCGTTGCACTTGGAGAAAGTCTTTTTGAAGGTTGCACGGAAATCACCGGCGTGTCGATACCTTACGGGGTGCGTGAGATCGGTGATTCTGCCTTCTACGGCTGCGTCAGCCTTCAAGAAGTCATCCTGCCGTATGGCGTTTCCGCTCTTGGCGATCTGGTGTTTTTCAACTGCTTTGGTCTCACTGAAATGACATTGCCCGCCACGTTGGAAACAATGGGCCTGGCACCGTTTGGAAACACGGGTATCGCGAAATTCAAGGTTGATCCGCAGAACCAGTTCTACGCGGTCAAAGGCGATCTGCTGTGTGATAAAAACGGCAAGGTTGTCGTCGCATGCCCGAACGCACTCAACGCCACCGTTGTGACTGTGCCGTCTGGCGTCGAAGAAATCGGCGAGGGCGCATTTTATGGATGTGACGGACTTTCGCGTGTCGTTCTGCCGGCATCGGTGAAAACCATTGGACGATGGGCGTTTGGTTATTGCGAAAATCTTCAGGCCATTGGATTAGTATCTGGATTGAAAACCATTGGTGACTTGGCTTTTGCAGACTGCCGTGGACTTTCAAGTGTGACAATTCCTTCAGGCGTGACGAAGATTGGCGACGAAGCGTTTCGGGACTGTTTGGGGCTTACCTCTGTATCCATACCCGACAGTGTCGTCGAGGTCGGCGCCTGGGTGTTTGACGGGTGCAACGCGGCGCTGTTTGATAGCAAGACCATTCCTGATTTTCTCATGGTGGACGGCTGGATTGTCGGCTATGAAAACTGGAATCCGTACGGCAACCTTGTCCTGAACAAGGGGCGCGGCATAGCGGCATACGTATTTAACGGCACGGGCGTGTCGAAGGTGACTGTCAATGTGCCTTACAAGGGCATTGGCAAGGGGGCGTTCGCTCGCTGCAGAGATTTGTTTGCCGTCGATGTCAAATCCTCGCTCGACTATCTCGGGGACGGGGCCTTTTATGACTGCACGAGCCTGGACGATGTTTCATTGCCGTCCAATATAGCATATATGGGCAAGGAGGCATTCGGCGGCTGCTGGGATCTTCGAAGGGATGGATTCATCATTGTCAACAATGTACTGTATGGATATCAGGCAGACGAGAACGATACCAGCAAAGGCAAGGTCGCTGTCCCCGGCGGCGTGACGCGCATCAGCACAGGCGCTTTTTACGGTGATTCGGGGTTGCGCAGCGTCGTTGTTCCCGACAGCGTGAAGACGATTGACGTCGAGGCGTTCGCCGATTGCGATGAACTGCAGAGAGTCCAGATCGGGAAAGGTGCGACGGACATTACCTGGTTTGATCGCGACGCCGACATGTCATGGTGCGATGATTGGTTTAATGATGCCGTTGGGCGAACGCAAGAGCCTCGTTCGTTCTGCAATTGTCAAAAGTTGGGCTCTGTCGAAATCTCGGCGCAGAATCCCGCGTTTAAGACCGTTGACGACTTTGTCTGCGACAAGGCGGGCGGAACGCTGCTCTACTGTCCGCCCATGATGCTGAATGTTGTTACGCCCAAGAGCGTTCGCAACATAGCTCCGGGCGCATTCTACCGTTCCTACTATATCAGCGGGCTGTCGTTCGGAGGCAGCGTGACAAATATTGCGGACAATGCGTTCCAAGAATGTTATTATCTGACGAAGGTAGATCTCCCTGTCGGGCTGATCAGCATTGGACAGTATGCGTTCAACTGGTGCGAGGGCCTGGAAAACATCCGCATCCCCCACACGGTCACAAGCATCGGCTACGGGGCGTTTAGGGGGTGTGTTGCACTTGAAAAGGTACAGGTCGCAGAGACAATCAACGAGGATGAGATAGATCTTGGCGCGGCATTCCTTGACTTTGATGTGAATGACATTGAATACTACAAATTGACATACAAAATCGTGTTTCACCGTAACGACGGCAGTACGGATGTGAAAGAGACGATTGAGGTGAATGCCGATGAGACAATCCGGTTGACGTCGCTCAACAAGCTTGGCTGGGCTCGACGAGGTTATGATTTCAAGGGGTGGGCGACGAGCCTTGCCAAGGCTAACAGCGGCACGGTCTGGAAGCAGGACTGGGCGAAGGTCACGAACGCCATCGCCATCGGGAAGACGCTTCATATATATGCCGTGTGGGCGGTCGCCAGCGACTCCTATGCAATCTATTTCGTCCGAAATGACGGAGCCGGAACATGGCGTACGATCGGCTTCAAGTCTGGGGTCAGCACGGCCATTCCGACTCTTGCCAATGGCTTCGGATGGGCTCGGCGCGGATATGTCTTCAAGGGGTGGTCCCTCACGACGGCAGATGCACGCAACAATAAGATATGGAAAGCGGATGGTGCGAAAGTCGCTACCGCGGCGGCGAAGGGTAAAACTTTGACGGTATATGCTTCGTGGGCCGTAGCGACGGATAGTTATGCCATCCAATTCAACAAGAACGACGGCTCTGGCAAGTGGCGCTCGGTCGGATTCAAGCATGGTGTGAAGACGCAGCTTTCGTCCGTGGCGGCGCTGGGTTGGGATCGCACGGCCACAGGATATGCCTTTGTCGGATGGTCGACAAATCCTAAAGGCAGCATCTGGAAGGGTGATCGCGGGATAGTCGCCGCTCCTGTCGCAAAGGGCAAAGTCTTGCAGGTGTATGCGATCTGGATATATGTGGGAGCGAATCAGGTGGCAGCCGCCAAGGCCGAGGATGGCGGGGATGGTTCCCAGGGGTCTGGGCTGGTTCTGTCCGAAGAAAAGCCAGCAACGGCGCCGCGGATGCTTGCAAATGAGCTGGAAGTGAGCCTCACGGCTATCTCGGACGAAAGTTCCGTCCTGCCGCGTGCGTCTGCGGCGGCGGCCGACGCGGAAGGGCCGTTCTGCCTGTCCGGCGCGCTTGAGGACGGGACGGGGCTGTACTGGCTGTGCCTCGAGGACGGCGCCGACGCGACGACCGGCTTCCTGCGCGTCGTCACGGAGGAGGGCGAATCGTTCGCGGCGTGGTGCGATGTCGACAGGAGCGGCGAGACGCTGATTCTCTCGACGGAGGACGGCGAGATCATCGTCGTCGCGCCCGGCGGCGCGGCGTGCCTGCTGTAGTTTTCCAGCCGAACGGCCGGTCGTTCCGGCGTTCTGCGTCTGCGCGCGGCAAATTCGCCGCGCGCGGCGCTTTTCCGTATTCCGTACAGGGCGGGGCTTCTCTGTTTTGCGCGACACCATTGCGGCCGCTTGAGGACAAGCGGCCCTACCAAAAAATGGGGTCTGTCCCCGCGTTGTTCGGGTGAGGGTTGTTTAACGCAGAGTCGCAGAGCCGCAGAGGACGCAGAGAAGGTTTCGAACTGGGGGCCTGGCCCCCAGCCTCCGGCAACCTCTGCGACTCTGCGTCTCTGCGTTA
>DJXI01000023.1 GCA_002449695.1 Verrucomicrobia bacterium UBA7008 | reverse complement strand
GCGAGAGGGCCGCGCCCCGCCTCGTCGATCCCCATCACGGGATCGCCTACCGCCTTCTCCAACTCAAGCGAAACTGCCATGTCGTCTCATGCACCTGAAAACAAAAAGCGCGGCGAATGGGCCGCGCTTCCCGTTTGAATGGAATCGACGAACCATCGATTACCAGCGAGTCTCGCGACGAGGGCCGCGATCGCCATAGCCACCGCGGTCACCATAGCCGCCGCGATCGCCGTAGCCGCCGCGTCCGCCGCCGTAGCCGCCGCGTCCGCCGCCGAAACCGCCGCGACGCTCTTCGCGAGGCTTTGGCTGCGACTCATTGACGCGGACCGTGCGTCCGTCGAGTTCGTGTCCGTTGAGGGCGTCGATCGCGGCCTGCGCCTGGGCGGCGTCGGGCATCGTGACGAAGCCGAATCCCTTGCTGCGACCGGTCATGCGATCGGTCACGACACGAACAGCGGTAACTTCGCCAAACTGCGCGAACGCCGCCTTGAGCCCATCGTCGGTCGTCGCGTACGCGAGGTTACCAACATAGATTTCCATCTTGATTCTTTCCTTCTTGTGTTCAGTCTCACCGGGAAGACACGCGCCTTCGCCGCTTCGACACCGCAAATTCTACCAATTTTGCCGTCGCCGCGTCAATGCCCAAGAAAGAGAATTTTCACTCCCCCACTGAAACGGGCGTGCGTTCGTCCCCGTCGTTCGACGGCCATATGAGAGTCACCATGACCGACTTCGGCGCGATCTCCCTGCCCGCAAACGCGATGAGCGAATACGACGCGGCAACGCGCCCGCCGGACTCCGCGGCCACTTCGCACCGATATCCCTCGACGACGTCGGAGTCGAACATCACCGTCACCTTCGCCCCGTCAACCGCGTCGCACGCGATCTCGAGCGTCGCCGCGGAACCGGCGGCGTCTCCCTTCCTCATCACGCAGTCGATCTTCGGCGGCGCGTCGAGGGGCCGCGCGCACGCCGCATAGGAGAACGCGCCGTCCTGCGCGACCGCGGCGGATGCGCCGCGCCCTGCGCCAGACGAAAGGAACACCACGTCCATCGGCGCGGCGAGGGGAGACTTGTACCCTTCGTCCCTGAGGCGGAACCTCGCGATTCCCTCCGGGACCTTCGGCCCCTTGACGTCGGCAAACCGCGGCTGCCTGAACACCTCGGGCGCAGGGCCGTTCCATGTCGCCGCCTTCGGCGTGAAGTCGATGTCGACCTCCGCGACCTCCGCCGGGGCCTCGCGCACTTCGTGGGCATCCGCAAGCTCGATCACCGGCTCTTCCGCCGCTATGTCGACTGACCTGAAGCTGTCGCGCCAGTCGCGGACGATCTGGCGGCCGGAATCCATCATAAGGACATACCACGCCGCGAGGCATACGGCGAGCGAAGCCGCGATCTTCATCGCGGGCGGAAGCCACGCAAAGCGCGGCGCCTCCGCCGCGCGCGAAGCCGCGAACGGGACAAGCGTCCCCTCGCCGACAAGGAACTCGCGCTCGTACTTCGCCTGCACGCCGTCGCCGGCGGTGACCCGGCCGGGGTTCGCCGCGGCGATTGCGCCGCGAACAACGGCGAGATCGTCCGCCCCGAGCTCGTCCACTCTCCAGCCGCGCGATGCGAAGCGGCGCGAGACAACCGTCGCGTTCCATAGCTGGAAGACGCGTTCGCCGACCATGAGCTCGCGATCGGACGCCGGCGCGCAGAACGGCGAGACTGGAACGATGCGCCACCCCGAAAGTTTCCTGTCCTCGACGATGAGCGCGACGAGCGGGCGGTTCGTGTCGGCGAATATCCTTATCTCCCCGGCAGACACTTCCGCATCGAACGCGGAATCGGTCTTCGGCGCAAGGCCTACGAGCGGCGGGCGCTGCGAGCCCCGCCGATAGAGCTGCCATTCGTTTATGAACGCCGCGTTCATCATTCCACCCCCAGTTCACCGCGGAGCGCGCGCGGCAGATGCGCCGCGGCGGACGCGACGAGAATCCTCGCGAAAAGCGGCGTGTCGGCAAGCTCGACGCCGCGCAGCTCCCGTTCAAGCGCATTCACCGCCTTTTCCCTCCATGCGTACGCCTGCGACTTTCCCGCGCCGAGCGCGGCGAGAATGCACGGCTCGGTGAGCGCGATGTCGTGCGAAGTCGCATAGACGAGAAGCGCGACTGCGGCGGAAGCGAGGCGCGTGCGGCGCGCGACCGCCGCGAGCACCTGCTCCGCGTCGGCGCGAAGCGGCTCCTCGTCGAGAAAATCGAACGACTCCGGTTCCTCCGCCTGTTCGACGGCGGCAAGGCTCTCGTCGCCGGCGTTCTCCCACACGAGGCGACGGCTGCCGTCTTCTCCGGCGACGGTGCGGGGCTTCCAGCCCTTGATGACCGCGATCCAGTCGAGGACGATGTCGCGAACGCGCCCTGAGCCGGAGCCGAAGAGCGTGCCGCACACGAAATCGACCATCGCGATCCCCTCGTCCTTGATGCGATGGGCGAAGTAGAGCTTGAGGGGCTTGCCCTTCTCGCGCGATCCCTTGAGCCTGAAGTAGGCGTCGAAAAAGGCGACAGGATCGTCGCCCGCGTCTTCGCGCGGGATTCCGGCGCGGGCGAGACGGGCGTACATAGCGGAGGAAATCTGCTCGCGCAGGCGCGAAGCGAACGCAGGGCGGCACCCGGCGACCGAACAGATCTCAAACCATTCGGCCCAGGCATCGTCACCGGCATACCGGTCGTTCCATGCGAACTCTTCACCCATCACCCCTCATTATAGCATATTGGCCCGATTCACGCCCTTCAAACGTGTAAAGGAGCGCGAACGACTCTTTTTCCGGAAAAA
>DJXI01000041.1:30586-32246 GCA_002449695.1 Verrucomicrobia bacterium UBA7008 | reverse complement strand
TGATGACGCGGCGGTAGAGGTCGTTCAGGTCGCTCGTCGCGAAGCGGCCGCCCTCCAGCGGGACGAGCGGGCGCAGCTCCGGCGGGATGACGGGCAGCACGTCCAGCACCATCCACTCGGGCTTGGCGTTGGAGGTGCGGAAGCCCTCGACCACCTTCATGCGCTTGGCGATCTTCTTGCGGTTCTGCTTGGAGCGGGTGTTCTCCATCTGCTCCTCCAGCTCGCGCATCAGATCCTTGAGGTCGATCTTCCGCAGGAGCTTGCGGATCGCCTCCGCGCCCATCTCGGCCTTGAAGCCGTCCTGGTACTTCTCCTGCGCGTCGGCGCACTCCTGCTCCGTCAGGATCTGGCCTTCCTTGAGCGGCGTGTCGCCCGGCTCGACGACCATCCAGTCCTGGTAGTAGAGGACGCGCTCGAGCTCGCTCGTCGTCTTGTCGAGGAGCAGCCCCATCCGCGAGGGCGAGCACTTGAAGAACCAGATGTGGCTGACGGGGACCGCGAGCTCGATGTGGCCCATGCGCTGGCGGCGCACCGACGCGAGCGTCACCTCGACGCCGCAGCGGTCGCAGACCACGCCCTTGTTCTTGATGCGCTTGTACTTGCCGCAGGCGCACTCCCAGTCCTTCGTCGGTCCGAAGATCTTCTCGCAGAAGAGGCCGTCGCGCTCGGGGCGGTACGTGCGGTAGTTGATCGTCTCGGGGTTCTTGACCTCGCCGTGCGACCAGCCGCGGATCGTCTCGGGCGACGCCAGCTGGACCTTGATCGCGTCATAGTGGGCGGACGAGCTGAACGAGCCGCCGAAAATGTCCGAAGTGTTGTAAGGGTTCATGTTTTCTTTCCTTTTAAATGTCGTCGAGGTCCCTTAGAGGTTCAGCGCTCCCGCGAGGAGGTCGTCCGCCGCGGCCGCCGCCGGTGCGGGCGTCGCCGCCGGCGCCGCGTCCTTCTTGCCGCGCCGCGCGTCCGCGTCGCCGCCCAGGAGCTGGGTGTCGAGGCAGAGGCCGCGCAGTTCGTGGATGAGGACCGAGAACGACTCGGGCATGCCCGATTCGAGGACGTTCGTGCCTTTGACGATCGACTCGTAGATGCGCGTGCGGCCCTGCACGTCGTCGGACTTGACGGTCAGCAGCTCCTGCAGCGCGTACGCGACGCCGTAGGCCTCGAGCGCCCACACCTCCATTTCGCCCATGCGCTGGCCGCCGAGCTGCGCCTTGCCGCCCAGCGGCTGCTGGGTGACGAGCGAGTAGGGGCCGACCGCACGCGCGTGCAGCTTGTCGGTGACGAGGTGGTGGAGCTTGAGCATGTAGATGACGCCGACGACGACCTTCTGCTCGAAGGGCTCGCCGGTGAGACCGTCGTAGAGCACCGTCTTGCCTTCCGGCGTGATCCAGCTCTGCGCGCCCTCCTCCTTCTCCTGGACGGCCCGCGCCTGGCGCAGGAGCTCGTCGATCTCGCTCTCCTGGACGCCGTCGAAGACGGGCGTCGCCGCGTGGAAGCCGAGGTAGCGGCAGGCGAGGCCGAGGTAGGTCTCGAACAGCTGCCCGAGGTTCATGCGCGACGGCACGCCGAGCGGGTTCAGCACGATGTCGACGGGACGTCCGTCCGGCAGGAACGGCATGTCGCAGCTCGGCAGAATGCGGCTGACGACGCCCTTGTTGCCGTG
>DJXI01000041.1:27792-30503 GCA_002449695.1 Verrucomicrobia bacterium UBA7008 | reverse complement strand
GCCGGCCATCTTGTCGCCGACCGACAGGTTCTTCTTGTCGACGAGGAACACGCGCACCTGCTTGACGATCTCGCCTTCGCCGCCGAAGTCGCCGAAGAGGCCGCCCGTGCCGTCGGCCGCGTCCTCCACCGCCGCGAACTCCGCCTCGAACGGATCGAGGATCGCCGCGATCTTGTCGCGCGCCGGGCCCTGCTCCATGTCCCAGTGCGCGTGCGCCCGGGCGAGCACCGCGAGCTGGCTCTTCTTGATCTTCTTGTTCGCCGGGATGATGATGTCGCCCGTCTCGGTGTCCGTGATGTCCACCGGCAGCTTCTCGTTCATCACCGCGCCCGCGAGCTTCGCGGTCAGATCCTTCTCGAGCTTGGCGATCTGGTTCTTGCGCTTCTTCTCCGCGTCCTTCTTCGCCTTCTTGCTCGACTTGTCGTCGGCCGTCGCCACGTCCTGGCTCGTCGAGACCTGCACGCCCATGACGACGCCCGTGGTGCCGGGCGGCACGACGAGCGACGTGTCGCGCACGTCCGCCGCCTTCTCGCCGAAGATGGCGCGCAGCAGGCGCTCTTCCGGCGACAGCTCCGTCTCGCCCTTCGGCGTCACCTTGCCGACGAGGATGTCGCCGGGCTTGACCTCCGCGCCGACGCGGACGATGCCGTCCGGGCCGAGGTTCTTCAGCGCGTCCTCGCTGACGTTCGGGATGTCGCGGGTGATCTCCTCGGGGCCGAGCTTCGTGTCGCGCGCGCCGCACTCGAACGTGACGATGTGCAGCGACGTGAGCATGTCCTCGCGCACGCAGCGCTCGTTGATCAGGATCGCGTCCTCGAAGTTGTAGCCGCGCCAGCTCATGAACGCCACGAGCAGGTTCTTGCCGAGCGCGAGCTCGCCCTGGTCGGTCGCGGGGCCGTCGGCGAGGCAGTCGCCCGCCTTGACCTTCTGGCCCTTCCGGACGATCGGCTTCTGGTTGAAGCACGTGCCCGCGTTGCAGCGGCGGAACTTCTGGAGGTCGTAGCGCCACACGCCGTTCTCCGGGTCGTGCGCGAACATCGCCTCGCCCGCCGGCAGCTTCCCGTCCTTCGTCACGATGATGAACTCCGCGCTCACGTACGCGACGACGCCGTCGGCGAGCGCCGTCACGATGACCTGGCTGTCCTTGGCGCTCACGCCCTCGAGACCCGTGCCCACGTACGGGCGCTCGGTCGTCAGGAGCGGCACGCCCTGGCGCATCATGTTCGCGCCCATCAGCGCGCGGTTCGCGTCGTCATGCTCGAGGAACGGAATGAGGCCGGCCGCGATGGAGATGACCTGCATCGGCGCGACGTCCATGTACTGGACCTCGTGCGCCGGCTTGTCGCAGAACTCCGTCTTGTAGCGGCACGTCACCTTCTCCTCCGCGAACGTGCGGTCGGGATTCAGCGGCGCGTTCGCCTGGGCGATCACGAACTGCTCCTCCGTGTCCGCCGCGAGATACTCGATCTCGTTCGTCACCTTGCCGCCGATGACCTTGCGGTAGGGCGTCTCGATGAAGCCGAACTTGTTGACCTGCGCGTAGATGCCGAGCGACGAGATGAGGCCGATGTTCGGGCCTTCCGGCGTCTCGATCGGGCAGATGCGGCCGTAGTGCGACGAGTGGACGTCGCGGACCTCGAAGCCCGCGCGTTCGCGCGACAGGCCCCCGGGGCCGAGGGCCGACAGACGCCGCTTGTGCGCGAGGGCCGACAGCGGATTCGTCTGGTCCATGAACTGCGACAGCTGGCTGCGCGCGAAGAAGTCCGTCACGACCGCGCTGAACGTCTTGGAGTTGACGAGGCGGCCGGGCGAGAGCAGGCCCGAGTTCGGGTCGTGGATCGTCATCCGCTCGCGGATGAGGCGCTCCGTGCGCGCGAGGCCGATGCGGCACTGGTTCTCCAGCAGCTCGCCCGTCGTGCGGACGCGGCGGTTGCCGAGATGGTCGATGTCGTCCGTCTGCTCCTTGCCGACGAAGATCTTGAGAAGGAGGCGAATCGCCTCGATGACGTCGATGCCGCCTTCCATCAGCGTGCGCAGGTCGTTCGGCACGAGCCCTTCGAGGTGGAGCTTCTTGTTGATCTTGTGGCGGCCGACGTAGCCGAGATCGTAGTGCGCGCGCTCGAAGAACATCCGGCGGATCATCTGCTTCGAGTTCGTCGCGGTGGGCGGATCGCCCGGGCGCATGCGCTTGTAGATCTCGCGCAGCGCGTCCTCCTCGTTGTGGATGCCCGCCTTCGCGTCCTCGCGCAGCGTCTTGATCAAGGTGCCGTTGTCGACCGAGACGTCGACGACCTCCACCTCGGGGATGTTCGCCGCGGCGATCTGCTCCATCATCGCGGGGGTGACGGGGTCGTAGCGGCGCGCGATCACGGCCTGGGAGTCGGCGTCGACGAGGTCGTCCTTCATCACGAGAAGGCGCAGGTCGCGCTCCGAGTACGTGTTGCCCGTGGGCAGGCGCTTGAAATCGTAGAAGAGCGACATGATCTGCTCGTCGCTGCCGTGGCCGAACGCCCGCAGGAGCGTCGTCGCGTAGAATTTCCGGCGGCGGCGGCGCTGGTCCATGAAGCACCACATGATGTCGTTCGTGTCGAACATCACCTCGATCCAGTTGCCGCGGTCGGGGATGATGCGCACGGAGAGGAGCGGCTGGCCGTTCGCGTGGACCTGGCGCTCGGTCGAGATGCCGGGCGAGCGGTGCAGCTGCGAGACGA